>PMHU01000153.1 GCA_003156795.1 Acidimicrobiaceae bacterium
GAAGTGAGCGAGGGGTTCCAGCTCCATCCCGAGCAGTCGACCACGGCGATCGTCTGCCACCATCCCCAAGCCAAGTACTTCGTCGTCGACCGGCCCTGATCAGGTCGTGGTCGCCGCGCTGTCAACCGTGACGTCCAAGGGCGCGGCGGAGGCCGGCAGGCCAACCTGCTGGCCGTCGACGTGTACGGCCACCCCGGGCGGATAGCCCAGCCGAAGCCACAGCCCGCCCGCGTTCTCGAAGGCGGGCTTGGCCCCGGGGCCCAACACACCTTCGTACAGGACGGGACCGCTGATCGAGCCGGCCCGCATCTCGACCCAACATCGGCTCGAAACGACCAGGGCGAGCTGTACCGGGCCCGAGGTCACGGTGTAGTCGGCGTGGCCGGATCCATCGGCTCCAGCGATGACGAGAGGTGCCGCAGGACGCGGTTGGGCGTCGCTCTTCGTCGGTGTCGCGTTCGCCTGATGCCCCGCGGCTTGGATAACGGGCGGCTGGGTCGGAACGTGGCTCCCCCCTGGACCCGACCGGTCCGCCAGCTTCACGCCCACGCCGGCCAGGGCGCAGGCCGTCGCTACGGCCGCGCCGATGCGAACGGCCCTGCCGCCGACAAGGCGTCGACCGACGCCGGGCCGCCTCAGCGGAGAGAGAAAGTCGAGGGCCTTCGTCCGTGGCGTAAATGGCGCGGCTTGCGCCCGTATCGACGGGGGCGACACCGCCGGCGCGACAACGCCGGAGGTCGCGTCGTGGACGCGACGCAAGGCTTGTAGGTAGCGCGTCGTCGGGCGAGCCCGTCGCCTGCGCCAGCCGGCCCGGGCCAGGACCGCGAGCGCCACCACTCCGCAGTACAGGGAGATGACGGCGGGGTCCATGGCGGTGGGCGAAATCTCGGTCAGGCGAGCGGGGCGGCACCCGCCGGTAGGCCCGTCGGTCGCGGCCGGGTTCTGTAGGCGGGTATCACGATCGTCGAGCGGCGCGGTCCGTCGGCCTCCGGCCCCTCGNNGCCTGGTCGGCGCCGGCGACCGCATCGTCTGAGACCTCGGCCACAACGTCGGTGGACTCGGCACCGTCCGCTCCGTCCGCGCCACCTGCGACGTCCAAGCTCTTCGTGAGCGTCGACTTCGACCAGCTCTCAGGGCCGACGAGAGTGACCGCGCCGTCCTCCACCAGCGGCTTGAGGATCTGCGCCAGGCTCAGCTGGTCCATGTTCAAACGGCGGGCCACCCCGGCGACGGTGCGACGGCCGTCGATGGCAACGATGACCCGCCACTGCTCACGGTCGACGCTCATGGTGGCGCTGACCATCCCTTCCGCCAGTTGGGGTATGGCGCTCATCGAGGGGATCACCGAGTCCACCTCCCGCCATTTCGCCAGCCGCTTCGTCGCCGCGGCCACTACGGCCGGCAGCTTGACGGGCTTGACAGATGCGACCTCGAACCGATCGCCCGGCTGGAACTCGAAGGAACCCCGGCCCGCCCGCAAGACCTGGAGGAACGCCTCTTCCAGCGACGCCCGCCAGTCTCGGCCGGACTCGCGCCAGATGCCTCCGCTCACCTCGACCCCGACCGCGAAGCCGTCATTGAGACGGATGGTGGCGTGCATGGAACCGGCGCGAATGCTCAGCCGCCCCGTGCAAGATCGCCGGGCGACGAGGGTCAGCACCTCGGCGAAGTCCGGGGCTTCAAAGGTCCCTGTAAGCGACATCGCCATGCTCACTGGTTCTCCTTTCCACCACCAGCGAGAGCGGGTGCCTGCGGACCGCCCTCCGTCTTCTTCGCATCATCGCGTCCCCCGGAGTCCTTCGGTACGCGGCCACCAACCTTTTTTTCGTGCACTTCACCATCCGCGTCGAGGGGCCCGGCCGGGTCTTCCCCGCCGGACCTCAGGGAGGTGGTCCCCGCCCCTATGAGCTCCCGGTCGCCGGTCCGCGCCGGCGGCATCGTCGGCGGGCCTTTAGAATCCTCCCATGGCACGAATCGACTTCCGCGACCGGGGCATGGGCGAGCACGTGGACTGGACCCTGTCCAGGCCCGAAATGGCGATGGGCATGGGCGCCCTCTCCGATGCCATCTACACCCACTCGAAGCTGGACGTGCGGGAGAGGGAGGCGGCCCGGTACAGCATCGCCCTGATCAACGACTGCGCCGTCTGCCAGGACACCCGGGCCAAAGGCGGCCCGGCCGCGGGCATCGACGACGGCTTCTACTCCGAGATCGCCGACTGGCGCGCCAGCACCGTCCTCACGGCACGCGAGCGCCTGGCCGCCGAGTTCGCCCAGAAGTTCGCTCTGGATCACTTGGCCATGGACGACGGGTTCTGGGCCCGCATGAGGGGCGCCTTCGCCGACGACGAGCTCGCCGACCTGACGATGTGCTGCGGGGCCTGGCTCGGGATGGGCCGGACCCTCGCCGTCATCGGCGTTCGCGCTCCCGACGAGCACCTGGTGGTCTGACCACCCGCTGGCGCCCGGTTCCTTTTGCGCTGTCGCCGGTCCCCGCGTTGGCCGCGCAGTAGCTCTGATAGACGGCGAGCAGGGCTTGCTTCTGCTGGTCGGTGAGCCGGGTATCGGAACGGATCGCCGACTCCGTGTCGCCCTCATGATGTCGTTCGTCATCGGAGCCGAACAGGCCGGCGCGCGCCAGAAGGGTTTCGGCGGAAAGGTCCAGAGCCCGGGCGATGGACCTCAACACGTGCACGGACGGCTCGTGCAAGCCGCGCTCGATCTGGCTCAAGTAGGGGTTGGATATGTCGGCCAGCGAGGCCATCTGGCGGAGCGACAGGTTGGCCAGCTCGCGCTGGGAGCGAATGAACGCTCCGAGCGCGCTGCGCGGCTCCTCGAGGTCCACCATGGCCGCCAGGGTAGCGCCGCGTGGCGGAACCCGATCGGCGTCGTATGATCCCCGGAGCGCGTGACATGCCGTCACGCTGAGGAGGGCGACTCCGGTGAAGGAACTCGTGTACCACCGCTATCTGTTGCCGTCGGTCGAGCGCGTGCCGAAGAAGACAGCCGTCATCGACGGATCTTTCAGCTCGACCTACGCCGAGCATCTGGATCGCGTCTGCCGGCTGGCTGACGGCATGAAGACCGAGTTGGGTGTCGGACCCGGCGACCGGTACGGCGTGATGGCGCTAAACGGTCACGAGTACCTCGAGTTGTATCACGCCAGCTTCCTGAGCGGCAGCGTCATCAACCCCCTCAACCTCCGCCTGGCGCCGAAGGAACTGTCCTTCATACTCTCCGATTCCGGGTGCAAGGTCTGCTTCGTCGACAGCTGGTTCGCCGGCCTGATCGGCGCCGTCCGCGAGGAAGCCGGCATCGACAAGGTGGTCCTCATCGGCGAGGGCGACGCGCCGCACGACTTCAAGTACGAAGACCTGGTCTCGGCCGGGGAAGCCAAGGTGCCGGCCGAGCGTGAGGAGGACGACGTCGCCATCCTCATGTACACGGGTGGGACCACCGGTCTGCCCAAGGGCGTGGTGCTCGACAACCGGGCCCTCATGCTCGACGTCTACAAGGTGGCCACGCGGTGGGGCATGTCGGAGGAGTTCGTGTACCTGCATCAGACTCCGATGTTCCACGCCGCCTCCCTCGGGGGGATCCTGGCCGTCCCGTCCGTGGGTGGGCTGACCACGTCGGTGCCTGTGTTTAGCCCGGAGTCGGTGCTCGACGTCATCGAACGGGACCAGGTGACCATGACGGTGATGGTGCCCACCATGATCGGCATGCTCCTCGACCACCCGGTGTTCAAGCCCGAGAGGCTGAAGTCGCTCAAGGTCCTGACCTACGGCGCGTCGCCGATGCCCACGGCCTTGCTCGAACGGGTGCTCGGGTTGTTCCCCGACATGGACATCTACCAGGGCTACGGGATGACCGAGAGCTGCGGTCTCCTGACCTGCCTGGGACCCGAGGAGCACCGCAGGGCAGGGGATCTGCTTCGCTCCGCCGGCCGGCCCATGCCCGGGTCGGTGATTTCGATCCAGGACGAGCACGGTGCTGTCGTCGCCGCGGGCACGTCCGGTGAGGTCTGCGCCAAGGCGGGCAACTACATGCGCGAGTACTGGAACCGGCCCGAAGAGACGGCGGCAGCCTTCCGGGACGGCTGGTACCACACCGGCGACGCCGGCTACATCGACTCGGAGGGCTACCTCTATCTGGTCGACCGCGTCAAGGACATGATCGTCACCGGCGGCGAGAACGTGTACTCGGCCGAGGTCGAGAACGCCATCGCCAGCCACCCCGCCGTGGCCCAGGTCGCGGTCATCGGCATCCCTTCGGAGAAGTGGGGCGAGGCCGTGCTCGCCATCGTGGTGAAGCGACCCGAGGCCGAGGTCAGCGAAGAGGACATCAAGGAATGGGCGCGGGAACGCATCGCCGGCTTCAAGGTTCCGAAGGTGGTGGAGTTCCGCTCCGAGCCCCTGCCCCTGTCGGGCGCCATGAAGGTGCTCAAGCGGGAGTTGCGCACTCCCTACTGGGAAGGCCGCGACCGCGCCGTTCAGTAGCTCTCGACTGCGACGAAGGGCGATCTAGGCGCCGGCGGCTCCCGTCGCCCGGCCGAGCACGGCGATCTCCTCTACGAGCAGGTCGGCCAGGTCCTCGATGTCGGGGACCAGTTCTCGGCAAGAGACGAGCCCGAAGTCCATGGTGTCCCGGTAGCTCTGGACCGTGATGTTTAGCCCTTGCCCGTCCACGATGGTCGACACCGGGAAGTAGTGCAGCATCTCGGCCGTGTCGAGATAGAGGGTGTGCCGGGGGCCGGGGACGTTGGAGATGACCACGTTGAAGGGCGGTCTCATCCGGTCTGCGAGCCGGAACCGGCTGGACATCCGCGCCGCCCGGATCGCCAGCGCCGGGGGCGCGAAGTCGGCGTAGTCGACGAGCACGTCCGCCGGCACCAGGGCGAAGCGGTCCTTGGCCTCCCCCATGGTTTTCTGCATCTGGCGCAGCCGATCGATCGGATCCTCGGTCGTGGTGGGCAGAATCGGAAACAGCGCCGACACCCGGTTGGTCCATGGGTCCTCCTCGGCGCCGGTACGGATCGACGCCGGGACCATGGCCACCAGAGCCGAGGTCGGCAGGGCGTCATGACCGAGAAGGTATTGCCGCAGCGCCCCGGCGCAGGCGGCCATGACCACGTCGTTGACGGTAGCTCCGGCCGACGCCTTGATGGCCTTGACCCGGCCGAGCGGGACCGACCTGAGGGCCACCCGCCGGTGCGGAGTGATGGCTCCGTTGAATGGCGTCGAAGGGGCCGCGTTCTCCGGGGCCGGCGGGGCGGCGTCGGCATCGCGATCGGCGCGGGCGGCGATCCTCGCCCCCACGGGATTCGGGATGGTGCGGACCAGGTCGGCCAGGCCGGTCAGACCCCGATTGCGGGTCAGCTCTCCCATGGCTCGCATCGACCGCACTTGTAGCTTGACGAACTTGCCGGGCTTGCCGACCGCCCCGCTCATGACTTTGGACAGCGTCTGGGCCGGACTCGGGACCCGCTCGGTCCGCGGCAGTCCAGGGCTCTGGGCCTCGTCCGCGGCTCCCGGTTCGGAGTTGTAGAGAATCTTCATCAGCTCGGCTCCCGCGGCGCCGTCGATCGTGGCGTGATGGAGCTTGGCCATCACCGCGAAACGGTCACCTTCCAACCCGTCGACGACGTAGACCTCCCACAAGGGATGGCGCCGGTCGAGGGGCCGAGCGATCAAGCGGGCCACCAGCTGACTCAACTGGTCGTCCGACCCCGGGGACGGCAGGGCCGATTCCCTGAGATGGAACTCCAAGTCGAACTCGGGATCCTCGATCCAGAATGGGTGATCCAGGCCGAAGGGAACGTCGACCAGGCGCCGACGCATCGGCTCGAGATCCGGGAGACGGCGGGCCAGCTTGGCCTGCATGGCCTCGTACGCGGACCAACCGGGCGCGTCGGGCCGGGCGAAGACGGCCAGGCTGCTCACGTGACCGAACTGCGACCCGGTCTCCATGTAGAGGAAGCTGGCGTCGACACCGCTGAGCTGTTTCATGGATCTCCTCGAACTGGGACCTGTTGTCCCGCCAGGCGGCGCGGCGGCGCCCTGTCCCAACCATATGCCGTCCCGATGCGGTGAGGCTCGGCGCCAGGAAGTGCTAGATTTACTTAGCACTTTGCTGTATGCTCAAACCAACCCGCCGACCTATAGGAGGAACCAGTGAGCGCCGCCAAGCAGACCGATGCCCCCACCCAGAGCGATCTCGCCGGCAGCGTCCGGACCATGACCGAGGAGTCCATCAAGTCGGCCCAGGGCCTTTTCGAGGCCGCCTTCGGCCAGGCCCGCCAGTTCGCCGACACCGTCACCGACGCCGCCCTGGCGACGGTCAAGCGCAACCAGGACGTGGCGCAGCAGGCGATCGGTTCGCTCGCCGGAGTCGTTTCTGACGGATTCGACGGATCGCTTTCCAATCTGCCCGAATTCGACGTTCGCGAGACGGTGACGGCCGGCTTCGAGCTGGTCAAGAACGTCATCGATGCGCAACGTGAGCTGGCCGAGCGCATCATCGGCGCCGCCACCAGCGCGGCCGGCCCCGCCGCCTGAGAACGTCAACCCCTCAGCGNNGCGCGTCGCTTTCTTGCGTCCCGGGCGTAGGCGGGGCCGAGCGGGCCCTAAGTCTGAGTGGTGCCGGTCCGGGTCAGGGCTCCGTTGGCGTAGGTCCAGACCGTCGTGGCCTGCACGCTCGGGCAGCAAGTCGGATCCTGGGACGCGTACCACAACTCGTGCACCGTGATCTTTCCCGGGGCGATCACTATCCCGCCCGCGGCGGTATTGAAGTAGGCCACGTGCGGACTGTTGGGGTTACCGGGCTGCTGGGTGGTGAGGGTGCCGACCACCTGGAGCGTCCTGGTGGCAGCCGAGTACACGACCCAGGAGTCCGCGAGCTGTCCGTCTGCAGTGCCCGAACCGTTGTCGCACCAGATGTTCACTGCTGCTTGGTCCTGGCCACTGCCGGTAAGGTCGCCGTAGACGACCGTTGACAAGCTCACGTGGACCGTCGTCATCCCCGGGAAGCGACTCGACGCTACCGTGGCCTGACCGGACTGAAGGCGGATCGGCTGCAAGGCGCCGCAAACCGAGCCCGGCAACGTCACGTTCTTCCAGTCGACCGTTTGGATCGCGAACGAAGTCGATATGGTCGTGGTGGCGGCCACCGGGGTGGTCGTGTTCGGTGTCGTCGCCGTGGTGGTGGGGGCGGCCGTCGTGGTCGAGGTGGACGGCGCCGTCGTGGTCGACGAGGGGCGGGCCGATCGGTGGCTCGAACCACAACCGGCCAGGCCGATCAACAGGGCGGTTTCGAGAATCGCCCTCACTGCTCTTCCCGCCGGAACTGTTCTGCTCACCGCTCGGTCTCCTCTATCGACCTCTGATGGTCCGGAGGATGCTAGAGGTTCGAGCCCGCCAGGGGCTCGTTTTGCCGGCAAATGCCGGAATGGCATCACGTCCTTGGCTGGAGTAGGGCGGCCAGCTTGGAGATGCGCGGTACGACCCCAGCGAAGTCGAAATATCCCATACCGGCTTGGAGCATCGCTCCGCTGAAAGCGAGCAGTACGGCTTCGACGACCTCAGGGTCGGCGTCGGGTCCGATGGCGATTTCGATCCGGAGACTGAGATCAAGTCCGATGGCGTTGCGGAGGCGGCGGATGTCGGGATCGCTCAGGAGGAGGGCGCTCAACGCGGCATCGGCGAGCGCGGGCTCGTCGGCCAGCAGGAGGCCTGGACCGTTCAGCGCTTGCGTTATCCGATCTTCCAGGGCCAGGTCGGCGCCCGGAGACGGGGTCGGGACGGCGCTGAGGTGACGCCAGAAGATCTCCGCCACGAGGTGAGCCTTGGAAGTGAAGTAGTTGTACGCAGTGGTGTGGGTGACACCCGCTCGAGCGGCGACCGCCCGGAGCGTGATCTGGTCGTAGCCGTGGTCGCGGAGGTGGTCGAGGCCGGCGTCGAGTAGGGCGGTTACCGTTGACGCTTGGCGCTGGCTGAGGCGCTGGCGCGGCCGCGGGGCGCCGGCTTCGATGCGGGGGGCGGGGTCGGTCACGTTCCGGGCTCGCCCGGGAGTCGTCCAGTCGAGCGCAGGTAGCGCACGGTGTCGACGAAGGTCTCCGCCGAGGTGCGGTAGGTGCAGCCGAGGTCCGCCAAGGTGGCGCGATCGTCGGTGGGCACTCCGCTGACCATGATCTTAGCGGCCTCCTCCGACAGCGGGACGGA
>PMHU01000202.1 GCA_003156795.1 Acidimicrobiaceae bacterium
GGTTGATGAAGACCGTCTCCAGGGTCGGCGCCGCGATCGACAGGTCGGCGAGCTGGTAGTGGCCTTGCTCGACCGCCGCGATCACTCGCGGCAGCAGTCCGATCGCTTCCTTGACGTGCAGCTCGGCCCCACCGTCGATGGCGCGCGCCCGAGTGGCGCCGGCCACGTCCTGCTCGAGCCGCTCGGCCAGCCCGGCCGCGTCTCCCGTAATTCGTACCGTGACGATGGTGTCGGCCCCNNTCCATGTAGTGCGTGGTGAGCATGATCGTCTGGCCGTCGCGGTTGAGCTCACCGAGGATCTCCCATAGCGCCAGGCGGCTCTGGGGATCCAGGCCGGCGGTGGGCTCATCCATAAAGAGCACAGCCGGACGGTGGGCGATCGACCGGGCCACCATGAGCCGCTGCGCCATGCCACCCGATAGGGCGTAGACCGACGCCTTGGCCCACTTGGTCAGGTGGAACCGCTCGAGGAGGTCGTCCGCGGCTTCGCGGCTGTCGCGGGCCGACATCCCGAAGAGCCGTCCGTGGAAGTACAGGTTCTCCCAGCACGTGAGCTGGCGGTCGAGGGTGTTTTGCTGAGAGACCACGCCGAGGAGCTGTTTGGCTAGAGCGGGGTGGGCGACCACGTCGATCCCACCCACCAACGCGGACCCCGACGTCGGTATCACGCGCGTGGTCAGCATGCCTGCGGTGGTCGTCTTCCCCGCGCCGTTCGGCCCCAGCAGGCCGAAGATTTCGCCCGTGTAGACGACCAGGTCGAGAGCGTCCACCGCCTTGAAATCGGTGCCGGGATATACCTTCGTCAGGCCGTGGGTCTGGATCACTTCCGCCGGCTGGGAGACCTTCGGCGTCGTGGCCGTCTCACTGGTGGTCAAGCCTCGGTCCTCCATTCGGCGGATGCTCGGGTGGGTCCCGCCTAGTGCTACTCGATCGTAAGGGCCCGGACGGTCACTTCGATGTTGTTCCGCGTGGCGTTGCTGTAAGGGCACACCTGGTGGGCGGCTTCCACCACCTTCTCCGCCGCTTCGCGGTCCACCCCGGGGATGGCGACATCGAGCTCGACCGCCAGCCCGAAGCCTCCGCCCTCGATGGTACCGAGCGTCACTCGAGCCGTGACCGTCGAGTCACTGGTATCGATCCGCTGGCGACGTCCGACCACGCCCATGGCGCTTTGGAAGCACGCTGCGTACCCGAGGGCGAACAGCTGCTCCGGATTGGTGGCGCCCCCGGGACCGCCGAGCTCTGTCGGCGGCCGTATGTCCAGGTCCAAGACGCCGTCGGACGAGGACCCGTGCCCGTCCCGGCCACCTTTGACGTTGGCTTCGGCGGTGTACAAGGGCTTCTGCAGCTTGATCGTCATGCTGATAGCTAACACCCGTCACCGCCCGGCCATTTCAAACGGTGTGGGCCGGCGCGGTCCCGCAGGCAACGAGGGAGGCCTAACTAAGCTGGGGCCGGTGGTCGTGGATCCCCCGGGGCGAGAGTCCCATGACGTCGAAGTCGAAGTGAGGGAGCTTCGTCGTCCGTATCACGACCGCATCGCCGAGCTGAGGGCCAAGACCATCTCCATCTTGGAAGACGCCAGCCACGCGACCAAGGACGCGACCAGGGCGCTGTTAGAGCAGGACCACGCGGTGGGGGACAAGATCTCAGCCCGGGCGTCGGAGACGTCGGCGCGGGTCAGCGACGTCGACGCCGAGGTCCTGGCCCTCCTCGCCCTGCAAGCGCCGGTGGCGCGGGACTTGCGGATCATCCTGGCTTCGCGCGACATCGCCCAGACCGGGGACTTGTGCATGGGTCTGTGCCTGACTTTGGGGACCAGGGTCGGGTTCGCGCGCGACGTACTCTCGTCGGAGATGAGGGGCATGGTTGCGGAAATCGGCGCCGGGACGGCCGGTCTACTGTCGCAGGCCAACGGGGCGTGGACCACCCTGGACGAGGGGCAGTCCCACGCGGTCGTGGCCTCGGCCCGCAAGTGCCGCCAGACCCAGCGTGACTTCTTCGCCGCGCTGGTCCGCTTGCAAGGGGTCCCGGTCGAGGCTGCCGTCGATCTCGGCATGGCCGCTCGGGTCTACGAACGGTTGACCGATCACTCCCTGGAGATCGCAGCCAGGGCTCTGTTCGCGATCAGCGGGGTGCCTACGTCTCAAGCCAGGCACATCGACGAGCCGTAGAGGCGAGCTCTCAGAGCTCGCCACNNTACGCTCGCCACGACGCAGCTCTCAGCCGAATCGGCCCGTGATGTAGTCGTCGGTGCGCGGGTCGGACGGCGACGTAAAGATCTGATCGGTGGTGCCGGTCTCGACCAGCACGCCAGTTCGGACGCCGTCCGCGGAATCGACTGTGAAGAAGGCGGTGCGATCCGATACCCGGGCTGCTTGCTGCATGTTGTGGGTGACNNAGCGCCGAGCAGGGCTCGTCCATCAAGATCACTTCGGGGCGGATGGCGATGGCGCGGGCTATGCACAGCCGTTGCTGCTGACCGCCTGAAAGGCTGAACGCGCTTTCGCGTAGCTTGCCCTTGACCTCATCCCACAGGGCGGCCCGGGTGAGGCTTTCCTCCACCAGGTCGTCCATGTTGGCCTTGATGCCGTTGACTTTCGGGGCGATGGCGACGTTGTCGTAAATGGACTTCGGGAACGGGTTTGGCTTCTGGAAGACCATGCCGATCCGGCGGCGAACCTCGATGGCTCGGACCGTGGGACCGTACAGAGGCTGGCCGTCGAAGTCGAGGCGACCCTCGACCCGCGTGCCTGGGATCAGGTCGTTGAGCCGGTTGAGGCAGCGCAAGAAAGTCGTCTTCCCGCATCCGGACGGCCCGATCAGGGCCGTGATCTCCCGGCGCCCGATGGTCAGGGAGACGTCGCGGAGGGCCGGCGCGGCGCCGTAATAGAAGTTGAGCTTCTCTACCTCGAACACGGTAGGGACGACCTTCAGCGCTCCCGAGCCCGCGGCGGTTTCAGGCGCAGCGATCGTCGTCCTCGGTACCGGCGCGTCAGTCATGGTTCGGGAATTGACTCCAGGCACTGATCTTCTCACTTTTTATCGGGATCCGAGTGATCCGTGATCGGGGACCGGACGGCGTTTGCTGAGAGGGCGCCGCCGAAGTCATCACAGCGACATCCGAGCGGTGTTGCGACGGGCTCGCCCGGCGACGAGACGCCCGAGGGCGATCAGGACTATGAGGATGATGAGGCTGAGCAGTCCCGCCGCCGCGGCCGTGGCGTGGGCCCGGGCTCCGGGCAGCGAGAGGTCGGTGAAGATGACGTTCGTGAGGTAGGGGACAGGGTGGTGAAAAAGCTGGAGGGAAGGGTTGCTGTCGGTGAAGCCGGCCGTGAAGAGCAGGGGGGCCAGCTCTCCGGTGGAAATGGCCAGGGCCACTATCAGCCCGCTCATGATCCCCGGCGTGGCTGCTGGCATCAGGACCCGTCCCAAAGTGGACGAGCGAGGCATGCCCAGGCCGGCGGCGCCCTCCCTGAGGGCGGTCGGGAGCTGGCGGAGAGCGACTTCGGTGGTCTTGACGATGTAGGGCATGACCAACACCGACAAGGCGATGACGGCGGCGAGCAGCGAGTAGCCCCAGTGGAACTCGATGACCAGGGTCACGTAGCCGATGTAGCCGATCACGATGGAGGGCATACCGGCCAGAACTTCGGAAAAGAAGCGGAGCACCTTCTCGGAACGCCCGGTGGCGAACTCGGCCAGGTAGACGCCGGCGCCGATGCCGACCGTCCCCGCCACCACGGCCACGCCGGCCAGAAGGAGAAGGCTGCCGAGTATGGCGTTCTGCAAGCCGATGCCGCTGCCGACGGTGCGTTGGGTGAACGTCGACCATCCGATGGCCGGGAGGGCCTGGTGGAAAACGCTGATCAGGACCGACACGGCCGGCGCAGCTATCAGGAGGAAGGCCAGCCCGCAGCCGGCCCAGAAGAGGCGGTCGCTGAATGAGCGGCGCCGGGACAGCGGCTGAGTCATCCCTACACGCCCCTACCGACCGGCAACCCGGCATCGGAGAAGCGTCTGGTCAGGAGCCGGCCGCCGAAGTTGGTGATCATGGTTACGGCCAGGAGGACCAGGCCCACTTCAGCCAGCGAGTCCACGGCCATGTGGGTGGAGTCGGTGAGGGCGCTGTCCAGTAGGGCGGCGATGGTGGATGCCATGGTCGAGAAGGCGTCGAAGATGCTGTGGGGGTATGCGCCCAGGGCGTTGCCGCTGATGATAAGCACGGCGATGGTCTCGCCGAGGGCCCGGGCCCAGCCGAGGATGGATGCGGCGATGATCCCGGTGCGCACGTAGGGGATGGTGACGAAGCGGACGGTCTCTGACGAAGTGAGCCCGAGGGCGACCGCGCCCTCCTTGGATACGACCGGCACGGCGCGCACGAGCTCCCGCGTGATGGAAGCGATGATCGGGATGATCATGACCGCCAGCACCACTGAGGCGGACAACAGCCCCTGCCCACTTCCGGTGGGGCCCCTCAACCAGGGGATGTGGAGGGCCGCGAGCCATTTGAAGACGGTGCGCGACATCAGGGGGCCGAGGGTGTATACGCCCCAAAGGCCGAAGATGACGCTGGGGATGCCGGCCAGAAGCTCGAGGAAGACGCCGAGCGGGCCTTGCAGTCGGGCCGGGAGCTTCTCCACCAGCAGGATGGCTCCCGCGACCGAAACTGGTATCGCCAACACCAAGGCGATGAGCGACGAGACGACCGTTCCGAAGAGAAGCGTGAGGATCCCGTACTGGGCTCCCGGGGGCGCCTTGTAACCGTGGCGGACTTGGAATCCGGAGGCGTACTGGTTGCCGAGGTCGAACTTCTTGGTGGAGAAGAAGTGCCAGCCGTTGAAGACGATCGCCGGGTAGGCGGACTTGATCATCTGGTAGGCCAGGAAGATCAGCGCCAGGGTGGGTACCAGCGCGGCGACCAAGAGAACACCCCGAAGGGCCCGGTCCCGCCTGGTCAGCTCAGACAGTCGTCTGGCCCGAGCCGACCGGTGGGGGGCGCCGGTCGGCTTCGGGCGACGATCCAGGATTGCGGTCACGAGTGCAGCTTCAGCTGGAGGGAGTCAGCCCGTGATCTTGACGATGGCGGCCTGCACTTGCGGGATCACCGAGGCTGGCAGGGGTTCGAACTGGTCCTTGGCCAGATAGCTCGGGGCGCTGCCGCCGCTGGTATCCGAAGCGAAGGCCAGGAAGGTCCGGATGGCCTGCGCCACGGCCGCGCTCGACTGGGTGTCCTTGACCACGATGTACTCGAAGTTCACGATCGGATACGACTGGGCGCCCGGCTCGTCGATCAGCGGAGCGGCCAGGTCGGCGGGGATGTTGGTGGCCCCAGCCGTGACTGCCGAGTTGACCGTGGTCGCGCTCGACTGGACGAAGTTGCCGGCCGCATTTTGCAGCTCCGCTTGGCCCAGTCCCGCCTGCAGGGCCGAGTTCTCGGCGCTTATCCCGACGTACGCGATGCACCCGGGGGTGCTGTGGCAGGTCTGCACCATTCCGGGGTTGCCGCTTGCGGTCAGCTCGGCGGAGACCGAGGGCCACGAGACGGTGGTTCCGAAAGCCGGGCCGCTCTGCCAGGCGGTGTTCGTGGCGGACAAGAAGCTGGTGAAGATGAAAGTGTCACCGGATCCATCCACCCGGCGGACCGGCACTATCCCCGACCCTGGAAGGGTCACGCCGGGGTTGAGGGCCACGATGGCGGGGTCATTCCATTTGGTGATCTTGCCCTGGTAGATCTCAGCCAGGACGTTCCCGCTCAGCTTCAGGTTCGAAATGCCCGGCAGGTTGTAGTTGACGGCTTGGGACGAGATGACGATCGGGATGTTGANNCTATATCGCTGTTGCTGAGGTAGGCGTCGGAGCCGCCCATCTCGACGGTGCCGGCGATGGCGTCGCTGATGCCCTTGCCGGACCCGCCAGCAGCCGGAGAGAGGGTGATGTTGGAGTACTTCGCTTGCAGCGGGGCCACCAGCTGCTGCAGGAATGGATAGAGGAGGCTCGAGCCCGCCTCGCTGAGGGTCACGGCGCTGGCCGGGTTGCCGATATTGAGGTTGGGGCTACCGCTGTTGCTGGATGGAGCGAGCGTCGTAGTAGATGTGGAGCTCTTGGACGAGCTGCCACAGGCCGCCAGGGCCAAGCCTGCTGCGAGGACGAGGGGGATCAGACGTTTCAAGGTTTGCCTTCCTTGTCTTTGGGGACCTGCCGGCCACTGCCCCGAGTCCGGGGACGATCCGCGTGGATTCGTTCTGGCCGCGCCACACCTGTCAGCGGAATGCCGATCACTCTAAGGAGGTCGGGTTACGCACAAGCATCTTCAAGGTGAACAAGAGCTGAACACCGACCGAAGAAAGCCTTGAGTCCGGGACGGGAGCCACTCAGAAGCACCTCCACGTCCCGCAGGAGCGTTTAGCCTCACGGCTGAACATGACAACCCGTTCTCCCGCAGCGCTCCTCTACAGAGTCGGCCGAGGACTCCACTGATGTGGGGCCGCAATTCGGCGCGCCGGCCTGATGCTTCGCTGGAGGCCATCGTGGAAGCCCCGCCCTCACCGTTCGAAGAGCTGTCCATCAGGCTCCGGGCCGCCCTCGACCTCATTGGAGAGGGAATCGTGATCTGCGATCAGGACGGGGAGGTG
>PMHU01000010.1 GCA_003156795.1 Acidimicrobiaceae bacterium
TCAGACGAACAAATCGGCTCCTCGAACCTCACGCTCTGGCTCGCTGGCACCGCACCAGCCTGAGTCCGTTGGGCGGATCGATCAGCCACGGGCTGGGCGGTCGTCAGTCCCGCCGCCGGGCTCCCACCGCGGCTAGTGGACTTGGCTTACCCGGCCCGCCCATCGCGCCGGGCGCTTCTCCAGGAAGGCGAGAACGCCTTCGCGGGCGTCCGGCCCAGCCATGAGGCGGTGATGGTATTCCGTCTCCAGCCTCTCGACATCGCCGGCACTGCACTGCCAGGTCTGCCACAGCAGCTGCTTGCTATAGGCAACAGACAAAGGTGCGGTGTTCGTGGCGATATCACGGGCCACTTCCAATGCTGCCGGAAGCACCTCGGAGTTCGGAAGAACATGGCGGCACAAACCGAATTCCTTGGCTTCATTTCCGTCAAATGTCCGGCCGGTGAGGAGGACTTCCGCAGCACTGGCCATCCCGACAAGCCGCGGCAGGGTCCAGTGTGAGAAACCGTCGCCCATGACGCCTCGACGTACCTGCACGATGCCGTACTTTGCGTCAGCGGCAAAGATACGCATGTCGCATTGGAGCGTAAGGGTCAATCCCACCCCGATGGCATGGCCGTTCACCGCCGCGATCGTCGGCTTGCGCACCTGCCAGGCGGTCATANNCGGCCCGGATGTCATCGTCGGCATCGCATCGTCGGTAGGCCTCGGACAGGGCCCGGGCCATGTCGCCGCCAAAGGCATTGCGCTTCTGCGGCTCGTTGAGAGTCAGCGTTGCGACTCCGTCCGCCAGTTCGAACAGCACGGGCTGTTCGCTCATGATGCCGCTCTCAACGCGGCAACAAACTCCGCAATGAGGTCGTCCGGTGCCGCATAGCCCGGGAAATAGGCACAGATGCGGTCGCATTCGGAAAAACGGCGAATGATCTCGGCCGCGCACTGCGCCGGCGTACCGTGCACGGCGAGTGTGGACAGCACGTCGTCGTCGATCAACTCGGTCATTTTCAGCCACTCGCCCCGCTTCGACAGCGTGTTCAGTTCCGGCTGCAGCTCGCCCCAACCCTCGATGTCGAGCACCGGTCTGTAGGCCGGCGTGGAGCCGTAGAAGGACAGAAGTGAGCGCACCGCCTTGGCCGCTTGCAACTCCTCGTCGGTTCGACCCACGGCCACGATGACCTCGGCCGTCAGTTCAATGTCGCTCCGATTCCGACCGGCCGCGGCCAGTCCGGATCCGATCGCCGGCATGGTGCGCTGGCGCATGTGGAGGTCCGAGTTGAACGGCATCACGAGAATTCCGTCGGCAACCTCGGCCGCCATCTGGTTCATTCTCTGGCCGAGCGCGCCAACCAGGACCTTGGGGAGGANNGGGAGGCCGAAGGGGTTCGGCCCCGGATTGAAAGCCGGTGTCATCAGCGTGTGCGTCGTGTACTCACCGCGGAAGTCGAGACGTTGACCGTCCTGCCAACTTCGGAGTATCGCCTTCGTCGCCAGTACCCACTCGCGCATGTGCCGTACCGGCGCTCCCCAATGCGCCCCCAGGCGATTCTCCACATGGGCCCGGACCTGCGATCCCAAGCCCAGACGGAACCGTCCCCCCGAGAACAGTTGCAGGTCATAGGCCGCGTGAGCGAGATGCATGGGGCTACGCGGGAAGGCGATCGCCACGTTGGTCATGAGGTCCAACGAGCACACCGGGGCGGCCGCGACGAGCGGGANNCGAAGGTGAAGACTCCGTCGACGCCGGTAGCCTCCAACTCCTGTGCCCGCCTGGCGGCGTCCACGAGCGAGTTCGACAGCATCACATCGATCTTCAACGTCACAATCTACGACTCCCCCGCTCACGAGCTCAGTTCACGCTACCCGCTCCCGCCGCCGTCACCCAGGAGCGGGCGCGCGGAAATGACCCTTACAGGCACTCGTAGCAGGCGTCGATGAGCGCTTGATTACGCGGGTTCTGCCAACGCGGTCCCATGGTGTTGATGGCATAGCCAAAGGCCAGTTTCGCCCGGGGATCACAGAAGCCCAGCGATCCGCCGGCGCANNAAGCTCCCTGCGTTGGGCCCAAGGGGACGCTCCGCCTGCGTGAGCTGGAAGCCCAGCCCGAAGCGCGAAGGTCGGTGCAGGATGAGGTCGTCGCCGTAGACCTCTTCGCTGACCGCTTCGGCCAACGTCGCAGGCGCCACGATTTCGGTGACACCACAACGCCCGCCGGCGGCCAGCGCTTCGTACAGTCGGGCAATGCCGCGGGCGGTGGCGTGACCGTTCGTCGAGGGCATCTCGGCGGTACGCCACTCGGTCGAATTGACCAGGCCCGACCCTGAGAACGAAGGAGGATTGAAGTAGGCCTGACGCTCCATCAGTTGGTCGGCGGTCAGCCCGTCGGCCCGCACGCGCGCTGGCACATCGGCCATGCCGAGGAATGCCGCCACCCGGTACAGGTCGGCCCGGGGCACACCGATGAAGAAGTCAGCTCCCAGAGGGCCGGCGATCTCCCGGTGCACCATCGACCCCAACGAGCGACCGGTGGTTCGGCGTACCACTTCTCCGATCAGGTATCCGAATGTGTTGACGTGGTAACCGTGCGCCGTCCCCGGTTCCCACCACGGCGACTCTGCGGCCAGCGCGGCGCTCATGCCGTCCCAGTCGAACATCGCCCGATCCGGCAGGGGACCGCGCAGCGCGGGAAGCCCGGCCTGGTGACTGAGCAGCTGGCGCAACGTCACGCGCGCTTTGTCCTGCGCTCCGAACGCGGGCCACACCCGGGCCACCGGGTCGTCAAAGGAGAGGAGTCCCTGGCCGACCAGGCGGGCGACACAGAGGGCAGCCACGGCCTTGCCCACCGAGAACACGTTGACCAAGGT
>PMHU01000141.1 GCA_003156795.1 Acidimicrobiaceae bacterium
CTCGTGCGCTACGACGCCTACGGCGAGATGTCCGGCAAGCAGTCACTGACGATCGCGCTGCTTGATGCGCAGCGATCCGGGGTTGTGATCAGCTCGATCCACCACCGCGACAGCGCCCGTGTGTACGCCAAAGAGATCCGAGCGGGCGTCCCCGAGTTGGAGCTGTCGCCGGAAGAGGCGGACGCGGTGGCGCTCGCGCTGTCAGGCGAGTAGGGACTACGTCCATGGTTGGGTACCTCGGGCCGGAGGGAACGTTCTCGCACGAGGCGGCCGTCAGCTCCCCCGGGTCCAGCGGGCTTGAACTGGTAGCCCTGGCGACGATCCATGACGTCGTGATGGCAGTGGAGAACGGCGATGTGCAACGTGGGCTGGTGCCGATCGAGAACTCGATCGAGGGCACCGTCTCGATCGCCCTCGATCAGCTGGTGTTCGAGAGGGACCTGCTCATCGTGGGCGAGGTCGTCCTGCCTGTCACCCAGAACCTGCTGGCCCCTCCCGGCACCTCCGTCAAAGAGATCAAGCGGGTGGTGTCGTTTCCACACGCAACCGGCCAGTGCCGATCATGGCTGACGGCCAACCTGCCCGATGTAGAGGAAGTGGCGGCGACTTCGACGGCGGAGGCGGTCCGCCAGGTCGCCGCGGCCGTGCGGGACGGAACGGCCGACGCCAACACGGCCGCCATCGGGACTTCCCTGGCGGCCGAGCTGTACGGGCTGGAAGTGGTCGCCCCACGGATCGAGGACCACCTCGACAACGCCACCCGCTTCGTCCTCGTCGCCCCCCATCAAACCGGGATCCCAGCTCCGACGGGGCATGACAAGACGAGCGTGGTGTGCTTCCAGTCGTCGGACCACCCGGGGAGCTTGCACGGGATCCTGGGCCAGTTTTCGGCTCGGGACCTCAACTTGGTGAAGCTGGAGTCCCGGCCCACGAAGCAGGGGCTCGGCGACTACTGCTTCATCATCGACTTCGAAGGCCACATCGCCGACGAAGTGGTGGCCGATACCCTCCGAGACCTGCACGCCGGGTTGAGGGAGCTGAAGTTTCTCGGCTCCTACCCAGCTGCCGGCGAGCATGGTCCGGCCAAGCGGCAGCGCGCCGACACGGCATGGCGGGCCGCAGACCGATGGGTCCACGACGTGCGCTCGAGGGTGCTGCCACCTCCGGGCCGATAGCAAGGGGAGACCGCCGCATGACATTCGACACGACCGTCACCGACCACCTTCTTTCCACCACCAGGGCCGTTCGCAAGCGGCTGGACCTGGACCGTCCGGTTGACCAGTCGGTGATCCTGGACTGCTTGAGGCTGGCCGTCCAAGCTCCAACGGGGAGCAACGAGCAGGGATGGCGGTGGGTCGTGGTAACGGACCCGGCCAAGCGGGCCGAGCTGGGCCGCATCTATTCCGAAGGCGGAGCCGACTACCTCCGGTCGGCCGCCGGCAACGAGATGAAAGAACAGACCCGGCGGGTGTACGAGAGCGCCCTGTACCTGACGGAGATCCTCGACCGGGTGCCCGTCCACGTCATCCCCTGCATCCGCGGGCGGGCCGACAACTCCCCCAATATCTTGTCTGCCTCCATGTACGCATCCATCATCCCGGCTGCGTGGAGCTTCATGCTCGCCTTAAGGAGCCGGGGGTTGGGGTCGGCCTGGACGACTCTGCATCTGTTCAAGGAAAAAGAGGCGGCCGCCCTGCTCGGCATCCCCGACGACGTGACCCAGGTGGCGTTGATTCCGGTGGGCCATACGACCGGCGGAGACTTCAAACCGGCTCGGCGCCCGCCGGTCGAGAACATCACCTACTGGGATACCTGGGGGTCGACCAGCGCCGCCGAGCGGTAGGCTCGGCGCCACTTTGGAGGGATGGCAGAGCGGCCGAATGCGAAGCTCTTGAAAAGCTTTGGGATGNNGGGATGCAAGTCCCCGGGGGTTCAAATCCCTCTCCCTCCGCTGGTCAGGACCTCCTAGGCTGCGCCCACCGATGGTGGATGAATGTCTCGCACCCAAGCGTCAGCCTGAAAAATGGGTGTCAGACGGGTCCGCCGCGGCCCCTACCCCGCCATGCCCGCCAGCCGGCGCTGCTCCCTCCCGAGAGTGGCGAGCTCTGCGGCAACCCGGCCGGCGCGCCATCCAGCCTCATTGGTCACTGACATTCCCCGGGCCTTGCGGAGGTTGGGGAACATCCGCTCGGTTGCGTCGTCGACCTCTTCCCGCCGGCTGGCCAGCACCGGCAGGACCTCGGAGCCGAGCTCCAGTTCCGCGTCCGCCGTGGCCTGCCGGGAAGCCACCTCCAACCGTTCGTGGATGCGCCCCGAGAAGGCGACATAGAAAGACTGGCGGAACGAACGGGTGCGACTACGGCCTCGCGGATCGGTCACCTTCCCCGCCTCGAGCACGGAACGCGACGCCTGCATGAGTAGGGACGTGAACAACATCTCGACCACGTCCAGATCGGACGGGAACCCGACCAGCGTCATCAGGGCAAACCTCTCGTCCCACACGGCGCGCACGCCGTTGGCCGACGCCACAACAGCTAGCAAGCCGGACTTGGCCGCTGCGTAGGGATCGTCCACGGCCAGCCGTCGGCCCACCGGGGTTATCCGTTGCGCCGACGAGGAGCGTGCCATCGCCTCTTCGATCGAATGACGGGCAATCAACTCCTGCGCTTTAGCGGTGAGGGCGTCCGCTTCGTGCTCGAAGTCGGTGGACTCGGCCTTGGCCAGGAGGGCCCGCACCTTGGCCAGCACGGCGCCGTCGACCGAGATGTCAAACCGGCCGAGTCGGGAGAGCTCCTTCCACTGCGAAGGGGGTGGAATCAGGACCTCCGTGACCGGAAGGCGCATCATTGCCGACGCCGTTTCGATGGCCAATATGAGCGCGTCCGGCCAGGGGATTCTGGCCCGAATCGCCCACGGACCGAGCCAGTCCCGCCCAGCGCCCCACCACCGCTCAGCAGCTCCGATCTCGTCGATCTGACGGGACCATTCGGACGGAGCGACGATCCCTTCCTGATCGACCTGGCGCCCGTGCCACGCCGCCACCGCCGTGACCGCCAGGTCGGCGTGGCTGGGCGAGCGCAAGCGCCTCACGCTCCGGACCGTCTCGCCCGGTTGCCAGCCAGCCTCCCACAGGCCATCCATACAATCGGAGAACAGTCCGTCGGCTACGAGCGAGGCTCCGACCGGGCCTATGGCTCCGGCGGCGTCGCGGATCAGCTCTTCGACGTCCTCGCCGAGGCTTTCCCGCGTCGCTCCGCGGGCAAGCATCGTCGCCGAGGCGACCATCAGATAGCGCAAGTCTGGGCGACCGCCTCCGCCGTCCGAACGAGGCTGTCGGTGCTGCTCGGCCCCTGCCCGTGAACGAGGTTCGCCGCGACGACTCTCGTCACGGCGCTTCTTGGCCGCCCGCCGATCTCTGTTCGCTCTTCCCATGTCGATCCGTCCTCCTCGACTCCGAGTCTGCCCCAGGCGTGCGACGGCCAAGTGTGTTCGAGACCGGATCGGTTCCTTCAGGAGTGGTGGTTCTCGATCGACCTAACCGCGGTCCGAGCCGACGCTCTCGTGCATTCCCCCCGCCCTCAGTGCTCATGCCCATCCCCTCAGAACCCGATCTCGACGATGGGCATCTCTAGGGGGTTGACGTTGATCTTCGGGAGGACGGCCATGAGTTGCTGATAGGGCAGGCCGGCGAGGAAGCCGTCGATGACGCGGTGGTAATTGGAAATCTGGCCCTCGTTGCGCTCCGACAGGCGCATGTACTCGAAACCCCTGGCGTGCAGGCCCCGCTGCTGTTTCGGCAGGTTCGAGAAGTCCTGGATCGCGATCGGCGGCCACCGCGGGTCGTCGCACTCCCACATCTCAGGGACCGGGGGCGGCTCGTACTCGCCCCCCTCCGGGAAGCGGGTGAGCGACCAGATCTCCATGAGGGTCTCCTCCGGTCCCAGCGGCCGGAACCGGTAGGAGGAGGCGCTGCTGTACATGGGCAGGATGAAGTAGTGCGGGAAGCAGTATCCCATCGGCTGGTTGAAACCCTGGTCCTGCAGCTGGTTGAGATCGGGGACGTCGCACCCGCGTTCGCGGTGGGCGCGCGACACGGCGTCGTTGAGGGTTCTCTCCCAAGTCGAGCGGGCCAGCTGGTAGTCGGCTGGGAGCTCGACGTCTGCCAACCCTTCGGCGATCTGTACATCCCGGGCGTGCACCATCCCGTCCATGCCCTCGCTCATCATCCGCAGATAGTGAAGCTCGGCCTCGACGAACACACGGGGGTCGAAGTCGGCCGGGTTGCGGGTGGGCGAGCGCCCGGGGATCCGAAGCTGCGGGTGCGTCTGCAGAACGTGATACTGCTCGAAGAAAGCCTCCTGGGCCAGCTTCCAGTTGACCGGGAGCCGGCAGGCATACCACCACTCGGCCCGCAGCGACTCCGCCTTCCAGGCGTCGAACATGGTGGCGAACGGCTCGATGCACTGCCGCAGCGGGGGCGCCCCGTCGTCGAGGTTGATCCAGGCGCAGCCGCCCCACGTCTCGCACCTCACCGGGGTCAGGTCGAGGTCGGCCGGCTGAAGGTTGTTCTCGGAGAAAGCCCGAGCCTGGGTCACCTTGGTGTTGCGGCCGTCGGGCCCGTAGCACCAGCCGTGGAAGGGGCACACGAACCCGCCGAGGGCGGAACCCCTTCCCTGGGCGACCCGGACCCCCCGGTGCCGGCAAGCGCTGTGGAACGCCCGCACCCCGAGCTCCTCGGTGCGGGCGACAATCACCGACTGATCGAGGATCTGGTACTCCGCGAAGTCACCGGGCTGGGATATCTCCTCCAGCCGGCACGCCATCTGCCACACCCGGGGCCACAGCAGCTCGGCCTCCATCTGGTAGAAGTCCGCGTCGTAGTAGCGCTGCTTTGGCACCCGGTCCGCCACCTCCACGGCGTACGGCACTGGCAGGGCCGACCACTTGTGCTCCACGATCGTCATTCTGCCGTTCCCCGCATACCTGTAATTCCAAACCCGGTCACCCTGTTCGGCTGTTACCGCTCAGGTGCTCTCCGTCTCGGCCGGCACCCTCATTCGCCGAGACCGGCCAGGGCGAGGATCTCCCGCCGCCCGATCTGGGTCAAGAGACTGGCGGCGTCGAAGTAGACCGGTTCGTTGATGATGCGGTCGTGCTCGAAGAAGAAGACGGCGATGACTGGCACCCGGTATGACCTGCCAGTCGGCGGCAGTCCGTAGAACTCACCCAGGTTGGTTCCGAGCAGGTCAAACTCTGCTACGACCGCTTCGTCGGCCACGTGCAGCCGGACGTTGTCGTGGCGCTGGTCGGGGAACGCGGTACGAGTTGTCCGGTAGTAGCCCATGACCTCATCATCACCGTCGAACACCTGGCCGGTGGCCATGATCTCGTAGTGCGGATGGCCGTTGAACGTGCCGAGCGTGAGGTCGAACTCCTGGGTGACCTCGGACCGGAAGTGCTCCTCGACGAGCTCCAAACGGCGCTGCCGCAAATCGTCACTAATCATTGGCCCTCCTCACGGACTTGGTTCGAAGCATTGCGAAGTGACCATGATCGTCGTCGCGCCGGCCCCCGTCTTGCCGGGCTGGGGCCGATTTGGTGTAATACGTCACATACGACAGCGTCACATCGTCGAGAATCCGGGGAGGGCGAAAGCCATGGGACCGTGCCGGTTTGGAGTCTTGGCCGTGTCGTCTGTCGCGCTCGCCGCAAGCATGCTCGTACCGGTAGGCGCCGCCGCCGCAGCACCGAAGTATCCGGTCATCTACTCCGAAGCCACTCTTCTAGCCGGCGCCCTGGCGCCTGACAGCCCGCCGCCGGGAGCCAACCTCCCCGGCTGTAGGCCGTCGGCTGCCCACCCCAGACCGGTCGTCTTGGTGCACGGGACTTTCGAAAACGAGGACGACAACTGGGGCACGTTGGCCCCGCTTCTAGCCGACAACGGCTACTGCGTCTACACCTTTAACTACGGCGGCCCTCCGCTCCTGGGCGAAGTGTACGGGCTGGGTGAAATCGGCGCTTCCGCCGGCCAGCTGAGCGCCTTTGTCGACCAGGTCCTGGCCGAGACCGGGGCGACGAAGGTCGACCTCGTCGGTCATTCCCAGGGCGGCATGATGCCGAGGTACTACCTGAAGTTCCTCGGCGGTGCGGCGAAGGTGGAAAACCTCATCGGCCTGGCCCCATCCAACCACGGCACCACCATCGACGGGCTCGAGACGCTGGCGTCGCTCCTACCTGGAGGATCCGCGGCCCTGTCGGGGGGCTTGTCGACGGAGTGCGAGTCTTGCGCGGAGCAGCTCGCCGGCTCGGCCTTCCTGACGAATCTCAACTCAGGCGGGGACACGGTGCATGGAGTTACCTACACCGTCATCGAGAGCAGCTACGACGAGGTGGTCACTCCGTACACTTCAGCCTTCCTCTCCGGGAAACACGTCACCAACATCCTCATACAAGACCAGTGCGCTTCGGACTTCTCCGGTCACGTCGGGATCGCTTTCGACCGTGTCGCCCTGACCGATGTCCTCAACGCCCTCGATCCGACCCATCCGAAAACTGCGCCCTGCACCCTCGTTCCGTTCGAAGGGTAGGCCCATCACCGCAACTTGATCGACGACGTGACGTGGTGCGTCGGGCTTAGACCTCCATCGCTCCGACCAAGCAAGTCGCGCCGTGCCAGACTGTGCAGCGGCGTCACCCACCAGAGGCTGGCGCCCAGTGGGGAGGACACATGACCGAACACGACGGCGCCTTGGCGACGAGCGGCGAGGCCGCGACGTCGATTTTCGACGAGACGCTGACCACAAGCAGCCGGGCTTGGAGCGTGGAGTCACCGGCGACCACAGTCTTCGACTTCGGCTACACCGACGGCAGGGACCAACTGCTTCGCTTGTACGACAAGGGCACCCGCCGGCAGTGGATCGGGTCCGACCGCCTCGATTGGGACCAGGAAGTCGATCCCGGCCGGCCCATCGGCATGCCCGATGAGGCCCACGCCCTGTTCGGCTCGCCGTGGTGGGACAAGTTCGACAGGAAGCAGAAGGACCTGGCCCACCGCGAGTTCGAAGCGTGGCGGCTGAGCCAGTTCATGCACGGAGAGCAGGGTGCGCTCATATCCGTGGCCAAGATCGTTCAGACCGTGCCCAACATCGATTCCAAGTTCTACGCGGCCACCCAGACGATCGACGAGGCCCGCCACGTCGAGGTCTACAGCCGGTATTTGCACGAAAAGATCGGCTTGGTGTACCCAATCAACCCCAACCTGGCCAGCTTGCTCCGGGACACGGTGGGAGACAGCAGATGGGACATGACCTACCTGGGCATGCAAGTCCTCATCGAGGGACTGGCGCTGGCCTCGTTCGGCCTGATCCGCAACATGGCCGCCGAGCCTCTCGCCCGGGCGATCAACGCTTACGTGATGCAGGACGAGGCGCGCCACGTGATGTTCGGGCGCCTGGCCTTACGCGACTACTACCCGCAGCTGACTGCAGCCGAGCGCGACGAACGCGAGGAGTTTTGCGTCGATGCCTGCTACCGGATGCGCGACCGTTTCATGGCTGAGGAGGTCTGGGAAAGGCTCGGGCTACCTCCTGACGCCACCAAGTGGGTGGAGGAGAGCGAGCTGTTCCACCAGTTCCGCGTCTATCTATTTACCCGGATTGTGCCCGTGATCCGAGACATCGGGCTCTGGGGACCCAAGATTCGGGGGGCTTTCGAGGACATGGGCGTCCTCGGCTTCGCCGAGACGGATTTGGACGCCGAAATGGCAGGCGACGAAGCCGCCGCAGAGGAGTTTGACCGTCAGCATCTGGCCCACGTCGAAGCGGCCGCCGAAGCCGTCGCCGGCTAGCCAATCGATGGCTCCCCGCTCCAAGGCGCGCCACTCCTCCTCACGCCGCCACACCCCGTAACCTCGGTCCGGTGAACGGGCGTGGAACCGCGGTTGTAACCGGAGCCTCCAGCGGGATCGGAGCGGCGACGGCTCGAGCCCTCGCCGCGGCCGGCTTTTCCGTGGTGCTCGGAGCCCGCCGGGCTGAGCGGATCGAGGCCATCGCTGAGGAGATCGGAGGCGCCGCCCGGGCCTACCCACTCGACGTGACCGACCAATCGTCTGTCGACAGCTTCTGCGCCCACGTTGGGGCCGACTGCCGTGTGCTGGTCAACAACGCCGGCGGCGCCCTCGGCCTGGATCCTATCGCCACGGCCGACGAGACCAAGTGGCAGAGGATGCACGACACCAACGTCATGGGCGTGCTTCGGATGACGAGGGCGCTCCTGCGTGGCCTGATCGAGTCTGGGGACGGGCACGTGATCACGATCGGTTCGGTCGCCGCTTTCGAGGCGTATGCGGGCGGCGCCGGATACAACGCGGCCAAGCACGCGGCCCGAGCCGTGATGGACGTCCTTCGCATAGAACTGGTGGGCCGACCGGTGCGGGTCAGCGAGATCGATCCGGGCCTGGTCGAGACTGAGTTCTCGCTGGTTCGATTCGACGGCGACCAGGCCAGAGCCGATGCCGTCTACGACGGAATCACCCCCTTGACTGCCGACGACGTGGCCGAGGTGGTCGCGTTCGTCGCGACCCGCCCCAGCCACGTCGACATCGACCAGGTGGTCATGCGCCCGAGAGACCAGGCTCGGGTGTGGCTGGTCCATCGAGACAAACCATAAGGAAGCGCCTGACCGGCTTCAGGCCGAGAGTGAGCCGATCCTCAAGGTGCTGGCGTCGTGCCCGAGCAGGCGACCGTTCCCGTCCGCGCCGTAAACCGCCACCACGACTGTCACCCGATTCCCCCGCGGCTCAAGAAGTCGGCGTAGAACGACCCCAGCGCCAGGGCTGTGAACACCCCGGCGAGGATCCAAAAGCGGATGATCACCGTCGTCTCCGGCCAGCCCAGGAGCTCGAAGTGATGGTGGATAGGGGCCATCCGGAACACCCGGCGTCGGAACAGGCGAAAGCTGGCCACTTGGACGATCACCGACAGCGTCTCGAGCACGAAAAGGCCACCGAGGATCGGGAGCAGTAGGTCGACGTTCTCAAGCAGGGCCAGCACGCCGATGGCCGTGCCGATGCCGAGCGAGCCGGTGTCACCCATGAATATGCGGGCTGGGGCAGCGTTGAACCACAGGAACCCGGCGCACCCGCCGATGAGCGCGGCGGCCATCGCCGCCTCGTCCAACGGCGCCGGGTTTCGGTATATCCCGGGGTGGCGGAACTGGTAAAAGCCGATGACCGTGATGGCGGCGAAGGTGAACGTCGACGAACCAGCGGCCAGGCCGTCGAGACCGTCGGTCAGGTTCACGGCGTTGGCGCAACCGACGATCACGATCACGGCGAAGATCACCCACCCGACCTTCCCGAGGTTGATACCGGTCGAGTTGTAGCGGGTGAACGACAGATGGGTGTCGACCTTCAGCCAGGTCACCGCGGCGATCGAGAAGCCGGCCGCCACGACCAACTGGGCGGCCATCTTGGCTCTGGCGTTGAGCCCGAGACTGCGCCGGCGGCGCACCTTGATCCAGTCGTCGGCCAGCCCGATGGCGGCTGCCGCGCACACGGTGAGCATGGCGAGCAGGCCGCGGGTGGTGAACGTGGCCTCCACGTGCGCCATCAACCAGCCGGCGACGGCGGAGCCGATCAGCGCCACTCCGCCCATCGTGGGGGTGCCCACCTTGGTCAGGTGGTGTTCGGGGCCATCCTCACGGATCTGCTGGCCGATACCGTGGCTGCGCAACCAGTTGATCAGAATGGGTGTACCCACCATGGCCAGCACCGTGGCCACGCCGGCGGCGATCAGAAGGTCGGTCAAGCGCGGCCGCCCTGCCGGGAACCGGTGTTTCGGCCGATGGCGTGGCGGGCCACTTCCACATCGTCATAGGGCAGCACCTGCCCGGCGATCTCCTGGCAGCGTTGCAGGTCGTGCACTCCGGCAGTCTTGCAGGCCCGACTCAGCTCCCAGTGTCTGCTGACTAGGCAGACCAGTCGGGGCAGAGCAAACGGATGAACCCAAGCTGGACAGCGGAGAGGGAGGGATTTGAACCCTCGGACCCAGTTTCCCAAGTCAACTCATTAGCAGTGAGTCCGATTCGGCCTCTCTCGCACCTCTCCTTGATTGAGGATCGTAACGCGCCCCGCCTGGTCGCAGGGCAAAAGTCCTGGTAGAGGGCCTATTAGAGGCTCATGCGGTCCTCGATTAACCCGCGCTGAGGATGCTCAGGTTTGCCTTTGCTTGCCAGGGTCTTCGCAAATCCTGGGCAAATCGAGGATCTCCGAGGCGATTCGGGCAGACTTCAGCTCACGAAAAGTAGTTGAACAGGTTCGGCAGTCTGGTGCTTGGAACGTCCTGGATGATTTCCCCGGTACTGGTGCCGATCGAGCGGTCGACGCGTGGCGTTCTGATTAGGCAGTGTCGGACGGCTGCGGCCGGTGGGAATATGTTGTGGCCGAGCGGCGCGATGCTGGCATCGGGCCGCGCCTAACGAAGTAGTGGAGCCGCAAGGAGAAACCGATGGCAGGGACTCACGAGCCGGTCGCGGTGCTCGGCATCGGGGCGATGGGTCACGGGATGGCGACCAGTGCCTTGCGCGCTGGCATCCCTACGATCGTGTGGGACCGCAGGGCGGAGGCGACCCGGGATCTGGCCCGACTGGGCGCCGAAGTGGCCGCTACCGCCGCCGATGCGGCCGGCCGAGCGGCCGTCGTTGTCACGATGGTGACTGACACGGACGCTGTCATCTCCATCGCTGTCGATCACGGAATGCTCGCCGCGCTCGCTCCCGGCGCGGTGTGGGTCCAGATGAGCACGATCGGGGTAGCAGGGACTGATCGAGTCGCCGCGACGGTTGAGTCCGAACGGCCCGATGTGACGCTGATCGACGCGCCGGTGTCGGGAAGCACGGACCCGGCGGAGCTCGGCCAGCTGACAATCTTCGCTTCCGGGCCCGACGTCGCCCGATCACGCGTCGCCGCCCTCTTCGACGCGCTCGGTCAGCGCACCATTTGGGTCGGCCCGGTCGGCGCCGGAACGCGGCTGAAGCTGGTCAACAACACCTGGCTGGCCTTCACCGCAGAAGCGGTTGCCGCCTCGGTGGCCCTGGCCCGTCGATTGGGCCTGGAGACGCGGACGGTGGTGGAGGCGCTCGGCGGCGGTCCTCTGTTATCGCCGTGGCAGGCTGCCAAACTGGACCGGATCTCCGACGGCGAGTTCTCGGCCCAGTTCGCGCTGTCACTGGCGCTCAAGGACGTTCGCCTCGCCCTAGAGGCGGCCGGTGATGACCGGTTCGCGGTGCTCGCCTGCTTGGCCGACGAATGGCAACACGTCGTCGACCAGGGACTCGGCGGCTACGACCTGACCGTCGTCACCGAGGCGCTCGAGCAGCAGGGAACGGTGCCGAAGCCTGCAGGAACGGCGACGTGACCAGGTATCTTCCCGCCGAGGACCGCTACGGGTCTATGACTTATCGTCGTTGCGGGCGCAGCGGCCTGCTCCTGCCTGCGATATCGCTCGGGCTGTGGCAGAACTT
>PMHU01000008.1 GCA_003156795.1 Acidimicrobiaceae bacterium
GCTGGAGGTTCCTTTCAAGCTGACCACTATCGGCGCAGGGACCGTGTTTTGGGTGGCTGCCAGCGATACGTGATGTGAAGGAATCTCCCGCTGCTGCGTGGGCTGTGTGGGGCGGGCGGACGGCCGACAATGAAGGCCTGACTCAGCGCACCCGCTGGAGGGCGGCGTTGGTGATGGCCAGGTCGAAGAACTCAGGTTCAAAATCGCTGGCCCACAGGNNCCTTGATAGCCGCCGGTGCCCCCACAGTCCTCGGGTGGACACGCTCGTTGGCCGTCGACGCAGACGGCCCATTTCAAAATGGCCGGCACGGGATCCATTGACTCGACCACGACCTCATGGCGCCAGGAGTCTCCGAAGTCGTATTCATAGTAGAAGCGGGTTCGTCCCGACACCAGGGCGGAGAACGTGACGGTCTCTTCGTCGATGTCGTCGTTGTCCCACTCAGGATCTGGCTGGCCATAGCGCACGCCGTCGATCTCGAAGTAGTGCAGGTGGTAGTCCTCCCACCCCATGGCGGCCTGGAAGATCGTGTGCAGCCTCGACAGCCTGATCTCGCCAGGCACAAGGAGGCGGCGCCAAATGGTCGGCGTCACCCCCATGAGTGAGATGCGCAGCTGGAGCGCCGTCTTGCTCGGCCTACTTCGGGATGGAACGACCATGCCCGCACAATACGAGGGGCACGAAACTCCAGCTCAGAGGTGGGCGAAATTGGATGATCATGTTGGAGTCGACATTCCCCAGACGACGACATGGGTCAAATATGCCCCACCGTGTAGGGCGGCCAATGCTTGGCCCGGCGCAAGTGGTGCAGTCCGATCCTGGGGTGCCAGCGGAGGTTCGTTATGACGATCGAACTTGAGGCCAATGAGAGCGGCCGCCTGTGGCTGGAGGATCCGGAAGGCTGGGGGCGGATAAGTACGCCGGAGGGTACCAATCAGTTCGGAGGTCATATAGCGAAAATTCCAGGTGGAGTTGACGGTGAGTNNTGGTCTGACCTGGACATTTTTTCGTCGGGCGCGCGTACGGGCTGTTCGTCTGCCGCGAAATTGAGGCCAAAGATAAGACCGGGATTATTTGGGATGTGCCGGGTGACAAACCCAGCGCCACAGAATCAAAATTCCCGCCAGGATCTTCCCCGAACCCCGCAGGGCTAAGATTGGCGCCTGTATTCCTGATCTACGGGGACAACCAATGAAATGGGCTGGCGGAATAGCTGTCGGACTGATCGTCATCGCGGGACTCGCCATCGGCGGTTGGCGACTGAACTGGTGGGCGCAGAACAATNNCGATCAGTCACACTGCGAATATCCATCAGAACAGCCATGTAATACGGTCTGCCGACGAACAGCAGGCGCAAAATCTCATAGCGCAAGTGGCGACCATTGAGTCTCAGGCTCACCCGTCTATTCCGGCGACCGAAGTGTCCCGCCTGCAATCTCAGAAGGCGACCCTCGTGACGCAGGCCTGTGGTCTAATCAGCAACGTCGCGTATTGGACTATTGATATTGCGGCTTTCGCAGCGGCCAACTGTTCACACTGACACCCCCGGCTTCGGCCGGGGGCTTTTTGCGTTATGGGCGCAGGTGCCTGGTTCTCCAGGCATAGAGCCGGGCCCGGCGCACCCTGCGCGGGATCCAGCGGTGGCGGAGCGGGTGGACCAGCCGGTAGATCCTCATGATGACCGCACGGGGCGCCCGGGCTTGCGACTCCACCCGGCCAGGAATGAGTCGACCGTGGCGCGGATCCACAATGGCGTGGCCGCCAACTCAGCGATGGGCTCGGGGAAGCGGCCGCTCGCCCTCAGCTCGTGCAGGCGTTGACNNGGTCACCTCGAGCTCGGCGTGAAACGTCTCGGCCTCGACCGCCTCGGTGCGGATGACCGGCCACGCCGGGAGGCCCACCTTGTCCGCATATTCGAGGATGAGGGTGCCACCTCTCGTCAGAGCGTAGAACCCAGCGTCGCGGCCCGGCTCGGTGTCGATGCTGAGCCGGACATCCCAACCGTCGGGGCCGCCCCCGACCGCAGCCCCGTATTCGATCAAGGCATCGCCCATCTCGACCAGCAGCTCGAGGATGTCCTCTTCACCGACGTCGGCACCTTCGGGGGCCTTCGTCTCCACCAGCACGCTCCACTCCATCAACTTGACCTCCTCGGGGGCCAGATCCCGCCACGCTGGCGGACTTGGCTCACCCAGTTCTTGAATCCCCGGGTGCCGCCGCCGGGCGTCGTTGGTACGGCCAGCGGGCTCTTGGCCTTGACCGCAGGGAAGAGCATCGGGTGACCTCCTCTACCGGATCCGGCGTTGTAGCCCCAGCCTTGGTTGCTCACCAGTTCGGCCGCCACCGCCCGGTAGTCCTTCGGTAGCTCCCGTCCCGGTGTGTTCATCTTGTCTGATTCCTTTACCATATGTCAAGGGTAACATATCCCCTTACGGTCGTCAAGGGTTGAGAGCTGCCCTCACCTGGTCCTCGATGGCCTTGGCCATGNNGGCTGCCTGCTGGTCGCGCTCGGCGATGGCGTGGCTGTAGGTCTCGAGCATCGTCTTGGCCGAATGCCCGTGGCGCGCCGCCGCCGTCTTGACGTCGGTGAGCCCGGTCAGCTGGGTACTGGCGAAGTGGCGCAGGTCATGGAAATGGGCCTGCACCTTCTTGTCCGCCGCCAGGGTCGAGAAAACCTCGGTGACCGTCTTGGCCCGGAGCGGATCCGACCCGTCGCCATCGGAGAAGAGCCACTCGCCCAGCTCCCCCCAGAGCTCGAGCTGGTAGTCCCGGCGCTGCTCGAGGACCACCATCCCGTAGCCCCGGAGCGACACGGTGCGCTTCTCCCGGGTCTTGGTCGTGGTCAGATGCTGGCCGCCCTTCCCCGGCACCCAGGCCCGCTCGATCCGGGTGGTCTCGGCTTCCCAGTCGACGTCGGACCACCGCAACCCGCACAGTTCGCCCCGGCGCATGCCGGTCAGTGCCGCCAACGTGATGACAGNNGCTGCGATCAGCGAGGCCACCTCCTCGGGGGTGAGCGCCTCGTTCTCCTGGTCGGGGAGTGCCGGCAACGCCACCTTGGCCGAAGGGTTGGTCATGAGCCACCCGTTGGACACGGCGAAGCTCAGGGCGCCCCTCAGCACCGAATGGATGAGCCGAATGGTGCNNTGAGCTCGGCCTTGAGGGTGCCGTAGAAGAGGGCGATGCGGTGCGGGGTGAGATCGCTCAGCGCGACCTCGCCGAGAACGGGCCGGATGCGCTTCTCGACGTGGCTCTCATAGGTCTCCAGTGTTGTGCGCGCCTTGCCGACACGCTTGAGATCAGCCAGCCAGTCGTCGAGCAATGCGCCGACCGTCGTGCCCTCTCCGCTGTGCTTGCCCTCGTTCACTTCCTTCACGAAATCGGCCAGCTGCTTGGTGAGCGCCTTCTTAGAGGGCCGCGTCCTGGTGTGGATCGTCTTGGACACTTGCTTGGACTGGCCGGTAACCGGATGCTCGGCGTAGACCCGGAAGCGCCACGTCCCGGGCCGCACCTCGGTCATCGTTCCGGAGCCATAGGTCCGTGTCATTTCGAGACTAGGATGAGACGCACCGGGAGCCTCAGCAAG
>PMHU01000104.1 GCA_003156795.1 Acidimicrobiaceae bacterium
CAGCGCCAGATCCTGCACAACCTGGACCGTATCGGTGAGCGCAAGGTCGACTCAGCCAAGAAGACCCTCACCGGGCTGAATCCGGATGTCAACGCGGTGACATACGACGTCCGTCTCGGAGCCGACAACATCCTCGACATCTTCTCCGGCTACGACGTGATCGTCGACNNATCTTCCGCTTCGAAGGCCAGGCGAGCGTCTACTTGCCCCACCAGGGTCCGTGCTACCGGTGCCAGGTGCCCGAGCCGCCGCCGCCCGAGCTGGCGCCTTCCTGCTCGGAGGCCGGGGTGCTGGGCGTTCTGTGCGGGATCATCGGGAGCATCCAGGCCATGGAGGCCGTCAAGCTCCTTCTCGGGATCGGCGACTCCCTGGCCGGCCGGCTCCTCGCTTACGACTCGTTGGAGCAGAGCTTCCGGACTTTCAAGGTCAACCGTGATCCCGCCTGCCCGGCTTGCAGCATCCCCAAAGAGGACGTCGTCATCGCTGAGTACGACGGCCTGTGCATGCCCCATCCGATCCAAGCGCCGCCATCGAGTTGAAAAGAGGGGAGCGCTGACGCTCCTCGCCCTACTCGCCGCCGACCCGACCGGCGCGCATCGAAGGTCCTCGGACATTGGGCTCGAGACGTTGAATAACGGGTAGTGGACTCCGTCTGGGGCGCGCACCGTCACCCCGGCCGACCGTGCGCCTAGGCGGCTACGAGCCGCAGCATCCGCGCCTTTCACCATGGTTGGTACCGCGCCGCGGCGGACGACGGTCGAGGCGTCAGCACCGCCCATCAGTTTCGCGGGGTCGCCGTGATGGCGTGCCCGCCTCGACGACGCCGCGACGTAACCTGATGGCCATGGCCATCGACGCCCGTCGAACCGATTCCGGTATCGAGATCAAGCCCGTCTACAACCGTGCCGACCTGGACGGTTGGGACGCAGGGAAGCAGCTCGGCGAACCCGGGGAGTTCCCTTTCACCCGGGGCATCTACCCGACGATGTACCGGGGGCGCCCGTGGACGATCCGGCAGTATTCGGGCTTCGGGACGGCGGAAGCGACCAACGAGAGGTGGCGGCTGCTGCTCGCCGCGGGGGGCACCGGGTTGTCGTGCGCTTTCGACCTGCCCACCCAGATGGGCTTCGACTCGGACCATCCACGAGCCGAAGGAGAAGTGGGCAAGGTGGGGGTGGCCATAGATTCCATCGACGACATGAGGATCTTGCTCGGGGGCCTTCCCCTCGATGAGGTCACGACGTCGATGACGATCAACGCCACCGCTTCAATCCTCCTTCTGCTTTACCAGCTGGTCGCCGAAGAGCAAGGTGTGCATGGAGCCAAGCTGGGGGGCACCATCCAAAACGACATCCTCAAGGAGTACGTCGCCCGCGGCACCTACATATACCCGCCGCGTCAGTCGATGCGCCTGATCACCGACATCTTCTCCTACTGCCGCGAGAACCTTCCCAGCTGGAACACCATCTCGATTTCCGGCTACCACATCCGAGAAGCCGGCTCGACGGCGGTGCAGGAGATCGCCTTCACCATCGCCAACGGCATTGCCTACGTAGAGGCAGCGGTCAAGGCCGGGCTTCCCGTCGATGAGTTCGCGCCGCGCCTGAGCTTCTTCTGGAACGCCCACAACAACTTCTTCGAGGAAGTAGCCAAGTTCCGAGCCGCCAGGCGCATGTGGGCCCGGATCATGACAGAGCGCTTTGACGCCCAGGACGAGAAGAGCAAGCTGCTCCGCTTCCACACGCAGACAGGTGGGTCCACGCTCACTGCTCAGCAGCCGGAAAACAACATCGCGCGAGTGACTCTGCAATCCCTCGCGGCAGTGCTGGGCGGCACGCAAAGCCTCCACGCAAACGGGTTCGACGAGGCGCTCGGACTCCCGACGGCCAAGGCGGCGACCGTCGCTTTGCGGACCCAGCAGATCGTGGCCCACGAGTCGGGTGCGACCGATCCCGCCGATCCCCTGGCGGGTTCTTACTTCGTCGAGTCCTTGACCGATGCCATTGAGGCGGACGCCTGGACTTACCTAGAAAAGATCGACGGCATGGGCGGCGCGGTGGCCGCCATCGAGGCGGGCTACATGCAAGAGGAGATCGAGCAAGCCGCGTACACCTTCGCCAAGGAGGTCGACAGCGGCGAGAAGGTGATCGTCGGGGTCAACAAGTTCGGAGACGACCAGCCCGAGCCCGGTGACGTCTTCCCCATCGACCCGGCCCTCGAACGCCACCAAGTGGATCGGGTCCGCCGCACGCGGGCGGAGCGCGACCCGGCTGCGGTGGAAGCGGCGTTGGCCGATGTGGGGACCGCGGCGCGGGGATCGGACAACCTCCTACCCCCGATCAAGGAAGCCTTGCGTCGGCGGTCGACGCTCGGTGAGGTGAGCGACGTGCTTCGGACCGAGTTCGGCGTCTACCGGCCGAGCCGCTGAGCGATAGGGGCCGCATGCCGGTACGGATGGTCATCATCGGAGGGGGGCCGGGTGGCAACACGGCCGCCACCTACGCAGCCCGACTCGGTGCCGAGGTCACCCTCGTAGAGCGCGACGTCGTCGGGGGCGCGGCTCACCTGTGGGACTGCATTCCTTCCAAGACCATGATCGCCACCGGAGGGGCCATGAGCTTCTCCAAGCGCATCGAAGGCATGGGTTTGTCCCACCAGGACGCCATCTTGGACTTAGACGCCCAGCGCAAGCGGGTCCAGGAGATCGAGACCCACATCAACGGCCAAATAACCACTCTCCTGCAAAGCCAGGGGGTCCGGTTGATCCGGGGCACGGGCCGGGTCAAGGGGCCCCACGAAGTGGTGGCCGACACCGACGACGGGATCGAAGAGATTGTCGCCGACGCCATCTTGGTCTCCACTGGCAGCCGGCCGCGAATACCGGACTGGGCCGACCCGGACGGTGAGCGGGTCCTGACCACCCGCCAGGCATACCCCCCTTCGACCATGCCGGAGCACTTGATCGTCATCGGGTCGGGTGTGACGGGGGTCGAGTTCGTTCACATGTTCAGCTCGTTTGGGGCGAAGGTGACGCTGATCGTGAGCCGTCAACAGGTTTTGCCGAGCAAAGACCCCGAGGTGGCGGCGGCCCTCGAGGACGAGCTTCTCCGGCGCGGGGTCAAGTTGTTCAAGGGCGCCCGGGCCGAGAGTGTCGAGGTATCGAGCAGCATCGTGGCCGTGTCGTGCGACGACGGCCGGGTGGCCCGAGGTAGCCACGCCCTCTTGGCCATCGGTTCGATCCCGAATAGCGACGGGCTCGGATTGGAGGCCGCGGGCGTCGAAGTCGACGCCGCCGGCTACATCCCGATCAACCATCATTGCCAGTCCAACGTCGGCCACATTTACGCCGCAGGCGACGTGTCCGGCAAGCTCCCGTTGTCGTCAGTGGCGGCGATGCAAGGCCGCAAGATCGCCGAGCACGTGATGGGCATACACACGCGCGAGCATCGGCACATCGACTACGAGAAAGCGGCTTCGGCCATCTTCACCGAACCCGAGATCGCCGATGTCGGACTGGCCGAAGCCGAGGCCTTCGCCACCGGCCGCAAGATCCGAGTGACCAAGGTGCCCTACGCCGCCGCGGCCAAGGCCCTCATCAACGACGACCCGGGCGGTTTCGTGAAGATTCTCTCAGACCCCGCCACCGGCGTCGTCCTCGGCGGCTCCATCGTTGGCCGCCACGCGGCTGAGCTGATATCGGTCTTGGCGCTAGCGGTGACCGCCAACCTGAAGGTCAGCGACATTGTCGAAAGCTGCTTGGCCCACCCGACCCTCTCCGAGGCCTTGGCTGACGCAGCCGAGTAGCCCGGCCGGTGCCGCCGATGGTCGGGTCGGCGAGCGCTAAGTGGGCTCTCGGGCCGACGGCCCGGTCCAGGTTCCGTCCTTGAGCACCCTGGACACCAGGGGAGTCGCCAACCGATACACGAGGTGCTGGGGATGAGGAGCGTCGAGGAGGAGGGCGTCGGCTCGAGCACCCGGTGCGAAGATCCCGATGTCGTCGCGCCGCAGGGCCGCAGCCCCGCCGCGCGTGGCGGCCAGGACGGCCTCGTCGACGGTGAGGCCGCATTCGCGCACAGCCAACGCCATGACGAGCGGCATCGAAATCGAGTAGCTCGAGCCGGGATTGCAGTTGCTAGCCAGAGCCACCACAGCGCCGGCGTCAACGAGGGTGCGCCCGTCGGGATAGGGCTGGCGGGTGCAGAAGTCGCTCACGGGTAGCAGCGTCGCGACGGTGCCCGACGAGGCGAGGTCGTCGACGTCACTGGCCGTGAGGTGGGTGCAGTGGTCGGCCGACGCGGCACCGAGTTCGCACGCGAGCGCCACCCCGCCACTCGGTCCGAGCTGGTTGGCGTGCACGCGCAGGCCTAAGCCGTGGCGCCGTCCCGCTTCGAGCACCGCCCTGGATTCCTCCACGTCGAAGGCGCCCGCCTCGCAGAACACGTCGCACCAGCGGGCGACTCCCGCCGCCGCCGGAATCATCGCATCGCAAACGAGTTGCACGTACCCGGACCGGTCCCCCGCGAACTCGGGGGGTACCACGTGGGCTCCCAGGAAGGTCGCTTCCGGCGTCAGGCGCCGGGCCAAGGCGACGTGGCTGGCTTCGTGTTCCCGGTCGAGCCCGTAGCCCGTCTTGATCTCGACGGTCGTGGTCCCGGAGGCGACGGCCAGGCGCATCAGCTTGCGGGCGGAGTACTCGAGCCCAATCGGGCGGGCGGCGCGGGTGGCGGCCACGGTGGCGAGTATTCCGCCGGGTTCGTAAGTGCCGCCGGCCATGCGCGCCACGAACTCGGCGGCCCGGTCGCCCGCGAAGATCAGGTGGGTGTGGGAGTCCACGAAGCCGGGCATCACGCAGCGCCCCGCCACGTCGACGCACTCGTCCACACCCAAGGGAGCCGTCGCCTCTGGTCCTGCGTAGACCACCCGGCCGTCTTCGCAGACGAGCGCCCCGCGTTCCACGATGCCGAGCGGGCCGAGTCCGATCGAAGCGTCACAGGTGACGAGCGCCCCGATGCCTGTCAGGGCGAGCGACGTCACTGGATCAACGACCGGATGCTGTCCGCCAGCTCGCGTTCGACCTCGTCGACGAACAGATGCTTGCCGTCCGCCACGATCGGTTTTCCGCCGACCACCACCGTGACCACGTCGGCTGCACTCGCGGCCAAAATGGCGGCAGCCACCAGCCCCGGGTCGACTCCGGCCGTGCGGACGCTGTCCATCCGGATGTTCACGAAGTCGGCCAGTCGGCCAGGCGCCAGGGATCCGGCATCCCAACCGAGGGCAGTCATTCCGCCGACCGTCGCAGCCTCGCCCAAGGCGAAAGGAGCAAAGACTCCTCGGGTCTCGCCCGCCGACCGGGCATCCATCTCGATGGCCCTGGCCTCTTCGAAGCCGTCGATCTGTGCGTGCGAGTCGGTACCGACGCTGAGCGCGACCCCAGCCGAATGCAGTGCACGGAAGGGTCCGATCCCGTCACCGAGATCCCGCTCGGTCGTCGGGCAGGCGCAGCACCCACCGCCGGTCGATGCGAGCAAGAAGACGTCTTCTGGAGAGAAGTGGTTGCCGTGAACTGCCGTGAAATCCGAGCTCAAGGCCCCGGCCTCGTCCAGGGCGGCGAGAGGCGTTCGCCCGTGGAACGCGACGCACCCGTCGTGCTCGTCCCTCTGCTCGGAGACGTGGGCGTGCAGTGGGCGACCGGCGCTGGACGCCCACTTGGCCGCCTCCACGGCATCCGCAGGGGCCACGGCCCGGATCGAGTGGATGGCGGCGCCTATGCGAACTCGATCCGTGTCGTCGAGGCGCGATACCCGGTCGGCCCAGCCCGCAGCGTCCCGGTCCCCAAATCGGAGTTGAGGCCCTTCAAGGGGTCGCTCGAAACCGCCGCGAAGATAGAGGGCGTCGAGGAGGGTAAGCCGGATACCCGCGCTCGCAGCGGCCTCGACGAGCGCAAGGCCCATTTCGTTCGGATCGTCGTAAGGCACGCCCCCGGGGCCGTGATGGAGATAGTGGAATTCGCCGACGGCGGTGAAGCCGGCCAACGCCATTTCGGCGTACACCGCCCGGGCCAATCTCAAATAGCCGTCGGGCTCGACGCGCGATGCCACGCTGTACATCAGCTCTCGCCATGACCAGAAGGATCCGGACCGCTCGTGGGTGCGGCCTCGAAGGGCGCGATGGAAAGCGTGTGAGTGGGCGTTGGCCAGCCCGGGCAGCGTCAGTCCCGGCAACCGGTTCGCGCCTCGGGGCGCGACCCCGGTGCCAGTGGTGACCGACGCAATGCGGTCGTCTTTGACATCCAGAAGCACGCCCCGATCGGTCCGAGCACCGCCGAGCCAGGCGTGCTCCGCCCACCAGAGGGCCACCGCTAGGAGCCGAACCGTGAAACCAGGCGGGCGGCGCGGGCCGCGAATGCGTCCCGCTCGAACCGCTCGAACTGCTCCCACGTCGTGAACGTGGTGGGGTCCTCCACCCGATCGAGGAACAGGGTGCCGTTGAGGTGGTCGACTTCGTGCTGGAAGGTGACCGCCGACAGGCCGGATACGTCGCGCTCCAGCAACTTGCCGTGGCGGTCCAGGGCTCGGACGGCAATTTTCACGAACCGGTTGGTCACACCCCGAAACCCGGGGACCGAAAGGCACCCCTCGTTGTTGGCGAAGGTTTCGTCGGTCAGGGGCTCGAGCTCGGGATTCACCAGCACGGTCAGTGGTATGTCCGGCTTGTAGGGGTACCTCGGGTTGGATTTGACCTCGATGACGACGATGCGCTTCGACGCCATCACTTGAGGCGAGGCCAGACCGGCGCCGTTGTAGTACCTCATGGTGTCGATCAGATCGTCGATGAGCGACTGTGTTTGTGGATTATGCAGCTCGTCGGGATCCAGCGGCTGGGCCCATTCGCGCAACACCGGGTGGCCGACCGTAGCGACGACGCGAACCGTCATGAAGGAAACTCCTCGCGCTCGGGGATGTCCACGCCCTGCTCCACCGCAATCTCTTGGGCTCGGTCGTAGCCGGAGTCGACGTGTCGTATGACGCCCATGGCCGGATCGTTGGTCAGGACGCGTTCCAGCTTCGCCGCGGCCAGCGCAGTCCCGTCGGCGACGGTGACCTGACCGGCGTGCACCGAACGTCCTATCCCGACCCCGCCGCCATTGTGGATGCTGACCCACGAGGCGCCGGACGCCACGTTGACCATGGCGTTGAGCAGCGGCCAGTCGGCAATGGCGTCGGACCCGTCGGCCATGCTCTCGGTCTCGCGGTACGGGGACGCCACGGATCCGCAGTCGAGGTGATCGCGGCCGATGACGATCGGGGCTTGGACCTTGCCGGCCGCCACGAGCTCGTTGAAGCGGCCGCCGATGCGGGCTCGCTCGCCTAGGCCGAGCCAGCAGATGCGGGCGGGTAGACCTTGAAATGCCACCTTCTCCGAAGCGGTCCGCATCCACCGGGCGAGCGCTTCGTTGTCGGGGAACTCCGACAGAACCGCCTGGTCGGTGACGGCGATGTCGGCCGGGTCGCCGGAGAGCGCGACCCAACGGAACGGCCCTTTGCCTTCGCAGAACAGCGGTCGGATATAGGCGGGTACGAAGCCTGGGTAGTCGAACGCCCGCTCGACTCCGGCCAGGCGGGCTTCGGCCCGAAGGCTGTTGCCGTAGTCAAAGACCTCGGCGCCGCGATCGAGCAGGGCCAGCATCGCTGTGACGTGGCGCGCCATGGTGTCGCGAGCACGAACCAGATAATCCTTGGGGTTCGACCGCCGCAGCTCGTCCGCCTCGGCCACTGCCATGCCTGAGGGGACGTACATCATCGGGTCGTGGGCGGGGGTTTGGTCGGTGACGATGTCGACCGGAATGTCGTGGGTGACGAAAGCTTCGAGGAGTTCGGTGGCGTTGACCGGAACGCCGATCGACAAGGGTCGCATGTCCTTTTGGGCCTCGCCAGCGAGGCGAACGGCTTCGCCGACGTCTCGTGCGATCAGGTCCAGATACCGGGTCTGCGATCTGCGCTCGAGGCGTATGGGATCGACGTCGGCACAGATGACCACTCCACCGTTGATGGTCACGGCCAGGGGCTGGGCACCCCCCATGCCGCCCGCCCCGGCCGTCAGCGACAGGGTGCCGGCCAAGGAGCCGCCGAAGCGCTTCTCCGCGATCGCGGCGAACGTCTCGTAGGTGCCCTGCAGGATGCCCTGGGTGCCGATGTAGATCCAGGAGCCGGCGGTCATCTGGCCGTACATGGTGAGCCCGAGCTGATCGAGGCGCCGGAACTCGTCCCAGTTATCCCATTCGCCGACCAGGTTGGCGTTGGCGATGAGGACCCGGGGGGCCCACTCGTGGGTGCGCAGGACCCCGACCGGACGGCCCGACTGAACTAGGAGCGTTTCGTCGTCGGCCAGGCGCTGCAGCGTCATCGAGATGGCATCGAAGCTGGGCCAGTCGCGGGCGGCCTTGCCCCCACCGCCGTAGACGACCAGGTCGTCCGGGCGTTCGGCGACTTGAGGGTCGAGGTTGTTGTGGAGCATCCGCCAGGCCGCCTCCTGCGGCCAGGATCGACAGTGCAGCGCGGCACCTCTCGCCGCCTTGAGGCTCCTGGTTTCGGACGCGGGCATGTCGTCCCCTTGCTCTATCGGGTGCGTTGATGACGCCTTTCGGCCCTCATCTCAGGGGGCCGGTGGCCGACTCGGCCCAGGCGACGATTTGACCCGAGGTGACCATTCCGGTCATCAGGTCTAGCTCAGGTGCGAGGTAACGGTCCGGGCCGACCCCAGGGACCTGTTGTCGTACCCCGTCGACCACGGCGCGACTTGCCGGGGCGGGGGCGTGAGGAGCGCGCAACTCGACGGCTCGGGACGAGGTCATGAGCTCGATCGCGAGCACTCCGGCGAAGTCGGTCACGACCCGACGGAGCTTGTAGGCGGCGGCCCAACCCATGGACACGTGGTCCTCCTGCATGGCGGAGGTCGGGATGTTGTCGACGCTCGCGGGTGCGGCCAAGCGCCGGGAGTCGGCCACCAGCGCGGCCGCGCTGTACTGAGCCAGCATGAGACCAGAATCGACGCCCGGGTCGGCCGCCAGGAAGGCGGGGAGGCCGTGGGAGCGGGTCGGGTCGAGAAGTCGGTCGATCCTTCTTTCGGATATCGATGCCGAGTCGGCGAGGGCGATGGCCAGAAAATCGGCGACGTAGGCGAGGGGCGCGCCGTGGAAATTCCCGCACGACGCCACCCGGCCGTCGGGGAGGACGACCGGGTTGTCGATGGCGCTGGCGAGCTCCCTCTCGACGACCGTTGTGGCGTGATCCAAGGTGTCGCGGGCGGCGCCGAGCACTTGCGGTGCGCAGCGCAGCGAGTAGGCGTCCTGGACCCGGGTGTCGCCTTCCTTGTGGGAGGCCACGATTCCTGAGCCGGCCAAGACGGCCGTCATGTTGGCGGCCGAGGCGGCTTGGCCGGGATGGGGCCGAAGGGCGAGGAGCTCGGGCAGGAAGGCTTGGTCGGTGCCCTCGAGGGCTTCGACCGACATGGCTGCCGCAACGTCGGCGGTCTTGAGCAACAGGCCGATGTCGGCACAAGCCAGGCTCAGCATGGCGAGCATCCCATCGGTGCCGTTGGTCAGGGCCAGCCCCTCCTTGGCCTCGAGTTCCAACGGGTTCAGGCCCGCCTCCAGTAGCGCTCGAGCTGCCGGCGATCGCCGCCCGTGGCTATCGAGGACGTCGCCTTCTCCGATGAGGGCTAGGGCCACGTGGGCCAAGGGGGCCAGGTCGCCGCTGCACCCGAGGGAGCCGTGCTCGCGCACGATCGGAGTGATCTCGTGATTGAGCAGCGCTAGCAGGCCCGTGATCAGGTCGACCCGGATGCCCGAGAAACCCTTGGCCAGGGTGGCCGCCCGAAGCAGGATCATGGCCCGGACCACTTCCGAATCGACTTCTTCGCCCACCGTCGCGGCGTGGGACCGAACCAATCCGACCTGTAGGACAGCGCGGTGTTCTGGCTCGATATAACGGTCGGCCAGGAAACCGAAGCCCGTGGACAGGCCGTAGACGGCGCGGTTGCCGGAAATCAGCTCCGTCGCCGTGCTGTGGGATCGTTCGACCGCCTCGATGGCCTCCTTATCGAGGGTGACAGCGCGCCCGGCGCGGGCCACATCGACTACATCGGTTATCGATACCCCGCGGATGCCGAGCGCTAAAGGCGTTTGCACGGCGGCGCTACGCCGGGCCGATCACCACGACCACGTCGCCCGCTCCGACGGCATCGCCTGGTTTCACCTTGACCTCGGCGACGGTGCCCGACGTCTCGGCGGTGATGTTGTTTTCCATCTTCATGGCTTCGAGCACCGTGACCGCTTGGCCGGCTTCCACGGTGTCCCCAACGGCCACCAGGACCTTCACGATCGTCCCCTGCATGGGCACGGCCACCTCGCCGCTACCGGTCCCAGCCCCGTGACCGCCGTGGCCCGCGCCAGGCCTAGGCCGGGCCGGCCGGGCTCCTGCACCCCCAGCGCCGCTGCCGGCGATTGCCGTCGGACCTAGGTCGGGCACCCACAGCTTCACCCGGAAGCGCCGGCCATCGACCTCAACGTCGACGTCTCGCTGGACGCGTGCCGGTTCGCTGTCGAGGGCGGTGGNNCAGGTCGAGCTTCTCGGCCACCCAGTTGGTGGAGTGCTCCACTTTGACGAAATCAGGATGCTCCAAAATGGCGATGTCGGCCGGAATGGTCGTGGCCAGGCCTTCGATCTCTGTTTCCCGGAGGGCTCGCAGCATGCGCCGCCGGGCCTCCTCCCGGTCCTGGCCCCACACGATCACTTTGGCCACGAGGTTGTCGTAGAACTGGCTGAC
>PMHU01000094.1 GCA_003156795.1 Acidimicrobiaceae bacterium
GGACTAAAGACTGACCATTGACAGCCGATGCTCTCTTGCGTCGGTGTGACTCGTTTGGGATAGAAATGGTCGTCACCGCCTACTCGGGCGCGAAGGCACGTCTGGTCTTTGCGCTCCATATGGAATCTTCTGGCGCGATGATTCGCGCCTCAGGGATTCGTCATGTCCATGGCGGATCGCTCGTTTAACGAACGACGAACGGAGGAGTACTCAGATGACCAGCAACCTAGATCACGCAAGCGAGGCCAGCGACGAAATGCTGCTGGCCTTCCTGCGGGCGCAGCGCGAGTCCGTGTTGGCCGTAGTCGAGGGGCTCAGCGAGGAGGCGTGGCACCGCTCGGTCGTGCCAACGGGCTGGACCCCGGCCGGGATGCTGGAACATTTGGGCGGCGCCGAGTGGCACTGGTTCCAGGGCGTCGTGGCGGGAAAGCAACCCGAGCTGCCGGGAGACGTCGACGAGGATCAGCCGCCCTACGACCCCATGTCGGTGGTGTTCACGACGGGTGAGTCCTCAGCCGACGTTCTGGCTTTCTACCGGGACCAGTGCGCGGAGTCAGAGGCAGTGCTCGCCACGACTCCACTTTCGGCGCCGCCACGCGGTACGCACGGGGGAGACGAGCCGCCAAATGTTCGATGGGTCGTGCTCCACATGATCGAGGAGACGGCGCGACATGCTGGGCATCTAGACCTTGCAAGAGAACTCCTCGACGGCAATGTCCGGCTGGGTGGCCGCTGATGTCGCGCCGGTCAAGGCCCCGAGCGTCAACTCGGTATCCGTGCCCCGGACTCCGAACCCGGTGCGGGGGGGCCGCAGCCACGGTGGCACCGCCTAATCTGGACACCACCGTGGCGTCCACAACCAGTCTCATGTTCCCGTTCGGAACCACTGTCGCCGGCGACCAGATGCTGGCCGTCGACGTCCAGGTCAGCGGGGCGGGCGAACCTCCACCGGAACGGTTGATATCTACGACGGAAAGATGTTCGTGGGCTTCGGTCACCTCGATTCCAGTGGCGACGCGTCGGTACAATTCCTCGCCGTCCCGGGCTCGACCCGCGTCCATGCCGTCTACAGCGGAGATTCCGTCTTCTCGGCCTCGACCAGCCCCCGGACCCCGGTGAGGACGACCACCCCATACTTGGTGCCCGGCTGCGGGGGGTGACGTGCGGACCCATGACTCACTGGTTCGTCTAAGCGGGTGATCGACGTGATCGTTTGCTGGTGGGTTCTTGGGCGGTTGGGTGATGCGCACTCTTCGAGGTGTCGGCCTTTGGGAAGTCGTCGAGCCAGCGAAGGATGGCTTGTTCGTGGCGGAGGCCGTAGCGCACGAGGTGGGCTTCGGGTAGACCGGCCTGTACGAATTCCAGGAGTTTGGTTTCATATCCGGCTAGTTGTTGAGAGTGCAGGGCGCGGTATTGGTGAACGAGGCGATCGAGGCGGCGACTGTCGGGCTGGGCGGTGAACTCCAAGAACATGCGTAGCAGTAGCGGGATGCGAACAACGTCGCGCTCTAGTGGTTCATCCTTCCATGCCGACAGGGCGTCGCGGCCGGCGGCGGTGATGTTGTATGGACGTCGGTCGCGGGCACCGGCGGGACCTGCTGTGACTAAGCCTTGGTCTGCCATCGTCCGAAGCTCTCGGTAGACCTGGCTTGGCGTTATGTTCCAAAACTCGCCGATGAGGATCTGCAGCCCAGTGGCGATGTCCCATCCTGATTGTGGTCCAGTGTCGAGATATGCCAGCACGGCGGCCGCCGTGCCGTTCAACCCCTTGGGTCTTGACATTCTACTGTGGATGGTCCAGGATGCTCCATAGTCACCTATCACTGTAGACGGTCCCGTGGGCCGGTGGTGCGGTGGTGTGCAGGAGGGAGCCCAATGATCTTTGTAATTCTCTGGACCACGTTGGCGCTGCTGTCGGCTGGTACGGTCCTGGCCGGCCGGCCGTGGACATCGGTGTTAGCGAGGCGACGGTATCCGCCGGAGTTGCGGACCGACCCACTGTTCGTAGGTACGAATCGGATCATCACGATCGGCTGGACAGTGTTCTTCGCGGTGGCCGCGGCCGCGTCGGCGGTCGGCCCCGGATGGATTGGCATCGTTTTCTCGGTCTTGTCCGGCGTGCTCAGCCCGTTGAGTTTCCGGTTCGGTGACTGGTATTCCACCCGTCGACTCGCTTCGGCATCCGCTGTGACCGACACAAGCGCCGTCGATGGCATTCGCGATGTTGGTGGTTCACCGGCATGAGCGGCTGCGGTTCGACACGCCACGTCCCGACGGTTGCCGCCCCAGTCGGCGACGACCTCCGTTGCAACGACACCGACCGCCAAACCGCCATCGATCACGCCCGCCAAGCCTGCATCGAAGGAAGGATCTCTCTCGATGAATACGCCCAGCGGCTCGAGGTGATCCTCCCGGCTCGCACCCATGGCGAACTTAGCGCCGTGCTACACGATCTGCCCCGCGCTCCGATCGCGCCCACTGTGACCGGCCGCTGGAGGCCCTACATCGTGGTCATGCTCATCCTGGTAGGAGTGTGGGCGACCACGACACCACTCGGATACTTTTGGCCCATCTGGCCCGCGCTCGGCTGGGGCATCCCACTTCTCCTCCACCGCCGACATCCTGCACCCGCCCCACACCGCTGACCAGGCGATGAACCGGTCGCCTTCCACGCGCCACGTCCAGACCCGGTCATCTCGTGACAGGACCAGTTTGGGCGAGCCCACCCGGTCACTCAAGCCACTTGAGTACCTGAAACTTGCCCGGGACCAATTCTTCTGGGCCAACCCTGTGGACGGCCAGCTGACCCGCACCAATCAACCGGACCTGCGCCCAGAGGCCGAAACACTTGTCGCCGTTCCTGTAACCCCAGCTCATCTTGCCCGCCCGACGCGGGAGCGAATCTTCTAGCGCGGGGACAGGGGTCCGTCGCGCGTTCATTGCCGACACCACAAAGCCTTCGTGCCGATCGTCACCTTCCACCATGATCTAGCCCTGGATAGATGTCGCCGATCTCAGCTACGAAGTTGGTATCGCTGGCGATTCTCGCTCCTCTGGCCGACGCTGGCCCACCATGGAATCTTCTGTGTTTGGCTCAACGACGCGGATCGAAGTTCCGTGACCGGCAATTTCGGGTAGACAGCTACCGGGCGACGTCGCGGCCCATAGCATCGATGGTGTCAGTCATGTTTCGTCGTAGTTCGTCCAAACGGGAATCGACAATCTGTTGAGCGTGCTCTGGATGTTCGTTTGTTGCGCGCCTGACCCCTGTTGTACCTGGCCCGTGCTCGAAGCGGTGGTTTACGACCGTCCGGCCCGTGGTTGAGGACGGGCTCAGCTGATAGCTCCAGATCGAACCGGGCCGCTCAACCAGCCCATCGGGGTCGAGCACCACCCAGGCAAACGCACTCGGCGGGCTCGCTTCGGTGACAACGCATGGAACCGTCGCCTCGAAGCCACCCGGGTAGCGGTTGTGCCCCTCGAACAGGGCGCCCAACCTCGGAAGTGGTGGTGTGGTGTCGACCCACCACCCATCGCAGCATTCGGGGCTCCACTCTCCGATACGGGTAACGTCGGTGATCAGATCCCAGATCTGCTGCGGGGAACCATCTAGTTCCACCTTCACCTCGACGCGCGCCCCGGTGACTATGTCCTTGCCCACCCTCCTGCCTCCTTACCCGAGTCGTTGATACACAGACTGCCCAGCCAACACGAACTCATCGGCCTACGGCCCCGAAACCGCAAGCCGTTCTCGAAGGACCCCGCGCACCGTCAGCAGCCACCTGAGCGTCTCCCGGACGGCGCCGATCAGCGATTCGGTCGCGCTGGTGGTCCGAGAGTTTCCGGGGCGACCCACTCGACACGGGACGTATTGTCGCTCACGACGGTCGGGGGTTCTCGTCCAGCGAGATGCCATCGACGTCGGAGCGATATCTGCCGCGAGTCCAAGCGGCGGTCACTTCGCCGGGCTAATAGCCGGATAGAAGAGTCTGGAGGCGCGCAAGGTCGGGCTGGTCTAAGTGGCTGTGCAGCCGGCTTCGATGGTCGGGCCGTCGCCCCCAGATGAAGAGATGCCGCGCGGGGGGATCGAGATCGAGCGCCGGCTCCTCGGCGTCGTTGTCCTGGGCCCATGCCAGAGAGGCATTGCCGCCCTCCACAACGACAAGAGGGTCCGGTTGACGGAGACTTCGCAGCCGTACATGAAAGTCGGTGTCGGGGTCGGGGTCGTGATTGCGGCCAGCGGAGAGGAGGATGCGGCCGAGCTCACCTACCGAGTGCTCGACGAGGTCCTGTTGGCCGAGCAATTGGAGGCTTGTGTCGTCGTCGCCGGCGATGTCCCAGCGGTGCAGGGCGTGCTCGTTTCGTAGGTGCGGGATGAACTTGGCGACTGCCATGTGCCGTCCGGTCCAAGGGATCACGGCCTCTGGTTGCTGGCCGATGATGTGGTCCACCAACTGGCGCATGCGGTTCTCTTCAGCGTCGAGGAGTTCCAACAGCTCCGCATGGTCCGTCACCTGTAGCGGGGCCTCGCGCTCCTCGAAGCTTCTCGTCTCCGGGACCGGGTCCCCCTGCAGGAAGGGCTCGAGATGGCGGATGACCTCCACGTGGATGCCCGTCACATGTGCTGCGATCTCGTGTGTCGTCCACCCTTCGCACGCGCTGACCGCGTCCGGTGGTGCCTCGGCGATCGCGGCCACGAATGCGGCCGCCTCGCGGCTTCGGTCAATCGTCACACCCATCTCCTCCTTCGCGTAGGTGCACCGTCGATGTATTGCGTTCAAGGATTCCAAGCCACCGGGACTAGATGTCTCTGCGTGTCGGACGATCAACGGCCATCCCGATCAGATTGCCCGATCCGCGCTCCCGTATCCGGGCGGGCGGAAATGGTCGGAAGCCGATCCGATCGACGGCACTGGCTCCGAGCCGAGCGACCGCGTGCCGAATATTTCCTGTCCCGAACCCAACTCCAAGGTCCAGTCGTGACGGGGCTATCAGGTCAAGATCGGTCGAGCAGTGCAGCCCGACCGATGGGGGTGGCTGCGACCGTTGCCTTTTTTTGAGGCGATCATGAGCGGACCCTTCGCCAGCGCTGCACAGGCCATGGGCGAAGGCGACGCAATCGCATCCCTTATCTCCCAAGGCAAGTATCACCCCCGCCAGCCCCTCCTCCTTGAGCATCCCGGCGCAACCGGGGGCGCCCGATGCCGACTCTGGCGCGGTCGCTTGGTCGCGCCCAGGGAGACGCAGGTGCGCAGTACGGAACAATATGTCTCGGGCGGCGGACGCTCCTAGCTGCCGGTCCCTGTCGGGAGATCCCCGCAGGAACTGCGACCATAAGTGCTCGATCCCGCGATGCTCGTCGTCCCCGTAGCCGTGGCTTGCAAGAGCAGCTGCGCTCCTTGCCATCGGTAGGTCTGGCGAGTCCAGTTGTAGGTGGTCGCCGTGTCCGTGGCTGCAGTGGCTCCGGTGACGATCAGGTCGGAGCCTTGACAGGTGAACCCGCTGAGCGACATCACCGAACCGTAAAGACTCAACCTGAGCGGCTGTCCGGCAATCGTGACCTGTCGAAGCTGCCGGTCGGTGACTGCGAAGATCGTCCAGAAGGCGTTCGCGGCGCCGTGGTCGACCTGAACGAAAATGTCGGCCTGCCCCTCGCCGTTTGGATCGACAGCGCCGATGATCCGAGTTCTGAGGCTCTCCTGGGCCTGTGGCTGAATGGCACCGAATTCAACCGTCTGCATGCCAAGGGTGGTCATGTCGGCCACGAGATCCCATTCGCCGTTACCGAGGTAGACCAGACGAGCGGTATCAACGCGGCCGTCGCCATCAAACTCCCAGTCCTTCGCCCGAGCCACAGTGGGCTGAGTTGTCACTACTGGAACTGTCGTGGCGCTCGTTGCGACGTCCGTCGCCGCCGAGGTGCCAGTCAGGGTCGTGCTAGTCGTCGGGGCTGAAGTCGTAGTCGTCGCAGCAAGCCGCTTTGCCGAGCTGCCACACCCGGCCAGGCCAACGATCAGAGCGACAGTTGACACCCCTGTAACTAGCAGCAGTCGCTGTGGTAGCCCTCGCTCCCACTAGTTGCTCACGCTCACAGATCTATCACGCACGGAGCCCCCCGAAGGTTCCCGCCTCAACCCACCAACGTCACGAACGCCCCAGGAGCCCTCACGGCATCTAGACTCAGTCGAGCAGATCATCTCGAGCGATCTGCGCCAGCGTCGACAGCGCAGCCGCTTCACGTATAGCGCCAGAAGCTGCCGATTCCGCGCGCTGCCCCGCGTCGCTCCAACTCTGCTTCTGGGCGCAAGAGCGAATGTTCTGCTCCCGTGCTCGGGGTGGGACGTTCTCTACGGATCATATGGTGCGACAGCGATCGAGCCAGGGTCGTCGCCAGCCCACACGCGGCGGTCGAGCACGACGCCTTCATGTTCGGCAAGCACCCAGTCGCGATCGAGTACCTCTCCGGTCAGTCCTTCAACCAACGCCAAGCTCGCCGCGTGGACTGGTGCATACGGATCGTCCAACGAGACCCCGACCTCCCGCTCAACCTGCCGTAAGTCCGATTCGTTGATCCGGAGGTCGAGGTGACGTGCAATCTGCCCGTGCTGAGCCTCACGGATCGACATGTTTCCTTCGACGTTCCAGTAGACGCTTACCACGTCGCCCAGACGTGATGCTCCGGCGACAACGCCGGGATAGGCGTACTCGAAGCCGTTCGGGGCGATTAGGACGAGCCAGGGCCCAAGCCGGTCGAACAGAAGGGGCTCGTGGTCGACGTCGAAGTCTCCGCCGTGGAAGTCCAGGGCAGACATGAACGTCTGTCGTCCCCATGGAGTCCATGTGTTCCCGCCGGCTCGGAGAACATCACCTGTCGGACCTGAGTATTTGATCCAGGCCACTGTCAGGCTGATGAAGTCCTCCTCCGAGTCGGCCCAGACGTAACCCTCGATCGTCGCCACCCACTCATCCTGTCCGAAAGTGGCACCCCACTCAGGCACCGCTGTCCGCTGAGGCATCGTCCGGGCTGGAGCCGCGGAGCGCCGAATGTCGCGTCATTGTCTGGCTACGAGCAGTCTGGTTATGTATCTGATGCGGGGCCCTTCGGTGCCGCGTTTGCGCGTTGGACTATCCGAGGTGGATCGGACAGAGTGAGTTGGGTCCCATGACCGGTTGTTGCCATTTCAGTGTCTTCGCCGAATCCGGCGTCGTCCGCGACCATCGGCGGGTGCTCGGACGCGGCGCGAGACGGAGTGTTATGAGTGAGGCTTTGCCGCGACCTACCCTCGCACATCAATCTGCACTCCTAAGACCGCTCTCCTGCACGGCGGGCGATGGTGCTTTAGTGAGTCGAGAGCCCAAGTAAGCGCCATAGCGACACTCCGCGTCTCGCGAAGGTCCACCGGACCTCGGCTCCGAGCGGTTGGGTGATCACATTCTGCGCTTTGTGAGGAAGTGATGGCGAAAGCTCGGACGAGCTTCTCGTGAACTGCCGCACGTAGCCTGCTTAGGGACGGGGCCGGTCCTCGAAGACGGACGAGGGCGGCGCTTGTCCGGAGCTAGCCGATAGGCCCCGTCGTGGGTCCCGGCTCGGTCGGTTCAACTCCGAGGTACCTGCAGAAGCCGCCCTGACGGGTAGATGGTATCGCTACCTCGATAGATGAGTAAGTGTTGGGCGGTGTCACATGGAAAGCGCCGATGGATGGACACGGCGTAGGGCTATTTTCGTTCACGGTCAATCCGAAAGAGGCAGTTGCCCCAGTTGCCAGAGACAGAGGTTCAGCTGGCTGCCCGTTGGAGGGATTCACCTCCCGAGTGGCAGTTCCCGACAGTTCTTGACCGCGGGTCGAGTAGACAGCAGCCCCAAACCACCCTCCGATCTGGCAGGGCGTCCCATGGTTGACAACATTGAAGCTGTAGTAGCCAGTTCCCGCCGCACCGCTCCAACCGACAAACGTGACAGTAAGAGCTGAAGGTCGGCACGTGGACGACGTAGATGTCTCCGTGGTCGGCGAGGCTTTAGAGGTACCAGGCAGTGGTGCTCCGATCGTCGTCGTCGGCAAGACCGTCGTGGTGGTCTTGGGGGCCGCTGACTTCGAGGAACCATTACAGCCCACCAGCGCCAGCAACACTGCAATGGACAGTCCTGCCACCAGCGAGGTCCGCACCGATGGTCTCGCTCTGCCGTCTGTGGTGTTCACACTTACTCCCACTCCCGATGGCAGCTAGAAGTTCCAAGTTCCGCCGACTACTTTGACAGAGTCTGTCGTGCTCAACCTTCCGGCGGCAGGGCCGAATGGCACTTCCCAGTGATCAGGCGAGCCACAGCGACGTAGACACCCATAAGGAGACGTCGTCGAGAAGCGCTGGAGCGTCGGACGACAGGAGAGCGCTCTAGCGCCCAGCGCGGAATGCCGACTCCGCGCTGCGGAACGGCGGCACGTCTAAGTCCGCCATGGGCGCGTGAGCGAATGTTCTGCGTCGTTGTGTCTCTACCATTGCCTTATGACGCCGGAGGAGGTGCGCGGTGCCACGTTCGGCGAGGCATTTCGTGGCTACAGCCCTGGAGCCGTGGACTCCCTCCTAGAGCGCGTCGCCAGGCAGATCGAAGCGGGCCAGCCCTTCCAACCCACCATTCAGGCGGCCACCCCGTTGCCTCGAACCACGCGGGGATACTCCATGGATGATGTCGATCAGTTCCTGGTTGCTCTGACAGGATCACTCTGGGGCGACATCGGCCACAACCGCGACGGGGGCCAGCATTTCAAGAGGCCGCACACCGGTATTCCGGCGGATGAGCTGGCTGATGCGTGGCTGACGGCCGACGACCATCACATCCTTCAGGTGAAGCTCAGAGCCCGTGGCGTACTCCGCATCATGGGTTACGGAGACCCCCGCGATTGGCTTATCTGGCCATTCACCTGGATCTTGCACGGGCTCTTCTATCGAGGCCAGTGGGCGGTCGAGGTCTATGAGCGCCGGGTCAGGGGTCGGATCATCATGGTCGATGGCCGAGTCGTGTATTCCTACATCTTTCCCTCACGACGCGAGGCTCGCGAGGCTCGGCACACGATTGCCGATCGAATCCAGCAGCTCGCTTCCGGCGAGGGCGCCTAACGAGTATGGAGCGGCGGGGGGTTTGCC
>PMHU01000293.1 GCA_003156795.1 Acidimicrobiaceae bacterium
CCCGTGTCTAAGAGAGCCAAGCCCGCCGCCCCGGCACCCGAGACGGCCGCGCCCGGGACCGCCGCGCCCGCGGCCGAGACGGCTGTGCCCGCGGCCGAGCTGGTTGCGGTTCGTCTCACCAAACGACCGCTGCTGACCGAGAGCGGCGTGGGCACCGCACCGCCGCCGCCCGACTCGGGNNCGGTTCTGCTACCACCCGCGCATGAAGCCGGTCGGGATGTGCCGGATGTGCCTGGTCGAAGTGGAAGGCCCACGCGGATCGAGCCTGATGCCGGCGTGCTACAACGCCGTGTCCGAAGGCATGGAAATCAAGACGGCCAGCGAGAAGGCCACGAAGGCCCAGGAGGGGGTCCTCGAGTTTCTTCTCGTCAACCACCCCCTGGACTGCCCGGTCTGCGACAAGGGAGGTGAGTGCCCGCTCCAGGATCAGACGCTCGCTTACGGCCCGGGCGAGTCGCGCTTCGTGGAAGAGAAGCGCCACTGGGAGAAGCCGATCCCCATCTCGGACCTGGTCTATCTCGACCGCGAGCGTTGCATCCAGTGCGGTCGCTGCGTGCGTTTCGCGGACGAGGTGGCCGGCGACGCTCTGATCGACTTCGCCCAGCGCGGCGACCAGACCGAGGTGGCCACCTTTCCGGGCGAGCCTTACTCGTCCTACTTCAGCGGCAACGTCGTGCAGATCTGCCCGGTAGGCGCGCTCACCGCCAAGCCGTATCGATTCAAAGCCCGCCCCTGGGACCTCGACCAGGTCGAAAGCACTTGCACGACCTGTTCGGTCGGGTGCCGGACCGCCCTGCAGTCGAGCTCGGGCGAGCTGACCCGTCTGATCGGGGTCGACTCGGACCCGGTCAACTGGGGCTGGCTGTGCGACAAGGGCCGCTTCGCTTACGCCTCGTCCACCAGTCCCAGCCGGATCGCGGTCCCGATGGTGCGTCGGGGCGACGAGCTGGTCGAAGCGAGCTGGGCCGACGCTCTATCTGCGGCCGCGGCTGGACTGGAGGCGGCCAGGAACGCCGGTGGCGGCAGCTCGATCGGGATCATCGGCGGCGCCCGGTTGCCGAACGAGGACGCCTACGTTTGGGCCAAGGTCGCCCGCACCGTCCTCGGGACCGACAACGTCGACGCCCAGCTCGGCGACGGGCTCCCGGCCGAAACCGTCCTCGGACTGCCCCGGGCCACCATCGACCAGACGGCGTCCGCTCCCCTCGTCATCACCCTCGGTCCCGACATCAAGGACGAGCTGGCCGTCCTGTACCTGCGCCTGCGCCACGCCGTCCGAGAGAACGGCACCCAGCTCATCGAGCTGACCCCCGCACCGACAGGACTGTCGCCATACGCAGCCGAGACGCTCATCTATCGTCCGGGCGAAGCGGCGACTCTGGCCGCGGCCATAGCCAGCGGGGCACCGGTGACCGGAGACGTTGCCGGTGTCGCCTACGGGACGGTAGAAGCGGTGCGCGCCCACGTCGACAGATCCGCAAAAATGGCCAGGCCCGGCGCCCCCTCGATTGTCGTAATCCTGGGGCGGCCGTCGCTGGCCGAGTCGGACGACCAGATAGCGGCCGCGGCCCGGATACTCGCCGACTTGCCCGGAGTGGCATTCTTGCCGGCCTTGCGGCGGGGCAATGTCAACGGCGCCCTGGACCTGGGCCTGGCGCCGGGCGTACTCCCCGGCCGTGTCGGCCTCGAGCAAGGGCGGGCCTGGTACGAGCATCACTGGGGCGCAGATCTACCCGAGCAGCGAGGGTTGGATACGGCTGGCATGCTGACGGCCGCGGCTCGAGGTCACATCGGGGCCCTCGTGCTCGTCGGGGCCGATCCGATCGCCGACTTTCCGGACTCGAATGTCGCCCTGAAAGGCCTTCTGGGGTCGCGCTTCTTGGTCGCAGTCGACACCCACATCACGGAGTCGGTCCGGCGCGCCGACGTGATCCTCCCAGCGGCGGCGTGGTCCGAGCGGCGGGGAACTTTTACCAACATCGAAGGACGCATCTCCTGGCTGAGCCAGCTGGTCACCGACCACGGAGTGGCTTGGCCCGACTGGATGATCGCCAGTGAGCTGGCGGCCCGCCTGGGCGTCGACCTCGGTTACTCCAGCCTCGAGGACATCTGGGACGAGGTCACGAGGCTGTCGCCGCTGCACGCCGGAGCCGGCTACGACCTGATCAGCGGCCAGCAAGCGCGCGACGGCGTCATGGTGCCCTTGGTAGGCGCAGGCGCCGAGTCCCGGAGCCCCCGGCCGCTAGACCCCATGGCCGACCCCGGCATAGCTTCCGCTGAGCTCCACAAGCTTTCACCGACGGCGTTGCTGGTGGCGGCTGTCGCCATGGAGCCTGAAGCGAATGGCAACGGAGCCCGCAGCGGTTCGGCCGGCGACCTCGCTTCCGGCGGGGAACGACCGACCTCCGCGACCGCCGGCCCCGTTGCCGAGGACCGGGAGGCAGCTTTGCCTCCTCCGGCCAAGCCGGCCCGGCTGGGTTTGCCGGCGGTGCCGCCGCCTTCTGCGAACGCACCCAGCGCCCCTCGCGAGGGCAGCTTGCGGCTGGTGTCGCGCCGTACCCTTTGGGACGGAGGCACCCAGGTGCAGGCGGTAGCGGCCCTGGCCGACTTGCACCCAGAACCGGCCGTGCGGGTGCACCCGAGCGTGCTGGCGGGTCTGGGCGTCGCCCACGGTGAATCGGTGCGGGTCACGTCGGCCAAGGGGTCGCTGACGTTGCCGGCGGTAGCGGACGGAGCGATCCCGCCCGGCACCGCCGTCCTGCCCTGGAACCTGCCGGGTGCCCGGGCCGCGGACCTGATCGACTCCTCCTCACCGGCGACCGAAGTTCGGGTCGAGAGCGCGGCGTCAGACGGGGGCGACGGACATGGGTGACCCGCTTTTCAACAACGGCCTGAACCTGGCGGTCTGGCTGATTCTCATCGGGAAAGTCCTCGTCGTTTTCTTGATCGTGCTGCTGTCGGTGCTGTTCATGGTCATGTACGAGCGCAAGGCGGTGGCGTGGCTCGGGGTACGTTACGGACCCAACCGGGCGGGGCCCAACGGGTGGCTCCAATCATTGGCGGACGGCACGAAGCTCCTGTTCAAGGAAGCTTTCATGCCCCGCGCTGCGGACAAGGTGATCTACAGGATCGCCCCCTACCTGATGCTGGTTCCGGTATTCCTGGCCTTCTCGATCGTGCCCTTGGGCGGGACCATCACCATCGCCCACCACACGACCCGGCTTCAGTTGGCCGATCCCCCGTGGGGCATCCTGTTCCTGCTGATGACGTCGGGCGTGGCCGTGTACGGGGTCATGCTCGCGGGCTGGGCTTCAGGGTCCAAGTACCCGCTGCTCGGAGCGGTTCGGGCCACCGCGCAAATGGTCTCATACGAGGCCGTTCTCGGGCTGACGACGGCGACCGTGGTGCTGGTGAGTCACTCACTGCAAACCAGCGCCATAGTGGCCGCCCAGCACGGGGGCTTTCTCTACAAATGGAACGTCATCCACACGCTCTTCTTCCCGTTCGCTCTGTTCGCGATCGCCATCACGGCGGAGATGACCAGACCCCCGTTCGACCTGGTCGAAGCGGAGGAGGAGTTGTCGGGTGGCTACAACCTGGAGTACTCGTCGGTCGACTTCGCCTGGTTCTACCTGGCCGAGTACGCGGCGTTGGTAACCAACTCCGCCATCATCACCACCTTGTGGTTCGGCGGCCCGGACGGCCCCCGGATCGCGGGCCACAGCATCGGGCCGGTCTGGTTCACGATCAAGGTCCTGATCATCCTCTACATATACGTCTGGATCCGGGCCACACTGCCGAGGCTCCGTTACGACCAGTTGATGGACCTGGGGTGGAAGCGGCTCATTCCCGGAGCTCTGGCGATGTTGATGATCGTGGCCGGATTCCAGGTGGTTCCGACTTCCACGTCCAAGAGCAGGATCGTGCGGGGCTTCCTCGACCGGGAGTGGGGTCTGGCCGCGATCGCAGCGAGCTTCCTGCTCATCGCCTTCCTTTGGCGTGCCATCGACGTCGGGCACGGCGCGGCCGCCTCGGATGACGCCTACGATGCCACCTTCACGACCGAGGTGGACAAGTGAGCTTCTTCAAGGGCTTCCTGGTCACTGGCAAGCTGCCGTTCAAGCCCAAGATCACCGTCCAATACCCCGAGGAGAAGAGGCCCAAGCCGGAGCGCTTCCACGGCCGTCACGTCCTCAACCGCTATGAGGACGGCATGGAGAAGTGCATCGGCTGCGAACTCTGCGCCGGGGTATGTCCGGCCCGCTGCATTTACGTCCGCGGCGCGGACAATCCACCCGACGACCCCGTGGCGCCGGGCGAGCGGTACGGCTTCGTCTACGAGATCAACTTCCTCCGCTGCATCCACTGCGACATGTGTGTGGAAGCCTGCCCGACAGAGGCCATCACCGAGTCGAAGATGTTCGAGTGGTCCTTCGTCAACCGGCAGGACGCCATATACACCAAGGCCGAGCTCCTGGTGGACGAAGAGGGGCTTCCCCGCGAGCTCCCGTGGGAGGACTGGAAGCCGGGCGACGACAGGCACACGTCCGCCTGGGTGCGCGCCACCGCTCCATCCGGCTCCGCGGCGATGGAAGGCAAGCCGCTGTGGTCGGGTGAGCTGGGTTACGGGGTGAGGCCGGCCCAGAAGGGTCAAAGCGATCCTGCTTCCGGCGATTTTGCTGCAGACACCGACCTCTCTCTCCGCGAGATGATTTCTGCTGCCCTGCGCGGAATCGGCGTCGACGGAAACCGTCCCAGTCGGGGAAGCGCCGGCAAGGACAGCGACGGAGAGGTGAGCTGATGTACGCCGGCTTCCTGGCCAGCGCGGCCAGTTCCGGTACAGACCTTGCCAACGCGTCGGCTTGGGCCGTGTTCCTGGTCGGCGCGGCCATGATCCTCACCGGCGCGTTCGGGGTGATCCTGCTGCGCAACCCGGTCCACTGCGCTCTCATGCTGGTGATCACCTTGTTCGGAATAGCACTCGAGTTCATCGACCAGTCGGCAGACTTCTTGGCTGCAGTGCAAATCATCGTCTACGCCGGGGCGATCGTCATCCTGTTTCTTTTCGTAATCATGTTCCTGGGCGTGGACCGCCGCGAAGCCGCGGGTCCGGAAGCGACCAAGTTCCAGAAGCCGATCGCCTTGATCCTCGGCGCCGTTTCCTTGGTGGAGATCCTGATCCTGTCCCAGGTCGATCACTGGGTCAGCGGCGCGCCCAGCGTGGCCGGGAGGCTCGACGGTCCAGGCGAGAACGTCCAGAAGCTCGGGCAGTCGATCTACACCCGCTACCTGCTCCCGTTCGAAATGACCGCAGCTCTCCTGGTCATTGCTGTCGTCGCCGCGGTGGTTCTGTCTCGCCGCCAGCAGCCCGGCGCCAGCGAGCTCCGGGCCGCTGACAAAGAGAAGCTGGTAGTCGGGCCGGGGGGAGCGGAGTGACGGTACCCGGCGCTTGGTATCTGGTCCTGGCGGCGGTCCTGTTCGGACTTGGCGCCACCGGGCTGTTGATCAGGCGAAACGTGCTGGTGATGTTCATGTGCGTCGAGCTGATGCTCAACGCCGTGAACCTGACATTCGTGACCTTCGCCCGCCTTCTTGACGACGTCGGAGGGCAGGTGTCGGTGTTGTTCGTACTGGTAGTCGCAGCCGCAGAGGTGGTCGTCGGATTGGCGATCATCGTGGCCATGTTCCGCCGGCGGGCTGCCGCGACAGCCGACGACATCCACGTGCTGAGGGGCTGACGACCAGCATGAACGCCGCCTACCTAATAGTCGCGCTCCCGATCACAGGTGCCTTGATCCTGCTGTTCGGGGGACGCCGCATCGGGGACCCCCTGTCGGGCTGGCTGGCCACCATCGCCGCCGGCGGGTCTTTCGTTGGGTCGGTGATCGTCTGGGCGTCCCTCCTCGGGCGCAGTGGGGCGGACCGCACCGTAGACAAGCAGATATTCACTTGGATCCCCGTCGGCAGTCTGCACGTGGACTTCGCCTTGCAGCTAGACCCGCTGTCGATCGCCATGGTTTTGTTCGTGACCGGCGTGGGGAGCCTCATCCACTTGTATTCGATCGGCTACATGAAGGGCGATCGGAGCTACCCGCGGTTCTTTTTCCTGCTCAACCTCTTCCTTTTCTCCATGATCGTGCTGGTGCTGGCGGACAGCTACCTCTTCAGCTTCGTCGGCTGGGAAGGGGTGGGGTTCTGCTCGTACGGCCTCGTCGGCTTCTGGTTCGACCGAGAGACCGCGGCGGTGGCGGCCAAGAAGGCGTTCGTGACCAACCGGGTCGGCGACTTCGGGTTCATGGTCGCGCTGTTTTTGATGTTCGGTCACTTCGGGTCGTTTAGCTACTCGGCGGTGCTGGGCCCACTCGCTTCGGGCCACTCCACCTTGGCCGGCGCCACCGCGACGGGCATCGGCTTGATGCTCTTCCTCGGAGCGGTGGGCAAGTCCGCTCAAATACCCCTGTACATGTGGCTGCCCGACGCCATGGAGGGCCCCACCCCCGTGTCCGCGCTCATCCACGCCGCCACCATGGTCACCGCGGGTGTGTACCTGGTGGCGCGCAGCGCCCCGATCCTCCACTACAGCCACGCGGTGCTGTGGGTCATCGCCATCGTCGGGGCCACGACCGCTCTGCTCGCCGCCACCATCGCTTGCGCCCAAAATGACATCAAGCGGGTGCTCGCCTACTCCACCATTTCCCAGCTCGGCTACATGTTCCTGGGCGAGGGGAGCGGCGACTACACGGCCGGGTTGTTCCACATGATCACCCACGCCTTCTTCAAGGCGCTTCTCTTCCTGGCAGCCGGGTCGGTTATCCACGCCCTCAACGATGAGCAGGACATGAAGAAGATGGGAGGCCTCCGGAAGTACTTGCCGATCACCTTCCCGACGTTCATCATCGGCTACCTCGCGCTATCAGGCATCCCGCCCTTCGACGGGTTCTGGTCCAAGGACGCCATCCTGGACTCGGCCTGGCACATGAGCCCGGCCTTGTGGGCCGTCGGCGCGGTGACGGCCGGTCTCACGGCCTACTACATGAGCCGCCAAGTGGCGCTGGTGTGGCTCGGCCAGGCCCGATGGACGTCTGACGGGCACGAGGGCGGCGGTGGCCACGGCGGGCATGGCGGGGGCGAGCCGCACGAGTCGCCATGGGTCATGACGGCGCCACTGGTGATCCTGGCCTTCTGCGCCACCTTCGGGTGGCTGCTCAACGCCCCGTTCGGGGGGCTCGACTTCGTCAACAAATGGCTGGCGCCGGTTTTTCCTTCGACCATCGACCCGGCCGTGCACGTAGGCACCGGTACCAAGTGGGTGCTCGGGATAGCGGTGACGGCTATCTGCTTCCTCGGGCTGGGCCTCGGGCTCACGGCCTGGCGCAAAGTGGACCGACCAGCCCTGGAGCCGGCCGTGCTGGTCCACGGCTGGTACATCGATGAGGCCGTATCGGCCGCGGTATCGGGGCCACTCACCCGGATGGCTAGCGCTTTCAGCTTCATGATCGACGCCCGAGTTGTCGACGGCGCCGTCAACGGCTTGGCTCGATTCACGTCTGGCACGGGAAGACAGCTGCGCCGGATGCAGACCGGATACGTACGCAACTACGCCCTCGGCATCGGCATCGGTACCGCCGTGATCCTGGCGTTCGTGGCGACGCGGGTGGGGAGCTGACGATGAGGACCGTGGGTTTCCCCTTGCTGACCCTAATCGTGTTCCTCCCGATCGTCGCCGCGGCGGTGACGGCTCTGATCCCGTCTTCCCGCGAGGACAAGCTGGTCCTGCCGGTGGCGCTCGTCGCCTCGCTAGCCGAGCTGGCCTTGGTCGTGTTCCTGGTCGTGGACTTCCCGTCGGGGCAAGCCGGGTTCCAGTTCGTCAGCCAGCACTCCTGGATTGGTGCCTTCGGCATCTCGTGGAAGGTCGGAGTCGACGGCATATCGCTCTTCCTCATCGCCATGACCGCCCTGCTCTTCCCGATCGCCATGTTCGGGCCGACCCTCAAAGGCAACCGCAAAGCATTCCTGGCCTGGATGCTTTTGCTCGAAGCGGCGTGCATGGGAACTTTCCTGGCGATGGACCTCTTCCTCTTCTTCGTGATGTTCGAAGTCACCCTGGTGCCCGGCTATTTCATCGTCGCCGGCTACGGCGGGCCGAGGCGCAACTACGCGGCGATGAAGTTCTTCATCTATACCTTCGCCGGTTCGGCTTTCCTGTTCGTCGCCATCCTGTCTCTAGTAGTCCTCACCGCCCCGGCCAACAAGGGCCACGAGACCTTCGACCTGATCACCCTCGGCCGCCTGGCCAGTGGCCTCCCGCACGCTGACCAGGTGCTGATCTTCGCCGGGTTCGCCATCGCCTTCGCCGTGAAGATCCCACTCGTACCGTTGCACAGCTGGCTTCCAGATACCTATACCGAAGCGCCGACGTCGGGGTCCATGGTCCTGGCCGGGATTCTGTTCAAGCTCGGGGCTTACGGGTTGCTCCGCCTCGGGGTCTTCCTGCTGCCCCGCGGTGCGGCCGACCTGGGCCCGCTGCTCCTGACCATGGCTGCCGTAGGAATTACCTATGGAGCGCTGGTCACGATCATGCAGAAGGATCTGAAGCGGCTGGTCGCCTACGCCTCGATCGTCGACGTGGCGTTCATCGTGCTCGGCTTTTTCGCGTTCAGCGATCAAGGCGTATCCGGCGGCGTCCTCGAAATGGTCAACCACGGCCTCACCACGGGAGCCATCTTTTTTCTGGTGGGTGTCATCTGGGAGCGGCGCGGGACTCTGCGTTTCAAGGACCTGGGTGGACTTCAGAAGCCGGCCCCGGTCCTCGCGGCCATCTTCCTTGTCGTGGTCATGAGCGCAGTCGGCTTGCCGGGTCTCAACGGGTNNGGCGAGTTCCTCGTTCTGGTCGGCACGTTCGTCACCCATCGCTGGTGGGCGGTGGCCGGGACAACCGCCGTCGTCTCCGGGGCTGTTTACCTCCTATGGGCCTACCAGAGGGTCTTCCACGGGAGCACGAGCGAGATCAACGACAAGTTCAAGGACATCACGTGGCGCGAGATCGGGATGGTCGCTCCTCTGCTGGCCGGCATCGTCTTCCTCGGCATCTACCCGAAGCCGTTCTTCGACCGGGTCAACCCGTCGGTCGAGTACTTGCTGGGTCACGTCGAGCGGGTCGCGCCCAATGCCGACGTCCCGTCGCAAGGCTCGTCTGCGATCAAGTACACGGTTCCGGCTAGTCAGAGCGTCGACGCATCTCCACCCGCCAACGGGGACTCGGGCTCCTCGGCCTCTACCCAACAGGCCTCGGCCTCGGGAGGCGGCAAGTGATCGGGCTCCTCGCCGATGTCGTAGGGCGGGTGTCCGACCAGGCCACGACGTCGACTACCACGATCCCGGTGCCGTGCAGCATTTCTTCAGGCGGGGCCAAGATAACGTCGGTGTGCTCCGACACCAACTCGCTTCACATCTCGGTTGCCTACCGGAGCATCCTCCCGGTCCTCGTCCTCGTCATCGGGGCGCTGGCCCTCCTGGCCATCTCGGCCGTGCTTCCAAAGCGATCCCGACCGGGCCTATACGCCCTCCTGACCGTGGCCATCGGAGGTTTGGCGCTGATCGCGTCGGTGTGGCAATGGAGCGACATCGGCAACATCAATGCCCACGTCCCCGCCGGGGCCCAAGCCGCGTTGAACTACCGACTAGCCCACCAACTCACTATCGGGCAGCAAGTGTTCTACGACCGCTTCTCGGTGCTGTTCATGGCCCTCGTTTCGGTGGCCACGATCCTGGGCGCCATGACGACCGACAGCTACCTTCGCCGAGAAGGACTCGACGGCGTCGAGGCTTACGTCCTCATGCTCATGGCGGGAACCGGCGCCATGCTCATGGCCGCCTCAGCCGGCCTGATCATGCTCTTCCTCGGCCTCGAGATCATGTCGATCTCGCTGTACGTCATGGCGGCGTACCATCGCCGTCGGACGCAGTCGGGCGAAGCCGGGCTCAAGTACTTCGTGCTCGGGGCCTTCTCGTCGGCCATCTTCCTGTACGGAGTGGCCCTGGTGTACGGCGCTACGGGATCAACCCAGTTCTTGGAAATGGCCAATTTCTTGGGCGCCAACAGCCTTTCCCACAACGGGATCCTGTTGGCCGGGATGGCTCTTTTGATCGTCGGGCTCGGCTTCAAAGTGGCTGCGGTGCCTTTCCACTTCTGGACCCCCGACGTGTATCAGGGATCACCCACGCCCTTCGCCGGGTACATGGCTGCCGTGGCCAAAGCGGCCGGCTTCGCCGGACTGCTCCGCGTGCTCGACATGGGGCTCAGCACCCAGCAGGCCAACTGGCGCCCGGCCATCTGGCTCATGGCGGTGCTCACCTTGCTGGTCGGATCGGTGATGGCGATCGCGCAGCGTGACTTGAAGCGCATGCTCGCCTACTCATCGATCAGCCAGGCTGGCTACGTGCTCGTCGGCCTGCAAGCGGCCTCATCCACGGGGACGGCGGGGGCGCTGTTCTACCTCTTTACGTACACCTTCATCATCATGGGCACCTTCGCCATCATCTCCATCATCCAAGGCCGGGGGGAGGCCCGCAACGATCTCGGCGCCGTGCGGGGTTTGGCCAAGAGGCGGCCGCTCTTGGCTGCGGTGCTGCTCGTGTTCCTCCTCGCCCAGGCCGGGGTGCCTTTCACCACCGGCTTCCTAGCCAAGTTCTACGTGATCCAGGCGGCGGTGCAGAGTGGCCAGTACGTGCTGGCGATCATCGCCATGCTGTCCGCCGCAATCGCGGCCTTCTTTTACCTACGGGTGGCGCTGCTTATGTACGGGACCGAGGGTGAAGCGGTCGCAGGTGCGCCGGGCGTCTCGGGGGGTGCGGGCGTCTCGGGGGGTGCGGGCGCCGGCGACGGCTCGATCCTCGCCGGGCTCCAGCCGATCCCATCGCTGGACGGAGCGACTGCGACCGCGACCTTGCTAGATCCGCCGGCGGTCGACGAGAAGGTCCGTCTGCCGGTAGCAGTGGCTCTGGGGATCTGTGCCGCGTTCACCATTGCTGCCGGGTTGTCATCGCCGATGATCGACTTCGCCCGCCACGCGACGACGCTCTTCAACCTCAAGTAGTAACCGGGCGACGGCCCAGCGACGCCCGGCCCCGCCGGCGCCGGCCGCCCCGACTGGTCAGACCAGCTGGTCCTCGATGGGTTCACCCATGAGGTAGGCGCCGTAAGAGGTGAGGGCCTGGTCGCTGCCGTTGACGACGTGGTGGCCGCCGGCTTGTGCGTCTCGCCACAGTCGCTGGATCGGGCTGCGCAGCGAAAGGCCCCGCCCTCCTGCCAGCGAGAAGATGGTGTTCGCGGCCTCGGTGGAGCGTTTGGCCGCCATGACTTGGTCCCGCCGCGCTCGGGCCCGGACCTCGAGCGGCACGGCCTCTCCCTGGGATGCGTAGGAGTAGACGTCGCTCAGGTTGTCGAGCATTTGAACTCGGGCCGCGTCTATCTCCGCCGAGGCCTCGGCCAGCTTCGCCATGGTCAAGGCCGGCCACATCCGCTTGGCGTCGAACATTCCAGTCATTGGTCCGGGCGGAATGTATCCGCTGACGCGTTGCTTGATCATGGAGACGGACTCGTCGAGCATGCCTCGCGCCATGCCCACCAGAGGTGCCGTAACGGCGTTGAGGAACATCGTTCCCCAGGGCACTTGAAACAGCGGCGAACTGTTCACCGACGTGCCAGGACAACGATGGGCTTGCAGATCGGGCCAGCTCATGCTGTGGGCGTCGGGGACGAACGCATCCTCGACTTTGATGTCATTGCTGCCGGTGCCGCACAGCCCGGCCACGTGCCATACGTCGATGATCTCATAATCGACTCTGGGCAGGAGGAAGTGGCGCATCTCGACCGGTCGGCCTTCGTCGTCATAGACGAAGCCTCCTACGAAGACCCACTTGGCGTGCTCGCACCCCGACGAGAATGACCACCGTCCAGTCAGGCGGAAACCGCCTTCGACACTCTGGGCTTTGCCGACGTAGTTGTACGACGAACTGATCCACGTGTCAGGGTCATCGCCCCAAACCTCGGCCTGCACCTCGTCGGCATACAAGCCGATGTGCCAGTTGTGGACGCCCACGACGCCGAGGACCCATCCGGCCGCGCCGTCGAACTGGCTGGCCAGCATCATCGCTTCCACGAAGGCGCGAGGGTCCGCTTCCAGGCCGCCGTAGCGGGCCGGCTGGATCAAGCGCATGACCCCGGTCTCGCGGAGGATTTTCGCCGTGGCATCCGACAGCTTCCTCGCTTCGGCATTGACGGATGCTTGGGCGGTCAACTCGGGGCCGGAGTCGCGAAGGGCGTCGATGGCCGGGTGACTGAACTCTCGCATTTGGTGCCGCCTCCTGCTGCTGGCCCGATGACCGATTTTAGAATAACATTCTAGAACAGGCCCGGGTGGGGCGACGCGCCCGGTCGGGCGGCCCAGAGGATCACGAGGACCACGAACTGAGGAGCCGCCGTTGAGCACTTCCGATGAGGTCGCCATTTGCAACCTGCTGCATCAATATGCAGAGCTCATCGACGCCGGCCGGTTCGACCTCAAGGCGGTGTCGCGTTGAGTGGGACTGCGGATGTCACGTTGCGCCTACCGATCGGCTCGGAACCGGCAGCCGGCGCCAAGTCCTTGATCGATCTGGCCCGGCGCGCAGAGGATTCCGGATTCAGCGCCGTGTCATTGTCAGACCACGTGGTGATGGGTCCGAGAGTCGACCGCTACCCGTGGGGGGAGTTCCCCTTCGGTCCGGAGGCGCCCTGGGTGGAGCCGCTGACGGTGATGACCGCCATCGCAGCCGTGACCGGGCGCGTGCGTCTGACCACCGGCATCCTGATCGTGCCGCTGCGTCCGGCGGCCCTCCTCGCCAAATGGGCTGCGACCATCGACGTCATTTCCGGCGGACGCCTCGAGCTGGGAGTGGGCACCGGTTGGCAGCAGGAAGAATTCGAAGCCCAAGGACTGGACCACTCGTTGAGGGGTCGCATGCTCACCGACGGGATCGGCGCCTGCCGCGCCCTGTGGAGCGGATCGCCGGCGAAGTTCGAATCACCGACGGTGTCTTTCTCCGATATCTGGTGCGAGCCCAAGCCGGTGCGGCCAGGCGGCCCGCCCGTGTTGTTCTCCGGCACCCTCACGGCTCGCAACTTGCACCGCATCGTCGAGCTCGGGGACGGATGGATCCCGATCATGGGGGAGCGCCGGACGGGGATAGCTGCGGGCGTGGCCAAGCTCCAGGAGCGCTACGTCGCGGCCGGCAGGGACCCCACCAGCCTGCGGGTGCGATCGACGGCTCGGGTGGCCCACACCGCCGACGGACGGCCGGACCTGTCCGCCACCATAGAGGGTGCTCCGGTTCTCATCGAGGCCGGCGTCACTGATATCGACGTGCCTTTCAGCTCCTACGTGAAGACCTCCGATGACGTGGTCGCTTTCTTCGCCGAAGCCGGTAAAGCCATCGCCGCTGCCTCGTGGGTGCGGCAGTGAGCGGCCAGAACGGTCTGGGCGCCGAGGACGTCGTCGCCCTGCGCCATCTGGTCGATGCCTACGCCGACGCCGTCGACCGACGGGACGGAGACGCGCTCGTCGCACTGTTCGACTCCGAAGCGCAGATGCGGGTCCAAGGAGAGCAGGGTCCGGTGGAGTCGTCGTACCAGGGCCCGGCCATCATCGAGTCCCTCGCCACCCTCGCCGCTTACCACCGAACCTTCCATCACGTGGGTGGGGCGGTCTTCGAAGCGGTGCCGAGCGAGGACCGCCAGGCCACCGGGCGGGTCCACTGCCTGGCCCACCATTACGAGCGGTCGAGCAACGGTCCGGTGGACCTGGTGATGATGATTCGCTATCTGGACCGGTATTCAAAGGGCTCCGATGCCCGGTGGTTGATAGCTGACCGCCAAGTGGTCATCGAATGGACCGAGCTGCACGCGGCGTATCCGACCAGACGAGTCATCCGTCGAGAATCGACGTGACACCCGGCCGGCCCGTCGCCTTGGTCACGGGTGCCAGCCGCGGGATCGGCGCCGCGTGCGCAGCTGCGCTGGCGCGCCACGGCCACGACGTGGCGGTCGCCGCTCGCACGCTCAAGGAGGGCACCGGCGTGCTGGAAGGCGACCTGCGAGGACGGAGGCGCGACGCTCCGATCGCCGGCAGCCTCGAAGCGATGGCTGTCGAGGTTGAATCATGCGGAGCTCGGGCCTTGCCGGTGCGGATGGACGTCGCGGACCGGGCCTCGGTGGAGGCCGCGGTCGATGCCGTTCTCGAATCCTGGGGTCGCATCGACGTGGTGGTCAACGTGGCCCACTATCGCGGTCCCGGCTACGACGGACCCTTTCTGACGACTCCGATCGAGGTGATCGAGCGAACCTTGGAAGGCGACATCATCGCCCCGCTCGCGATCCTCAAGAGGGTGGTACCGGGCATGCTCGAGCGCGGCGTCGGGACGATCGTAAACATGTCGTCGTTCGTGGCGGTCCAGAATCCCCCGGGCCCGGCCGGCGAAGGTGGGTGGGGCCTGGCGTACGCGGTTGGCAAGGGCGGGTTCGACAGAATTGCCGGCGTTATAGACGCCGAGCTGGGGGGCCAGGGCATCGTGGCCTACAACGTGGAGCCCGGCCTGACCGCTTACGGCGAGCGGCTGTTAGCTCAGCGGGAGCAATACCCGTGGGCGGAGATCAGCACACCTGAGTCGATCGGAGCGGCGGTGGCATGGCTGGTCACCCACCCCGACGAGGCCAAGCCGCTCCGGTCGAAGCGGATCCACTTGCCGAAGATCGCACGCGACATCGGCGCCGCGTGAAGCTGGCCTGAGGTGGGTAGGGCGTATTCAAGGTGGGGTCGATTGCAGCGCCGGCGAGGCAGACCGGGATAGGGGCCCGTCGATCGCCGCGGTCGCAGCGGACCAGCCCAGAAGAAGCAGGCGACCACCTCGTCGACATCAGGCGAACTCGACCGGGATGAGCCCTTCGGATGCGGCGCGGGTCAGCGCGGCGTGATCCCGTTCGGTTTGATCGGCGTAGGCCTCGGCGAAGTCGGCGACCGCTTCGTCGAAGCGATCCGAACCACCGAGGTAGCCGTCGATCGACGCTGACCCACCGGTCCGGGCGTGGGCGCGCGCCAGGGCCCGACCGCACGCGCTCATGTAGCGGGCCAGGACCGCCGGACCCATGAGCTCCACTTCGGCGGAGCCTTTGGAGTCCCAAAGCTGCCGTATGTAGTAGTGGTTGCCGGTTTCGGGCGCGGTCGTCCACCCCAACAGCACGTCGCTGGCCGCCTGCAGGGAAAGCTGTCCCCGCACGACCCGTTCACCGTGATGCGTCTCGACCCCGGGGCATCCCGCCAGCTGGGGGGCGGCCGGGCCGGCCTGCTTGGCCTGCAGGAAGAGAGGGCCACCCATCGGGCCTTGCATGAGGAGGATCCAGCACAACGTACCGACGCTGCCGACCCCGACCACCTTCCGAGCGAAATCGACGAGGCGGTAGTGATCGAAGAGGGCCAGGCGGTCGGGCGACAGCGAGCGCCTGTACTCCTCGATCATGGCGGGGAACTGGCCCGCTATCGCGGGGTCGTCATCGGCCCGGGTGATGAGAGGCGGGTCGGGGATGATGCGCCGGCTGCCGCCAACCGCCCGGGTGAGTTTGGCGACGGCGCGGTGGTGGGTGCGTCCGACGGCCTTGTCGATGGCCCGGTCCACGACGGTGCGCCCGGGCCGGGACAGCAGCTTGGAAAGGACGTCGGCGTCGAGCCTGGAGTACCACACTTCGAGATGAGTCATCGTCGCGTACTCGCGGATCCATTTACGGTAGGAGCGCACCCCGGCGACGGCCGCCCGACGGGCCTGGGTCGGGTCCATACCGGACGCCCGGGCGGCCAGGACCCCACTGGCGGCGAGGCGCTTGACGTCCCACTCGAATGGGCCTGGCCACGTCTCGTCGAAGTCGTTGAGGTCGAACAGAAGCTGCCGCTCGGGGCTGGCGAACAGCCCGAAGTTGACCAGATGGGCGTCTCCGCAAAGCTGGACCGTTATCCCGCAGTTGGGCGTGGTCGCCAGGTCGAGCGCCATTATCAGCGCCGACCCCCGAAAGAAGGCGAAGGGCGAGGCCATCATCCGGCCGTACCGAATGGGCACCAGGTCCTTGGCTCGCGAGCGGTTCGACTCGATGAGAACCTCTACCGGATCCGGGCGGTCCGGAGCCGGCTGCCAGGTGGCGTGGACGCGGCGGGGTGCTTCCTTGCGCCTGGCCTCACCGAACGAGCGCAGGTCGCCTGGCGAGGGCGGACCCGGTTCGAGAGCGCGAGACGGCGATGGTCCTCCTTGCCCCGAGGCGCCGCTAACCATCTCGCTTCCTCCCAAGGTCCGTGGGGCAAAAATACCCGGTCGGTTCGGTCACCAGTGCCGCCCGGCCCGACGCATCAGATCCGGACGGGAAATGTCGCGGTGACAGCGGTCGCGCCGAAAAACACGATGGCCTCGATCGCGATGAACGGTAGTTCGAGACGGGCGTTGGCCAGGTGACCGCTCATGGCTCCGAAGAAGAGCGCAATAGAGAAAAGCACTGTCATCAGGACATAGTTGTCGGCCCTGCGGTTGTCTTTGGTGGCTTCGAGGAACTGCTGGGAGGCCTGCGCCTCCAACTGGTTCGACCGTCCGCTCTCGGCCAGCTGGTAGCTCGAAAGGTCGAAAGGCGACGCGGGCGCGGACGGGTTCGTCAAGGGCGACATCGCTTCCCAGTGGTTGAAAGCGACCTTGAACTCCCCACGGAAGCCTTTGGCGATGATCCCGGCCAGCCGGGTCTGGCCCTGCTCAGTGGCGGACAGCCACGTGGTGAACACCGAGACGTCGGCCAAGGACTGTTGTCCTGCGAGGGTCGAGGCCCTGATCGACTCCGTGCGGGTGGCCGAGGCGAGACTGAAGTTGGTCGCCTGCAAGCCGCTCCATTTGGCGCTTTCGAAGGCGCTCCAGGCCGTCAGGACCGTGGCGGCCGAAAGGACTATCGCCGCGATGACTTCGAACGCAGGTCGGTACCGGTCCAGTCGGTTCTGACTGGGACCGGAGGGTCGATCGTCCTCGGTCGGCACGCCTTCGATCCTGCCGTGCCGGCCGCCGTCATTGGGTGATCATGGGCCAGACCGAGTAGCCGCCAGGTCAGTGGCTGCGATGACCGGCGGGCGCCAGCCGGGGCCCGTAGCGAGGGGCTGTCACCCCGGCGGCTTCGATGAGGCGCTGCACCCGGCCCCGATGGCCGCGGTAGGGCTCGAGCAGGTCGAGCATCCCGGCGTCATCCCCTCGCGGCTGTCCGGTCAGCGCCCACGCCACCTGGTTGGGTAGATGGAAGTCACCGACGCTCACCGCGTCCGCGTCCCCGAGGGCGATCCGGCCGATTTCGGCTTCCGACCACGGTCCTATTCCGCGCAGGGCGCGCAAGCGGATGCGAGCCTCGTCGGTGCCGAGGTTGGCGGCCTCGTCGAGGCGGTGGGCGTAAGAGCAGGCCAGGCGGATGGTGTCAGCCCGCTTGCGTTCCACGCCCGCTCGGTGGAACGTCCACGTCGGGGTCGACGCCAGCACGCTCGGCTGGGGAGGCACGCGGAGGCCGCCGGCCTCGCCTGGCCCTGGAGCCGGCTCGCCCAACGAGAAGACCAGGTCCCGGTAGCTGCGCTTGGCCTCCATGCCGGTGACCTTCTGGGCCAGGATGGTGGGGACCGCGAACTCTGTCACGGCTCCGGTCCGGGGCAGACGGAGGCCGATGAGCTTCCGGTGAAGTTGACGCACCACCGGATGCACCCCGTTATCGGATCGGATCAAGGCGTCGAAGTCCTCGATGGCGTCCTGGGCGCCGACCAGGGCGGGCAGATGGTCGAGGGCCCACTCCGAACCGGGTCCCCACGCCCGGCCCAAGATCACCGAATCCCGGGGGACCTCGGTGAGGAAGGTCGTCGCCGGTCCCTCCGGAGTACGGGTAGCTCGCCAAAGGCCGCCATCGGCGAAGCGGGTGCAAGGATCGGCCGATCCTTGGCGCAGCGGGCCCAGCGTGAGCCGCAAGTTGATGGGCTCGTCCGTGCGGACCTCGCGGCGCGACCCAGAGTCCGTCATCAGCCAACTCTGTCACGTGTCGCGGGGCAAAGACCGAGGAGGCTTGCGGGGGTGGCAGCGAGTGATCCCGCGATACCCCGACTACAGGCCGGTATTCGGCTTGCCAAAATGTGGGCATGGCTGAAACTGGAGTGGGTAAGCGATTGGCCGCCGAGTTGCTGCGGTTGCAAGGCGAGCTGGTCAAAATGCAGCAGTGGGTGCGTGACGATCAGCAACGGGTCGTCGTGATATTCGAGGGGCGGGACGCGGCCGGCAAGGGCGGGGTGATAAAGCGAATCAGCGAGTACCTCAACCCCAGGTGGTGCCGAGTGGTTGCCTTGCCGGCGCCGTCCGACCGGGAACGGACCGAGTGGTACTTCCAGCGCTATATCGAGCATCTGCCCTCTGGCGGCGAGATCGTCCTCTTCGACCGCAGCTGGTACAACCGTGCAGGCGTCGAACGCGTCATGGATTTCTGCACGGAGGAGGAGGTGCAGCGGTTCTTCCACCAGTGCCCGGCGTTTGAGCGCATGCTGATCGATGACGGCATCATCCTGCTCAAGTACTGGTTCTCCGTGAGCGACGACGAACAAGAGCGCCGCTTCAAGGATCGTCTGGGGGACCCGCTAAAACGGTGGAAGCTGAGCCCCATGGACCTCGAGGGGCGAAAGCGCTGGGTCGAGTACTCCAAGGCCAAGGACGACATGTTCGCCCACTGTGACACTCCCGACTCGCCCTGGTGGGAAGTCGAGGCCGACGACAAGCCCCGGGCCCGGGTCAACTGCATGGCCCACATTCTCGACACGGTCCCCTACCAGGATCGAGAAATCCCCAAGGTCCGGTTACCGCGCCGGCCCGACGCGGCAGGCTACAAACGGCCACCGCGGGAGCGGTATCACCACGTGCCCGACCACGCGGCCACACTCGGCTAGTGACGCCGCCTCGGGAACGGGCCGGCGAGTTCGGGCGGGCTTAGGGGTGGGTCGAGCCCGACGATTTGGATCCTGCAGTTCGAACGGCCCGACCGTCAGGAAGCGGCCCGTTGGGCGAATAGATCGAGAAGCCCTTGCCAACCTTGGGGTGCGTTGAACTGCTCGGCCATGCTCGGGGCGTCGACGCCGAAACGATCCAGGTTGCGGTGCTCGAGCTCCACGCGGGTGAGGCCGGTCCCCTCGGCCGTGAAACGGACTTCTACTTCGGTCAATAGACCTGGGTCGTACTTCCAGTTGCTGTTGATCTGCCAGGCCAGCACCACGCGGTTCGGGGGTTCCCAAATGATCACGTGGCCCCAGTCGCACTCCGAGCCGTCGACTCCGACTTCGTACCAACGTCCGCCGGCGTGGCCCTCCAATACGATCCTCTCGAGGTCGGCTTGGCCGAGGTGGTGGCCAGGGTGCCACCAACGCTCGATGTTCTGGGTGAAGACCTGGAACGCTTTGTCCAGCGGGACCTTCACGCTCACCTGCTTGCGCACGGACTGCTCGGTCGTGGTCATGCCGTCACTCCTCGTCGCTCTCGGCCGTCGCCGCGTACGCAGCCAAGGCCTGATCCCAAAACCTGTCCAGGTAGGTTCGCAACGCCCCGAGCCCGCTTGGGTTGAGCTGGTAGACGTGGCGGGCGCCGATCTGACTATCGACGACCAGCTCGGCTTCCTTCAACACCCGCAGATGTTGGGACACGGCTGGGCGACTTACCGGCAGCACCGCGGCCAGCTCCCCGACGGCGCGAGGCCCTTCGACGATGTGCTCGAAGATGCTTCGTCGGGTCGGGTCGGCCAGGGCTGCCAGTGCTGTATGGTAAGTAGCCACTTACGGTAAGTTACTACTTACCAGTTTGAAGGTCAATGGGTGGCGCCTTTGTCGGCGAGAACGCCCAGTTCGCCTGCGGGGACCGGTTAGGACTCCGCGACCAGGTTCTCGAGGTTCTCCAGGCTGGCCTCGATCGCGGGCCGCCACCGCTCGCCTCCTTTGGTCGCCTTCTGCAACCAATCGGGCGAACGGCTGCAGTCGAAGAACTCGGTGACCCGGGTGCGGTCGGCCTCCAACGGTTCGAGCTGCCATCCCCACTGATGATGCGCCGACTCACCCGCGCCGGACTGGAACTCGGGCTTGTCGGCCGAACGCATGACCGGCTCCCACACGATGCGCCGCTGTGGTTCGAACTCGACCACACGGTTCTCCATGACGTAGTCGCCTATCTCATCGTTGAACATGTTTATGGCGAACACGTCGCCGACCTTCGAGAGGACCACGTCCTCGAGTGGGGTCCGCACCATTCCGGATCCGTCCACATCGGGATGAGCAGCAGGGCGGACCAGGAAGGAAAAGATCCGCCCGGCCGGCGCCCCGATGTCACGCGATACGGAAACCGACGGCTCAGGCATCGATCGCCCGCAGCTTGAACTGGGTCCCGTACAAGCGGCCGCGGCCCTGGACGTAGGACCTCCAGGGGTCGGCCCAACAAGGCGTACCGTTAGGGGGTGAGGTCCTAGTCGCCATAGCGGCTCCTTTCGTGATGGTGTCGCTAGTTGAGACGGCATCACCGGCGGACAGTCATCGCCGACCGGCAAATTCCTCAGAGAGACTCACCGTAGGTGACACCCAACCGAGAATCGCCCCCGAGTGCCCGAACGCTCCGACTCTCGCGCGTGATTGATGGGATGCCAACCTCGGCCGCGCTGCGAGATTCAGAATCCATGTGCAACAAACGGTTGCGCTTCGTCCTGGGATGTGCTACCTTTGGTTGCAGGTCGAGAAAGGCAGGATCGTGATGGGCGATTTAAGGATCGAGCGGGACGTGGTGATCGAGGCGCCGGTCGAAGTGGTGTGGCGCACCATCACCGAACCCGACCAGATCGTCAAGTGGTTTGCCGACCGGGTCGAGCTGAAACTCGAGCCGGGCGGCGAGGGCTATATGGGTTTCGGCGAGCATCACGGCGGTGCCGTGGTGGTAGAGACGGTCGATCCGCCCAAGCGGTTCTCCTTCCGTTGGAACCATCCCGCCGGGGAGGAGCCGGTGCCCGCCAACTCGGTACTGGTTGAGTTCAACCTTACGCCCCGCGGTGCGGAGCGCACCTATCTCCAGGTAGTGGAGAGCGGCGACGAGCTGCTCGCTTGGCCCGATGCCGAGAAGGACCGCTATGCGGACGAGCACAACGGCGGCTGGGCCGACTTCCTGGGCCGCCTGGGCGGGTTGTTCGTCGAGCACCGGACGGGATGAGGACCGAGCCCGGCGACGAGCTCTGGTCGGCCATCGCCGAACCCTCCCGTCGTCGGGTCCTCGACTTGCTTGTCGCCGGCGGCGAAGCGAGCGCCAGCGAGCTGGCTGAGCAGGTTCCCTTTTCCCGCCAGGCGGTATCGAAGCACCTGGTCGTGCTCGAGGAGGTCGGCCTGGTCGGCCGGCGCAAGCAGGGCCGCGAAGTCCTCTACCGGGTCGAGACCGTCCGCCTCGACCAGGCCACCCGGGTCATGACCGACCTCGCGAGGCGGTGGGACCAGCGCCTCGATGTCATCAAAAGCCTGGCCGAAGCGGCTCACGCAGAAGCGAGAGAGAAGAGATAGGAGAGCTCGCAGTGGAGACACCGTCGTTGTTGTCACCGCCGATCACGCAGCCCACAGCTCACGCCAAGGTGGCCGCGACCGCCTGGCTGGCCACTGTCGGTATCGGAGTGGCTGGCTGGATTTTCACGGTACAGCGGATGAGCGGGATGGACATGGGCGTGGCGACGCGGCTGGGTTCGTTCCCTTACTTCTTGTCTCTCTGGGTGCCGATGATGGCGGCCATGATGCTGCCGGGATCGGCTCCGGCGGTGCTACGCGTGGCGCGGGCGGGGCTTCGGGCGCTCGAGGTAGCACGATATGTCGGGTCGTACCTAGTCGTGTGGGCCCTGTTCGGGGTCGTCGTGTACGCGCTCTACCAACCGCACGGGAGGGACGCCGCCGGTGCCTTCACCTTGGCCGCTGGCGTATACGAACTGACGCCGATCAAGCGGGGGTTTCGCCAGACCTGCCGGGAGATTGTGCCGTCGGGATTGGGTTTGGGGTTGTGCTGTATGGGCTCGAGCGTCGGGCTGATGCTGATGATGGTGGCGCTCGGAGCAATGAGTCTGGCCTGGATGGCGGTCACCACTGGGTTGATCGTGGCCCAGAAGCTCCTGGCTCCGCGCCCGGCCATCGACGTGCCGGTGGCGCTGGCGATCGTCGCCCTTGGGATCGCCATCGTCGTTGTCCCCTCGTCGGTCCCCGGCCTTGTTCCCGCCTTTCATCACATGCCAGCCATGTGACCCCATATCGCTCATGTGACCGCTACCACGTGTGAGAGATCAAAGGAGACTCAAGAAATGATTGAACACAAGATCGTGACCCAAGAAGAATGGACCGCGGCCCGGAGCGAGCTGCTCGCCCTCGAGAAGGCGCACACCCGGCGGGGCGACGAGCTGGCCCGCCTTCGACGCGAGTTGCCTTGGGTGCGCATCAAGAGGGACTACGCCTTCCAGACCGAGGAGGGCCCCCGCACCCTGGCCCAGCTGTTCGACGGGAGATCGCAGCTCGCGGTATACAACTTCATGTTCGGACCGGACTACGAGGAGGGGTGCCCCGTCTGCTCTTCCATCGCAGACAGTTTCGACGGCGTGCTCGAGCACCTCAAGGCTCAGGACGTCACCATGATCTGCGTGTCGCGCGCCCCGCTGGACAAGCTCCTCGCCTACCGCAAGCGGATGGGTTGGAACTTCAACTGGGGGTCCAGCTACGAGAGCGACTTCAACTTCGACTTCGGGCGCTCCGTGGCCAAGGAGACGGTCGCCACTTGGTTCGAGGACGAGCCGCCCCAGATCCCCGCCCGGTTGGCCGACGCGTGCGGGACCGACGCGGTCAGCTACATGTCGGAGGTTCCCGGGCTGAGCGTGTTCACCCGGTCCGGTGGAGGCCTGTACCTCACCTACTCGTCCACGGCCAGGGGACTGGAGCTCGTGATGGTGTACTACGGCATCCTGGACCGAGTCCCCCGCGGCCGCGACGAGGGCGAACCGGCCGATCCCACCTGGATGCGCCGACACGACGACTACGCCAATTGACGGGGTCTCCTTGGCCCGCCGGTCGGAGCCACTCCGCCTTCTTCGATACTCAGCGATGAGTACCGGAGCCGTCTACCGTCGTAGCTGCAATGACGTATGCACCGTTGAACGGCCTGCAGCTCTACTACGAGACGAGGGGTTCGGGCCGGCCCCTGGTGTTACTCCACGGTGGACTGATGACCATCGACCTCACTTTCGGGCCGTTGCTCGAACCCCTCGCGGCGACCAGGCAGGTGATCGCGGTGGAGCTGCAGGGCCATGGACACACCGCGGACACCGACCGCCCCATGACGATCGAAACGCTGGCCGGTGATGTAGTCGCGCTGCTCGACCATTTGGGGATCGCCGAGACCGATCTCTTCGGTTTCAGCCTCGGCGGTCTCGTCGCGTACGCGGTCGCGCTCGGCGCGCCCGCCCGGGTCGGCAAGCTGATCGCCGCCTCGGCGGACGCCCATCGCCCGCCGGGCCGCGAAAGCGCGCCACCCGGCGACGACCGCATGCCGACGCCGGCCGACTTCCAGGCGTGGCGCGACGCCTACGAAGCGGTCGCTCCCGACCCTGCGCACTTCGACGAGTTCGCGGCCAGGACATCGGCAATGGTGCACGAATTCCCGGGATGGACCGGCGAGCTGCGATCACTGCGGTCGCCGACCCTGCTGATCTTCGGCGACCGCGACTTCTCACCGCTGCCCGACGTCGTGGAGATGTTCGAGCTCCTGCCGGACGCGCAACTCGCAGTGCTCCCCGGGACCACGCACGTCGGCGTGATGCGGCGGCCCGGCGAAGTGCTCGCGCTGATCACGCCGTTCCTCGACGCGCGCTGATGGCTCAACTGTGATGGCAGGAACCTGCAGATGGCTCAGACACGCTGGCGATAACGAAAAGCCCCGCCAGTCCCGGAGGACGGTGAGGAGCTAAGGCTCGATTGCTGCATACTCGACCACCACTCGATGCCCAGCGCCCGGAGACCCCTTTCATGATCACGGAGAATCGGGCCGGCCAGAGCGTGCCTAATACTCCGTGATCATGAAAGGAGGGCAAGGGTTAGACGTTGAAGCGGAAATCGACGACGTCGCCGTCGCGCATCACGTAGTCCTTGCCTTCGATCCGCGCCTTCCCGGCGGCGCGGGCCGCAGCGATCGACCCGGCGGCCATCAGGTCATCGAACGACACGATCTCGGCCTTGATGAACCCGCGCTGGAAGTCGGTGTGGATNNGCCTAATACTCCGTGATCATGAACGGAGGCAAGTAATGCACCGTCCAGTGCACCCGGACCGGGTTATCCACAAGACGAAATTGACGTGGCCGGGTGACGGTGCACTGAGCAACCCTGAGTGACATGTCCCAGTTACCGGAGATCCTGCGGGAGCAGGCCGAGTCCCAGCGCGGCATGATCACCCGGCGGCAGGCACTCAATGCAGGCCTGACCAGGAGCGCGATCGGAGCCCGGATCGGCACCGGCCGCTGGCAGCGCATCTACCCCGGCGTCCTCGCCACGTTCAGCGGCGAGGCAGGCCGGGAAGCGCTGCTATGGGCGGCCGTGTTACGAGCCGGCCCGGGCGCAGCACTCAGTCACGAGACCGCCGCCGAACTGCACGGCCTGGCCCGCAAGCCAGCGCAGCTGATCCACCTCACGGTGCCCGCCGACCGCCGGGTGGAGCCGGTCCCTGGCCTCGCTATCCACCGATCGGCGCGGATCGCGCAGGCACGTCATCCGTGCCAGGAGCCGCCGCGCACCCGGATCGAGGAGACCGTGCTCGATCTCGCGGACACAGCACGGACCTTCGACGATGCCCTCAGCTGGGCATGCGCCGCCTGCGGCGGCCGGCTGACCACGCCGCAGCGGATCGCCGCAGCGATGAACCGGCGCGCGAAGCTGCGCTACCGGAACGCGCTCCGGCTGGCACTAGACGACATCACCGCCGGAGCGCACACCATCCTTGAGCACCGCTACCTGCATGACGTCGAGCGCCCGCACGGGCTGCCCCGCGCCGAACGTCAGGTCCGGGTGGTGCGCGGCGGCCGCAGCCAGTACCGGGATGCGCTTTACCGGAAGTACCTGGTCGTGGTGGAGACCGACGGCCGGGTCGCGCACCCGGCCGAGGGCCGGTGGCGTGACGTGCACCGGGATAATGCCGCCGCGGCGGTTGGCATCACCACGCTGCGCTACAGCTGGTCCGACGTCACCACCCGGCCGTGCGCCGTCGCCGCCGAAGTAGGTGCCGCGCTCGCCCAGCGCGGCTGGCCTGGCCCGCTACGGCCCTGCGGGCCCGGCTGCACCCTCCCCTGTTCATGATCACGGAGAATCGGGCCGGCCAGAGCGTGCCTAATACTCCGTGATCATGAAAGGAGGGCAAGGGTTAGACGTTGAAGCGGAAATCGACGACGTCGCCGTCGCGCATCACGTAGTCCTTGCCTTCGATCCGCGCCTTCCCGGCGGCGCGGGCCGCAGCGATCGACCCGGCGGCCATCAGGTCATCGAACGACACGATCTCGGCCTTGATGAACCCGCGCTGGAAGTCGGTGTGGATCACCCCGGCCGCCTCCGGCGCCGTGGCGCCGGCCGGGATCGTCCAGGCCCGCGACTCCTTCGGCCCCGCGGTCAGGAACGTGGACAGGCCCAGCGCGGCGAACCCCGCACGGGCGAGCTGCGCCAGTCCCGGCTCGCCAAGGCCGAGCTCGGCCAGCAGTTCGGCGGCTTCGGTCTCGGAGAGCTCGACCAGCTCGGACTCGGTCTTCGCGTCCAGGAAGATCGACTCCGCGGGCACGACGAGCGCGGCAAGCCGATCCCGCAGCGCGGCGTCGCCCAGCCCGGCGTCATCGACGTTGAAGACATACAGGAACGGCTTGGCCGTCAGCAGCTGCAGCTCGCGCAGGTCAGCAAGGTCGATGCCGGCCGCCGCCGCGCCGGCGAACATGGGCGTCCCGCCATCGAGCACCTGCTCGGCCTTCGCCGCGGCACCGGCCACCCGGGCTCGTTCGGGATTCTTGGCGAATTTTGTTTCCTTAGCCAGCCGCGGCACGGCTTTCTCCAGCGTCTGCAGGTCGGCGAGGATCAGCTCGGTCGCGATCGTCTCGATGTCACGTCCCGGCGAGACGTCGCCGTCCACGTGGCTCACGTCCGGGTCGGCGAAGACCCGCACGACCTGGCAGATCGCGTCGGTCTCCCGGATGTGGGACAGGAACTGGTTGCCCAGGCCCTGTCCCTGGGATGCACCGCGGACCAGCCCGGCAATGTCGGTGAACCGGACGGTGGCCGGCACGATCCTGGCGGAGTCATAGAGCCCGGCCAGCGCGGCCAGCCGCGGATCCGGGATGCCGACGATGCCGACGTTCGGCTCGATGGTGGCGAACGGGTAGTTGGAGGCCAGCGCGCTGGCCCTGGTCAGCGCGTTGAACAGGGTGGACTTGCCGACGTTGGGCAGGCCGACGATGCCGATGGACAGGCTCACCCGGGCGAGTCTAGATTGCCCGGCAGGGTAAGCCTGCCCGCGTGCGGCGCCAGCGGGGCCGCCGGCAGTTCACGGCTGCCCGCCAGCGTGTCAGGCGGGGAAATGTCGGGCCATCCTGCGAGCATGTCCAGAATGAACGCGATCTCGCTGCTTGCCGGGCTTCTGCTGGGCATCGCCCTCGGGGCCGCGATCGGCTACCTGCTGGCCAAGGGGCGGCTGGCAGCCGCCGCCGCGGACCTGACCGGGCAGGCCCGTGCCGCCGAAGAACGGGCCAGGGCAGCGCAGGACCGGACGGCGCAGGCCGAGCACACGGCACGAGAGCGTGCCGCGCTGATCGACGGGCAGCTCGCCGAGCGGTTCCAGGCGCTGTCGGCCGAGGCGCTGGACCTGAGCACGCGGCGGTTCCTGGAGATCGCCGAAGGCCGCCTGAACGCGGCCAACGTCACGGCAGCGGGCGAGCTGGACAAGCGCCGGGCCGCGGTAGAGCACCTGGTCGGGCCGCTGAAGGAGACCCTGGCCCGGGTCGAGACGCAGCTGCGCGAGTCGGACGCGGAGCGCCACCGGTCGCACGCCGCGCTCGCCGAGCAGGTCACGATCGCCCGGCAGAGCTCGGACCAGCTTCGCGCCCAGACCCAGGCGCTGGTCACGGCCTTGCGCCGGCCGGAGGCCCGCGGCCGCTGGGGCGAGATGCAGCTGCGCCGCGTGGTCGAGCTGGCCGGGATGAGCGCCCGGTGCGACTTCGACGAGCAGGTCGGCCTGAGTACCCCGGACGGCATGCAGCGCCCGGACATGGTCGTCAGGCTGGCCGGGGGCAAGAACATCGTGGTGGACTCCAAGGTCACCCTCGCCGCCTACCTGGAAGCCNNGAGTTCGTGGTGCTGTTCATCCCGGGAGAGGCGTTCCTCGCTCCGGCGCTGGAGCGCGATCCGGGACTGCTGGAGCACGCGATGACGCGAAAGGTGCACATCGCGACGCCGACCACGCTGGTCACGATNNGCGCTCTCTGACAATGCCCGCGCCGTCTTCGACCTCGGCAGGGAACTCTACGAGCGGATCGCGGGGTTGGGGAAGCATGTCGACAGCCTCGGCAAGGCGCTGACCAGCGCGGTGTCCACCTACAACCAGGCGGTCGGCNNCGCTGGAGAGCCGGGTCCTGGTCAGCGCGCGCAAGCTGAACCAGCTCGGTGTCGTCGAGGCTGCGCTTGAGCCGCCGCGGCTGGTCGAGGAAACCGCCCGCGCGCTGTCTGCGGCCGAGTTCAGCACCGAATCCGGCCCGGAACTGCTGGCCGGCCCCGAACGCGGTGCCGTGGCCGGCGGGCAGCTGCTGCCCGGGCCCCGCGCCGTCAGCGCGGCCCGCTGAGTTCCCGTGCGGCGGCCAGGGACCTGTCATGTCGGGAGCGTGACGGAGCCGCGCTGCCGCAGCGCGGATGGCAGCTGCGCGCGTGGCAAGCGCACATGACAGCAGAACAGGAAACAGGAAGAACGGATGCTCCGGGGCACATCTCGCATCCGGGCCCGGACGGCTCAGGCGAGCTGCCGCCGGCGCCAGCGGCGGACCGGGGGCCGGGTGCGGCCAGCGATCACGGCGAGCCCGCTAGCC
>PMHU01000188.1 GCA_003156795.1 Acidimicrobiaceae bacterium
GGCCGAACTTCGTCGAGCTGTGCGAGAAGCTGGTATCCGAAGACGAGCGGGCCTTCGAAGCGCTGTACCGCCACATCGGTTTATCCGTCGACTGGACCCAGCACTACACGACCATCGGCGCGCCCGCCCGGCGGGCGTCGCAACGGGGGTTCCTGCGGCTGCTGGCCCGGGGCGAGGCGTACACGGCCGAGGCACCGACGCTCTGGGACGTCGACTTCCGGACCGCCGTCGCCCAGGCCGAGCTCGAGGACCGCGAGCGTCCGGGGACCTATCACCAGCTGGTGTTCCACGGTCCTGACGGGTCCGACGTCCTCATCGACACCACCCGGCCGGAGCTGCTGCCGGCCTGTGTCGCATTGGTCGCCCACCCCGACGACTCCCGCTTCGCCGCACTGGTCGGCTCCACGGTCCGGACCCCGCTGTTCGGCATCGAGGTGCCCGTCCGCTCCCATCGTCTGGCCCAGCCGGACAAGGGCACGGGAATAGCGATGATCTGCACGTTCGGCGACGTCACTGACGTCGTCTGGTGGAGGGAGCTGGGTCTTCCCGTTCGGGCCGTGGTCGGCCGCGACGGACGGCTCCTGGCGACCGCCCCGAGCGATTTCGGCCCCGAAGCGTCGGCCCTGTACCAATCGGAGCTCGGGGGCCGCACCGTGCGCCAGGCCCAAACCCGGGTGGTCGAACTGCTCGGCGCTTCGGGCCAGCTGCGGGGAGAATCGCGGCCCGTCACGCATTCGGTCAAGTTCTACGAGCGGGGAGAACGGCCCCTCGAGATCGTCACCAGCCGCCAGTGGTTCTTTAGGACCCTCGCCCACCGAGAGGCGCTACTCGCCCGCGGCGCCGAGCTCAAGTGGCACCCGCCCTACATGGCGAGCCGGTTCGCCAACTGGGTCGAGGGGCTCAACTCGGACTGGCTCATCAGCCGCCAGCGCTTCTTCGGCGTCCCGTTCCCTGTCTGGTACCCCCTCGACGACGGCTGCCAGCCCGATTACGGCCGGCCGCTGCTCCCCGACGAGGGCGATCTGCCCGTCGATCCCAGCTCCGACGTTCCGGCCGGGTACAACGAACCTCAGCGCGGTCAGCCGGGAGGCTTCATGGCCGACCCCGATGTCATGGACACGTGGGCCACGTCGTCGCTCACACCCCAAATTGCCGGGAAGTGGGAAGACGACCCGGACCTCTTCAGCCGGGTCTGGCCCATGGACCTGCGCCCGCAAGCCCACGACATCATCCGGACCTGGCTGTTCGCGACGGTCGTGCGTTCGCACCTCGAGTTCGACTCGCTGCCGTGGACCGACGCCGCCATTTCCGGATGGATCCTGGACCCCGATCGCAAGAAGATGGCCAAGTCCAAGGGAAACGTGGTGACCCCGATGGGTCTGCTGGAGCAGTACGGCACCGACGCCGTCCGGTACTGGGCGGCCAGCGCCCGACCCGGGACAGACACGGCTTTCGAGGACGGCCAGATGCGCATCGGGCGCAAACTGGCCATCAAGATCCTCAACGTCTCCCGCTTCGTCCTCGAAGCCGGAGAGGTGGCGGGAGCAGGCGGCCTAGCCGACCCGCTCGACCTGGCCCTCGTGTCGTCGCTGGGTGAGCTGGTCAAGGAGGTGACCTCGGCCTTCGAAGGTTACGACTACGCACGCGCGTTGGAGCGGACCGAAGCGTTCTTCTGGTCGTTTTGCGACGACTACGTCGAGCTGGTCAAGAACCGGGCGTACGGCACCCTCGGCGAAGATCGGGCCGGCTCCGCCCGCTGTGCCCTGCGCCACGCCCTTTCGGTGTTGCTGCGTCTGTTCGCTCCCATCCTGCCTTTCGTGGCCGAGGAGGTGTGGTCGTGGTGGCATGACGAAGGTTCTGTCCACCGCGAAGCGTGGCCGACCGCCGACGACCGGTTGGGTGCACCCGGAGAACCCGCCGTCTTGACCGCCGCCAGCGAGCTCCTCGGCGAGATCCGCCGAAAGAAGACCGAAGCGGGCGTCTCGCTCCGCGCCGCGGTCTCTTCGGCCACAGTCACCGGATCCGACGAGCGGGTCCGCCTGTTACAGGCGGCCTACGACGACCTGTGCCAAGCCGGCACCATCTCCGACTTGCGGTTGATCGCCAACGGACCCGAAGCCGAAGAGTCGATCGACATCCGGCTCACAGACGAGCCCGCATAGAGCCCGCTCCGGCTCACTACGAGTGCGCCTCCCCGGTGACGAGCCCTAAGGTCGCGCCATGCCGATCAATCCTGACGCCGTTGGGTACACGAGCGATCCGTCCGAAGCGTCATGGACCTCGAAGGACTGCCTCCTGTACGCCCTCGGCGTGGGTGCGGGAGTCGCCGACCCGACCGGGTTCGAGCTCGAGTTCACGACGGAGAACAGCCAGGAGGTGGCCCAGCGGGTGCTGCCCACGTTCCCGGTGGTGGTGCCGGGTGGCGCCAGCGCCTACAGCCAGATCGGCAGCTTCAACCCGGCCATGCTGGTGCACGGGGAGCAGTCGGTGGCGTTGCACGCGCCCCTGCCGGTCGACGGCATCGTGACCTCGCAAACGACCATCACAGGGATATACGACAAGGGGTCGGGCGCCGTCGTCGCCTCCAAGACCGACGCCAAGGAAAAAGCCACGGGAACGACGCTATGGACCACGACCAGCTCAGCGTTCATCCGGGGCGAGGGCGGTTGGGGCGGCGACCGAGGTCCCTCGGGCGTTATCGAGTTCCCGGACAGAGAACCCGACCATCGGGTCAACTACCCCACCCGGACGGACCAGGCGTTGCTCTACCGGCTGTCGGGTGACCGCAACCCTCTCCACACCGACCCGAAGTTTGCCGCCATGGGAGGATTCGACCGCCCGATCCTGCATGGGCTGTGCAGCTTCGGCTTCACCGGTCGAGCCCTGCTCCATGCGGTGTGCGGTTCGGACCCTGACCGCTTCGGCTCCATGTCGGCCCGTTTCTCCAAGCCGGTGCTGCCCGGCGAGGAACTGACCATCTCCATTTGGGAGATCGGTGACAGAAAAGCCCTGTTCCGTACGTCGACTCCGGCCGGAGTAGTCATCGACGCCGGCCAGTTCAGTTGTCGGTAGAGCGAACTCCCATGGCCGCGAGCACCGCTTCTGTCACGTAGATCTCGGCGCCTCGCGCCCGGAGGACCAGGGCTATGGCGTCAGATGGCCGGGCGGCCAGGACGCGCCGATCCCCGTCGACCTCGAACTCGATCGTGGCGTAGAAATGGCGATGCTCCTCCACGTCGGTGATGACGGCGCGGTCGAGGCGGGCGTTGAGCAAGCTGACGGCCGATACAAACAGGTCCCACGTTGACGGCCGGCTCTGCACGGCTCCAGTCCAGGCCGCCTGTATCGAGCGGGCTTCGGGTTGCCCGATCACGATCGGAACGCTCCGGTGCGGCTCGGCGTCCTCGCGCAAGGTGACGAGCCCAGCTTCCAAGCCGGGACCGGCGGCCACCGCCACCCGAACGTCCGACACCGAAACTTTTGAGAGTTCCACAGACACGCTACGACCATAGGTGCTGCCGGCGCCGAGGCCAGTTCGTGATCCGAGAGTCACGACGCCAAGTCGTGCCACAGGGGGCGGGCGAGCACCAAGCCGGCCACCTCGGCCGCACCAGCCGAGCGGAGGGTCCGCGCCACTTCGCGCAGCGTGCTGCCCTCGGTCATGACGTCATCGAAGACCAGGATCCGGGCCCCAACTATCGGCGTGGGGTCCGTGACCGCGAGAGCCTTCCTGAGCGGCCCCGCAGCCAGTTCCTGGCGCTCGGACCAGGATTGACCTTGCATCGGTGGCGTGTCGGCCCGCTTGATGATCACGTCTCGAGGTATCGGCCAATGGTGGCCGGCGACGTCATCCAGCTTGGCCAGGATCTCGCCCACCGGATCCCAACCCCGTCTGGCGCCGCGTCCGCAATACGAGGGGACCCCGACGATGAGATCGAACTCCTCAAACCAGGTGGCGTTACCGAGGAGGTAAGAGGCGACCATGCCGGCGAAGACGCCTGCCCACCACCGCTCCTGCCGGTACTTGTAGCGAACCACGGCGTGTTTGAGGGCTCCGTGGTAGAAGCCGATAGGGAACACCACAGAAAACCACCGGTCGGCTCGCCCGCACCATCGATTGGGACATTGACCGCGTCGAGCCCAGGGTTGCCCGCACACAGGGCAGCCACCCGGACGCGCCTCCACGTCGGTCCCTAGGGCAGTCCCTCGTCCCGCACCCATCGATCGCCGTGCCCCTTGGAGCCCTTTCTGGACAGGCTCCGGGCCTGCCGTGGTTCATGGTGGCACGCAGGGAGGTCCTTCTCGGCTGCGGCCGGCTCCGGCGCCAGTCGAGGGCTCGGCCCGAGACTCAGATGAGGCCCTCACGCACGACTATGGCGATGGCGTGGCAGCGGTTGCGGGCGTCGAGGCGGGTCATGATCTTGGCCAGAACGCCCTTGATGGTGCTCTCGGAGTAGGCGAGCTGCTCGGCGATGTCGGTCGTGTCGTAGCCGTCTGCCACCAGCCGGAGGACCTCTACCTCCCGGACCGACAACCTAAGGTCGGTGAGGGTCGAAACTCCGCCGTCCTGAGCACCCTGGCCGGCGTCGAGCGCCTGCCCGGGCTGGCCCGCCCCGTGGCCCTGGGACATGTTGGCCTGGGCCACCGCGGCCCTCTTGAGGAGGCCCTCAGGCAGACAGCAACCCGCCTCGTCCGCTTCCCGGATGAACTCCGCCAGTCGGGTCGACGTCGCGTCGGCGCGCCTCAGGAAGCTGGTGACGCCCGCGGCGGCCGCGGCCACCACCCCCGCCTCGTCGAAGTGGGCGGCGACCAGGACGACCTTCGGTATGCCGTCTCGCTGGATGGCCCTCACGACGCGCGCCGACGACTCGTCGACGGCCTCGGCGACGACCAAGGCCACCCGGGCCCGGTCCAGGTCCGCCGGACTGACCAGCTCGATGGCCGGTTGACCGATTAGTTGCGCTTTCGCCCCTGCCGCCGACAGAGGATCTGACGCGTAGATGAATACCGGTGTGCGCCCTCTCACGCTAGTGACGATAGAAGCCACGGAGGGTGGGCGCAACAGAACGGGCCATGTAATTTCGACCCCCTCGCTCGCCGGAACCAACCCAAACCGAAGGTTTTCATGAGCTATCACGGCTCGNNCTGCTCGAGTGGGTGCGGACAGTGAGCGGCCTGCGCCACCCGCGGCCGCCGTGCTACTAACGGCGCATGCAGATCGAAGTGATCGTCGAGATCCCAAAAGGGACCCGCAACAAGTACGAGGCCGACGAGGCTGGGCGCATCTGGCTGGACCGGATGTTGTTCACGGCGACGCGCTACCCGGAGGACTACGGGTACGTGCCGGGGACCCTCGCCGAGGATGGGGACCCAATGGACGCTCTGGTGATACTCGAGGAGCCGACCTTTCCGGGCTGCCACATTCACGCCCGGCCCGTGGGGGTGTTCCTGATGCGAGACGAGGAAGGCGTGGACGCCAAGCTGCTGTGCGTGCCGGCCAGCGATCCGAGGTGGAACCACGTCCAGGAACTGGCCGATCTGCCCGAGTTCGAGCTACGGGAGATAGCCCACTTCTTCGACATCTACAAGGACCTCGAGCCCGGCAAGGGCACGGAACCGGGTGGGTGGTCCGATCGCCCGGCGGCCGAGGCGGCCATCGAAGGCGCCCGCGAGCGTTACCGGACTCGGAGCAAAGACGACGGAGGCGCGGTCGGCGTCTAGGGGATCAGGGCGCGCATTCGAGGACCTCTTCGAATCCGGCCTCGAGGCAGTCTGTGAGGACGGCCGTATCGGGTATGGCGGCGGGATCCATGTTGACTCCCACCTGGACGGCGCCGCAGTAACTCAGCAGGGTCACGTTGAGCCCGGCGCCGCCGCGTGGCCCGAAGGGGATCATGCGGTCGAGACGGCAACCGGCCAGGTACAGGTCGAGGGGAGGACCCGGCACGTTCGAGGCCACGACGTCGATCGAACGAACCATTCGGGCGAGGACGTGCTGGACGCCGGGAACCCGAACTCCGAGACCCGTGACCTCGTCCAACAGGGCGAGAAGAGGCTGGCTGCGGGCGTGGCCGACCATCTCGTGCAGCAACCGAATTCGCTCGACCGGGTCGGCGAGGCGCAAAGGGCCGCGTAGGAGCACGGCCTCGACCTGGTTGTGCATCTCGGCGCTCGTATCGTCGGAGCGCTTGCTTATCGGCATCCCGACCCGCAGCGTCGAGGGGGCGGATCCGTGCTTGTCGTGATAGGCGCGCAGCCCGCCGAGCAGTCCGGCTAGAAAGGCGTCGTTGACCGTGCCGCCGGCGTGGCGGGCCGCGNNCCGGAGAGCGGCAGGTCAATGGCGGCCAGGCGCATCCCGGCCGAGCGCCTGGTCATGATCGGGCTGCCGGGACGCCCGGCCTGCTCGGCCTGGTCGCGCAGCGACCGCGCCACCTCGAAGGTGGACCGAGCCGCGGCGTCGGGGTCGTGCACCGCGCTCCGCAAAGCGGTGACGGCCCAGGGCAGCACCCTCCCTAGAACTCCTGCGGTGTGCTGAGCTTCGAAAGCGAGGTCTTCGGCCAGGCGCCCGATCAGCGACGGGAGGGGGGCCGGTCCGGATCGGGGCTCGATCCACGCGGCCCCGGGCGGTCGTGGTTCGAGGTCGAACAGTTCGAGGGCCAGCTTCACTCCACCGAGACCATCCGTGTAGCTGTGGTGGAGCTTGAGCACCAAGCCCTCACATCCGTTCGCCAGGCCCTCCACGAACGCAACCTGCCACGGCGGCCGTTCCCGGTCGAACGGTTCGGCCGCCACCGATTCGGCCGCGAGGAGCAGATCCGCTCCCGTGCCTGCTCCCGGCGCGACGACGCTGCGCAGGTGGTGACGGATGTCGAATTCATGGTCGGGCTCCCAACGTGGGGGCACCATCTCCAAGGGCCCGGCAACGACTCGATCGCGAAGTCGAGGGATGCGCTGGGAAACGAGATCCAAACGGTCCACCACCGCAGCCCGATCCGGCGCTCCGTCGAGGGCCACGACCATGGTCATGGTGGTCCTGAACATCGGGTCGAGCCCTTCGAGACGCCACATCATCGCTTCGACGTCGGTCATCCGATCCCCGAAGCGGAACTCCGCCGGTTCCTCGAGGGGCATCAGGCCGTCGGTGCCACGCCCGCCAGATCGGCGACCAGGTCGAAGGCCTGCCCGACTGTCACCAGCTGTTCTGGGTCGACGTCGGGGATCTTTATGGAAAAGGCGTCGTTGAGCGCCAGGGTTATCTCCACCACGGCCAAGCTGTCGGCGTCGAGGTCCTCCCGCCAACGTGCGTCGAGGTTGACCTCGTCGGGTTCGATGTCCAGTACTTCGGCCACGCAGCCCCGGAAAGTGGTGAAGGCTTCTCCTCGATCCATTCCCTCAAAGCTATCCGGTCGGGCCGGCCCCTCTAGTCCACGTCGCGAGCCGCCTAGGGTGGCTGTTCATGCTCGGACTGCTCGAGGGAAAGCGCATCCTGGTGACAGGGGTGCTCACCGACGACTCGCTCGCGTACGCAGTGGCCGAGCTGGCCCAGGAGCAGGGCGCCGAGATCGTGCTGACCGGCGCCGGGCGGGGCATGTCGTTGACCCGTCGGGTGGCTCGGCACTTGCCTTCTCCACCCGACGTGCTCGAACTGGACGTGACCGTTCCCGACCAGGTCGACGCCGTGGCCGAGGACCTGAAGTCCCGGTGGGGGGCCCTGGATGGCGTGCTGCACTCGATCGGTTTCGCCCCCGCGTCGTGCCTCGGCGGCGGTTTCCTCGACGCCGGCTGGGACGACGTCAAAGTGGCCTTGGAGATATCGGCCTACTCGTTGAAGCTGCTCGCAACCGGCTTCCGCGGCCTGATGCAAGCCGCCGGCGGCGGTTCGATCGTCGGGCTGGACTTCGACGCCACGGTGGCCTGGCCCGGATACGACTGGATGGGAGTGGCCAAGGCGGCTTTGGAATCGACGTCGCGCTATTTGGCCCGCGACTTGGGGCCCGATCGGATCCGCGTGAATCTGGTCGCCGCCGGGCCGGTCAAGACCATGGCGGCCAAGTCGATACCGGGCTTCAGCCTTTTCGAGGAAGCGTGGAACGGACGAGCTCCCCTCGGCTGGAACGCCAAAGACCCGAAGCCGGTCGCCCAGGCCTGCGTGGCCCTGCTCTCAGACTGGTTCCCGGCTACCACCGGTGAAATGCTCCACGTGGACGGTGGCTTCCACGCCATGGGGGTGTAGCCACGATGTCCGGTCGGACGGTTTTGGTGACCGGTGGAAATCGCGGCATCGGGCTCGCCATCGCGCGCGCTTTCGCTGACGCCGGCCACCGGGTGGCCGTGACGCATCGAAGCGAGCCCGTCGAAGGATTCGTATCGGTGCGATGCGACGTCACTTCCGTCGAAGATGTCGACGCGGCGTTCTCATCGGTGGAGGCGCAGCTGGGACCGGTCGAGATCCTGGTATCCAACGCCGGAGCCACCGCCGACCAGTTGCTGCTGTCGATGAAGGAGGATGCCTGGTCTGAGGTCATAGACGCCAACCTCAGCGGCGCCTACCGCGTCGCCCGGCGAGCCACGTCCAAGATGATCCGGGCCCGGTGGGGGCGGATGATCTTCATCTCCTCCGTGGTCGCCCTGACCGGCTCTCCTGGCCAGACCAACTACGCGGCGTCCAAAGCCGGTCTCATCGGCTTCGCCCGGTCCCTGGCTCGAGAAATCGGGGGCCGGGGTGTCACGGTAAATGTGGTCTCCCCCGGCTTCGTCACGACCGACATGACGGCCGCCTTGTCCGATGCTCGCCAAGCCGAGATCCTGGAGCAGGTCCCGCTCAAGCGGATGGCCTCACCAGAGGAGATCGCCGCCGTGACGTCGTTCCTGGCGTCGGACGCGGCCGGCTATATCACGGGTGCGGTAATACCCGTTGACGGCGGCTTAGGCATGGGCCACTGAGGACCGTCCATGACCCACGCTGACGAATCGACCTTCCCAGACCCGGCCGACGTCCTGCCCCACCGACCTCCGTTTCTGTTCGTCGACGAGGTGACCGAGATCGTTCCGTCGACGTCGGCCAAGGGAGTGTGGCGCTTGACGGGCGAGGAGGCCTTCTTCGCCGGCCACTTCCCCGGACGGCCCACACTGCCCGGCGTGTTGATGGTCGAAGCCTTGGCCCAATTGGGCGGCATCGCACTCCTCTCCGATGCGCGCTACTCGGGCAAGCTCCCGCTCTTCGGCGGGATCGACAAAGCCCGCTTCCGGCGCCAGGTGGTACCCGGCGACATCCTGGAGCTGTCGGTCGAACTCGATCAGCTCGGCACCAGCGCCGGGAGGGGCCACGGCACCGCCAGCGTCGGAGGCCAGGTCGCCTGCCAAGTCGGGGGGATGCTGTTTATCATCGTGACGGCGTAGCCGGCACCATCACGCCTTTCCGAACACCAGCGTGGCGTTGTGGCCGCCGAAGCCGAAGCTGTTCGTCAGCGCGACATCGACTTGTGCTTGGCGAGCTTCGTTCGGTACATAGTCGAGGTCGCAGTCCGGATCGTCCTTCTCCTGGTTGGTCGTAGGAGGGAGTATCTGGTGCTGGAGGGTCTCGACACATACGGCGGCTTCCAAAGCTCCGGCGGCACCGAGGGTATGCCCGGTCATGGACTTGGTGGAGGACACGGCCGGGACCTTTTCACCGAACACCTTCTTGAGGGCCAGCGTCTCGATGCGGTCGTTGGGCGGCGTCGACGTTCCGTGGGCATTGACATAGCTCACCGACGTCACGTCGATTTCAGCGTCGCGCAGCGCCGCTCGCATGGCCCGCACGGCACCGTCACCTTCCGGGTGCGGCTGGGTCATGTGGAAGGCGTCCGACGAGACGCCGTAACCGAGCAGCTCCGCCAGGATCGGGGCGCCTCTCCGGATGGCCATCTCTCGATCTTCGAGGACCAGGGCCGCGGCGCCCTCACCCATGACGAAGCCGTCGCGATCGGCGTCGAAGGGGCGTGAAGCCAGTTCGGGATCGTCGTTGCGGGTGGAGAGAGCCTTCATGGCGGCGAAGGCGGCGATGCCGACGCGGGTCACGGCCGCCTCGCTGCCTCCGCACACGATCGAGTCCACCCGGCCCGCCCGGATGAGGTCGAGACCTTCGCCGATCGCCTGCGCCGAGGCGGAGCAGGCCGTGGCCGTGCAGGAGCTGTAGCCCCGAATACCCCACTCCATGGCGATGTGGCCGGCGGTCATGTTCGGGATCATCATCGGTAGCGAGTACGGGCTCACCCACGCCGGGCCGCGTTCGTTGAGGACCGTGATGCCATCCTCGAAGGCCCCGAGCCCGCCCACCCCGGTGCCCCAGACGACCCCGACGCGATCTCCATCGGCGCCGATCTCGAGGCCGGACCCGTCTATGGCCTCCTTGGCGGCTACCAGCGCCAGCTGCGTGACCCGATCGAGATGCTTGGCCCGCCGCCGACCGAAAATGGCGTCGGGTTCGAACCCGTCCACCTCGCCTGCGATGCGAACTGGGAACTCGCTCGGATCGAACTGTGAGATCTTCCCGATGCCCGACCGACCGGCCACGAGCGCATCCCACGTCGAAGTGGCCGTCGAACCGACGGGACTGACGACTCCGATTCCGGTGACGACGACGCGGCGTAGGGGCACGGTGTGCCATCCTACGGGTCCCCATTGTCCCCGGCCGGATCGTAGTAAGACTTGCCCCCCATGAGCCCCTCCGCCGACTACAGGAAGCCGGTACTCAAAGAGACCACTGGATACAGGCTCAAGCGCCGTCTGCTGGGACCGCCGCTCGTGACGGAACAATTGGAAGGCGAACGGCTCAGCAATCCCGTGGCCATGGGCGTCCTCAGCTGCGACATGATCTCGTCGTCCGCCTACGGCACCGAGGAGATGCTGGCCATCCTGGTCCCGACCTTCGGGGTGGCGGCCTTCACCCTCGTACTCCCGGTGACATTCGTCATCCTGGCCATCCTCATCCTCGTCACCCTCTCGTATCGCGAGGTGGTGATGGTGTACACCAAGGCCGGCGGTTCTTACGTCGTGGGACGCGAGAACTTCGGGCTCAACGTCGCTCAGTTCGCCGCCGTTGCCCTCCTCATCGACTACACCCTGACCGTCGCCGTTCAGGTTGCGGCCGGTACCGACGCCCTCACGTCTGCGGTCCCGAGCCTGAGCCATGACAACATCCCCACCGGCATATGCGTCCTGGTCGTGGTGCTGCTGATCTGGGGCAACCTGCGCGGCATCCGGGAAGCGGGCCGGACGTTCGCTATTCCCACCTACTTTTTCATCGCCTCCTTGCTACTGGTGGTCATCGTCGGGCTGGTCCGGGCCGCCCTCGGGGACCTACCTCATGTGGCTGCCAAGTCAGGCCACGTCCCGATCGGGCACAACACCCACAGCCTGCTCCAGTTCGCCACCGTGTTCGTGCTGCTACGGGCCTTCGCCAACGGCGGCTCGTCCCTGACCGGACTTGAAGCCATCTCGAACAGCGTGTCGGCCTTCCGCTCGCCCGAGGGGAACAATGCGCGCCGGGTCCTAGGGATCATGAGCCTCACCCTCGGCACCTTGGTCCTCGGCGTGTCGCTGCTGGCCCATTTCACCCACGCCATCCCCTACAGCAGCGGCTCCCCTACGGTCATCTCGCAAGTGGCGAAGGCGGCGTTCGGCTCCAGCGCGGTCGGCCGGATCGGTTTCTACGTGGTCCAACTCTCGACCCTCCTGATCCTCTACACCGGCGGCAACACCAGCTTCAACGGGTTCCCGTTCCTCGCCAACTTTGTCGCCGGCGACCGGTTCCTGCCGCGCCCGTTCACCAAGAGGGGTCACCGTCTGGTGTTCTCGAACGGAATCCTTTTCCTCGGAGCGGTCGCCATCGCCCTCCTGATGATCACCCGCGCCAAGGTCGACTCGCTCGTCAGCCTTTACGCCATCGGCGTGTTCTGCGGGTTCACCATGGCCGGCGCCGGCATGGTCAAGTACCACTTGACGAACCACGAGCGCGGCTACCGCCACAAGATGTGGATCAACGGCTCCGCAGCCGTCGTCTCCGCCCTCGTGGTCATCATTTTCGCGGTGACCAAGTTCACGCAGGGTGCCTGGGCGGTCGTCGTGCTGTTCCCGATCCTTATGTACGTCCTCATCCGCACGCACCGCCAGTACGTCCAGGAGTCGACGGCGCTGGGAGAGGGTGCGGCCGAGCGAGCCGTGGAAGCCAAGCCCCTTCCGCGCCACGTCGCCCTGGTCCTGGTCGACAGTCTCGACCTGGCCACGGCCCGGGTGATCCAGTACGCCAGGACCATGTCGGTCGACGAGTTGCGTGCCGTTCACTTCGTGATCGACAGCACACGATCGCAAGCCCTCGCCGACCGGTGGGTGAGACTGGGGTTGAGCCGCCTGCCGCTGGAGCTGATCGAGTGCCCCGACCGCCGGGTGGCGCGAGCCTCCATCGAAATGGCGGCCGAGGTGGCGTCGGACGGCCAGACAGAAGTCTCCGTACTGATGCCTAGGCGCGCCTACGCGTTCGGCCTCGGTCGCCTTCTGCACGACTCGACCGGCGAGCGCATCGCTGCTGCCATCAGCCGCCTCGATCACGTCAACGCCACCATCGTCCCCTTCGATGCCCGAGGCGAGCTCGAGCACCGTCAATGGAAGCGCAGGACCGACCGGCAGCAATCGCGGGAGCGCCACCGGGTGGATCAGGCGCTCGCCGAAGAGGAAGCGGTCCCGAAGGTCGACGGCACGGTCCCCATTTCGTCGTTGCAAGTGCGCCAGCGGGCCCGGGTCGCCGGCCGGGTCAAGTCGGTAACGGTGAAACCGTGGGGAGACACCGCTTCACTCCAAGTACAGCTGACCGACGACCACGGAAGGCTGGTGGTGGCGTTCCTAGGCCGCCGCCAGATTCCAGGGATGATCCCGGGGAGCAAGATCGTCGTCGAAGGCACCGTCGCCGACCTTCGGGGCCAGATCGGGATGATCAACCCCAGCTACGAGTTCCTCGCCGATGGTCACCCGGGCTGATGGAGGCTCCGACGGGCACGCGACCAGCCGACGGGTATCAGCGGATCGCGGCCGCCTCGGCCAGGTCGTGGGGGCCGCTGGCGGGGTAGCCCTTGGCCGCCCTGATCGCCGCGCCCCACGGCTCGAGTATCGAGAGCAGTTCGTCGAGGTCCTCGGCGAGAGCGGCGGCCATGGGAGCGCATTGGACGTCGGTGGACAGCTCGACGTTTTCTCGAAGCTCGCGCCCCGTTGGGGTGAAGGACCCGCCGGCGAGCAGTCCCCGGGCCACCAGTCTTTCCTCGGCGGCGTCGAGTTCGGCGTCCGACCAGGCCCTGGTGCGGATGTAGGTCCGAAGCGGCAGACCCCAATACAGCTCGCTCAACAGACCGATCTCCGTGGCATCGAGCCCAGCCGATGTCCAAGCCGCCGTGTGGCTGTCACCGCGGAACTCGCGGAGGCGGTCACCGAGACGCCAGGCTGCGCCCAATGCGCCGTCGGGGAGGTCGCGGGCGAGCATGCCGGCGTAGAGAGGCCGCCCCTCTGGGCGCAGCGGCTCGCCGGCGCGCCCCAGCAGCTCTCCGACCCGGTGCACTCCTTTGGGAGCGGGCCCGAGGATCCGCTCGAGCTGGGCGACCGCGCCCCGGGTGCGGGCGGACTCGATCGTCTCGGCGTCTGTCAACGACCAGCCGTGGGCTACCGCGGGCAACACCACGGCCGGGTTGAATACGGCGAAGGCGGCTGCGACCAGTTCGCCTGGGACCTGACCGAGGCATGACCCGCGGCTGCAGAAGTAAGCCGAACCGTCGGGCATTTGCACCCCACCGAATTCGCCGGGGCTGGGACCGAACCCGAGCTTCTCGTATTCGGCGTGACATTCGGGCGAGAAGTAGACCTGCCCGGTAAACGGTTCGAGGGCGGCCGCCAAGCGTCGGACCGCCTTCGATGTCGTGGACGGTTCCGTCATCGGGCCTCCCTAGGCGTAGGTGCGGACCAGCTCGAGGACGGCCTCGGAGTCGGGACCCTCGCCGTGAAGGTCGGTCGCGCTCGCCCTCACCCGGCGGGCTGCGACCAGGCAGAGATGGGCGACGGGACCGCTGATGGTGGTGGTCGCTGTCCCGTCCGGGATGAACTCGCAACCCGACCCGTCCGGGCCGGTCAGCCTGAAAGCGACCGGGCCCGACATGGTTCGCCCGGCGGACGAGAACGCGTACGGCAGCGTGCGCCAAGCCAGCCGGGCGATCAGGGCCAGGCCGTCCGTTGCGGGAAGGTCCATCCCGAGGGCGTCAACCACGTCGCCGGCATGGATCCACGTCTCGGCCAGGCGGGTGGTGGCCAGGGTCCTCACCGATAGCTGGCCGGCCACCCATTGCACCCGCTCGGACGGGTCCTCGGCCGCGAGCGCGGCCAGGAGTTCCTCGGCGGACGTCGACCACCTGACCAGGATGTCGGCGTCGCTCGCGCCCCTGTCCCTCTCCACCATCTTGGCGGCGCCGTCGTCGACCGACGCCGCCTGCTCGAGACCACCGGTCAGACGAGAAAGAACCGCGTCGTAGTCGCCCCTTGCGCTGCCGATGGCCATCTCGTTGGTCTGGGTCAGGTGCAGGACCACGTCGGCCACGTCCCATCCCTCACATCGGGTCGGACGGTGCCAGCCGTCGGCGTCGAGGTCGGTCAGGATCCTGGTCAGTGCCTCTTGTTGGTCGGCGAGAGCGGCGATCGGGTCATCCACGGCGTGGAGTGTAGGTGAGCGTTCTGGCCATGGCCGCTACGACTCCGGCGAACTTTCGCGCCTGCGCCGGGCCGCGAGCGACAACGCTGCGGGTGCGGACTCTGCGGGGACGATCCATGCGTCCAGACGTCGCAGGAGATCGTCGGGCAGGTGTCCTGCGTCGGGGACCGGGATCCGGTATCTGAAGGCTCCACTCCCGGCTTGTGACCGCACGCCGGGACTCACGTGCCAGCCCTGGTTCTCGGGTAACCGCACGAGTACCAACGTCGGTCCTCCGGTATCGCACTGGACGTCGCCCTCGAGCCATCTGCCTTCTGTGTGGGTCGTTGCTATCCGATCGACGCCGGTCTCGACGAGCAATTGCGAAGAAGGGTGTCTCGCTGCGAACGCGGCGCCGATCTCACTGGACAGCGAGATCACGATCCGCTCCAGGTCACGCGAGACCGGGTCGTACAGCGGGAGCTTGCGATGGGCCTCGAGCCCCGAACACCGGAAGCTGGACACGTCGACCGCATCGAAGCCCCGACTGGCGAGACGCCGAACGGCGAGACGATGGAACGACCTCGGCGCGGCCGAGAACCATCCCATCAGACCGACAAGAAACCGAAGGCTGGCCACCACTTCGTCGCAGTAGATCTGATGTGGGCGTAGTTCGATGCAACGGTCCAGGTCGGCGCTGACCTCCGACACTGCGCCCGCCGAAGGGGGGCCGTGCCAAGGCCTGAACGATTCAAGACACCGGACGGCAACCGTCGACGCCAGCGCCTCCAAAAGCGGGTCGTCATGTCGGTCGACCGACACCGCTATCTGCCGTGCCCGTTCGGCCGCCCGGCGAGCCTGGCGAAAACTCCCGGCGGCGGCCGACGTTCGAGCCAGACGGGCGTGCATCCCCGCGAAATCGTCGTCGAGGCGCAAGGCCCTCTCAATCATCGCCAACCGACGGTCGACGGTGACCGCGTCCCCGAAGACGTCCACGTACCACCCGATGTCACGCGCCGCGAGTCGTTCGAAAGGTGCGACTTGGCCCGCAGAGCGACGGATCGCGGCTTCCAATATGTCGGCTTCCTGCCCATCCGGGAGCAGGAGGTCCGGGCGGATGATCGGCGTGCCCCCCAGGTTGGCGGCGAGGCAGCTGAACGCACTGCGGTGGGGGCCGGCGATTCGGTCGCACCGTGACATCAACAGAATCTCAGCTAGGGCCCTCTGCGATTCGGTGAGGCGGTCATACCCGGGCAGAAGTTCGGACGGCACGACGAGACGCTCATATCGGGCCCGGAGGTGGTCGACGCACGCTTCGCTGTCGGACAGTATGAGGGCATTGGCGTCGCCGAGCCCTAGCTGCTCGATGGCGTGCTCGACGTACGCCAGGGGCGTGTACTTCTCGTGGTGCATGATGTGACGCCACTCCCCGGTGACGATGTCGCCCGCTCTCAGGTGCACGGCCGTCCATCCGTCTCCGGTGTCCTGCTTCGCGCAGACGGACATCAGGGACGAGACGACCTCGTTCCAACCGAGGCTCCGAAACGAGTCGACGAAGCGCGCCTGCGCCTCCTCGTCGGCACCGCGACCCAGCCCCCAAATCGTAAATGGGTCTACCAGGTCCGCGAATCGGCCCTCCGCCTCGTCGTCGTCACCCGGCGCGCCCAGCCGATACTCGAGATCGGCCACCTCCTCGCCGATGACGGGTGTCATCCCGTCGAGAGATCCGGAAGAGATTTCGTGGTGATCGAGGAACGCCCCGTCGAAGAGCTCAGCGGGATCCTCGAGTTCGGAGTTGCCCTCTCTTAACCAGACGAACCGGAAGTCGAGCTCGAGCGCGCTCGCCACAGTGCGGGCGTTGACCATCGAGGTGAGGCGAGCGCCGAGCCTGTCGAATCGGCGGNNCGGCGGGCTACGACGATCGGGGGTTTCACCAAGGCGTAGCCGGGACGCCGAGCTCCGTCTTCGATCGGTACCAGTCGATCGTCTCGGTCAGGCCTTCCTCAAGGCCGGTTTCGGCCGTGAAACCGAAGGCCCGGCGGGCCCGGTCAGTCGCCAGTCGCCGCTTTTGCTGCCCGTTCGGTTGAGTGCTGTCCCACTTGATAGCTCCTGCGAATCCCACCGCTTCGGCGATGACGCCGGCCAAGTCCGCGATGGAAATCTCTTGGCCGGACCCGACGTTGATCGGATCACCTTCGTCATAGTCAGTTAGTGCCAGTCGGCAAGCGCGCGCCGCGTCAGCCACGAATAAAAACTCTCGGGTCGGTGTCCCGTCACCCCAGAGCGTCACCTCGTCGGCGCCGGCGGCAACCGCCTCGCTGAACCGGCGAATCATCCCGGGTATGACGTGACCGGATTCCAGGTCGAAGTTGTCCCCCGGGCCATAAAGATTGGTGGGGACGATGCACACGATGTTGGTCCCGTACTGAGCCCGGTAGGCCTGGGCTTGAACGAGAAGCATCCGCTTCGCGATGCCGTAAGGAGCGTTGGTCACTTCGGGGTATCCCGACCACATGTCGTCCTCGACCATCGGCAGCGGCGTCGCACTCGGATAAGAGCAGGCCGTGCCGACGACCAAGACCTTCTGTACGTCGCGGAGCCGGCACTCCTCGAGCAGGTGCAGGCCCATGACCGCATTGTCGTAGAAGAAGCGAGCCGGTTCCCGTCGATTTGCACCAATCCCGCCGACCACGGCCGCGAGGTGCACGACCGCGTGCGGCTTATATAAGTCCAGCATCCGGCCGATGGCGTCGGGTCGTCGAAGGTCGTAGTCCGAGCTGCCGAGCCCGATGGCCTGGGCTTCGGCTCCCAACAACTCGCGCACGACGTGCGAGCCGAGAAAACCTGTCCCCCCGGTCACGACAAGCCTCTTGCCGGTCAATTTCACGCTCCCCGACTCTAGAACCGGCGCCGAGCTCCCGGCCATCCGCCGATCCAGGTCGTCGGCACCCGGCGCTTCGGTACGAATGGCCCTTGCCCGAGTGACAATGGGGGCATGAGAAGCGAGATCATCCAGGTGAATACCGGCGGACGAGCCCGTGTCTGCGACCTAACCCCCGACTGCGAACGATTCGTGAGTGACGCTTCGGACGGACTGCTCTCGGTCTTCGTTCCTCACGCGACAGCCGGACTGGCCGTCATCGAAACCGGCGCCGGTAGCGACGGCGACCTGTTGCATCTATTGGATGGGCTGGCGCCGCTCGACGGGCCTTGGAAGCACCGGCACGGCTCCCCGGGCCACGGGCGCGATCACGTCCTACCTGCTCTTGTCTCACCGTCGCTGACCGTTCCGGTGCTCGCCGGGCGGATGCAGCTGGGCACGTGGCAGTCGATATGCCTGGTCGACACCAATCTCGACAATCTCGACCGGCAGGTACGTCTGAGCTTCCTCGCCGGCTGAGCCACAGGATCCTACGGTCGTCCCGACGCACGGCTCGACCTGGGGATCGGTTGGTGAGAAACTGCGGATTGGCGGGCTCTCCACCGGAGTCGCCGCTGAGCAAGAGGGGAAGCCCGATGGACGCAGCAGATAACGGGTCGAACGTGGTGCCGCCAGAGCTGGACGTCGTCGTCGTGGGCGCCGGGTTCTCCGGGCTGTACCTGCTCCACCGTCTTCGACAGCTCGGCTTCTCGTCCAAGGTGTTCGACGCCGCCGGTGATGTCGGAGGAACCTGGTATTGGAACCGTTACCCCGGGGCCCGGTGTGACATTCCGACGACCGATTACTCCTACAGCTTCGACTCGGACCTAGATCGCGATTGGCATTGGTCCGAGAAATATGCGATTCAACCGGAGATCCTTTCGTACCTGGAGCACGTGGCCGACCGCTACGACCTCCGGCGCGACATCCAATTCTCGACGAGAGTCGAGTCGGCGGTTTGGGTCGAAGCGGACAGGCGATGGCGCCTGAGGACAGATCGCGGTGACGACGTCAGCTGTCGCTTCTACGTCATGGCCAGCGGATGCCTGTCCATTCCGAAGTCACCAGAAATCGAGGGAGCCGACCGGTTCGATGGCGAGATCTACTTCACCAGCAGCTGGCCCCACCAGGGTGTCGACTTCGCGGGCAAACGGGTCGCGGTCATAGGCACCGGGTCGTCAGGGATCCAGTCGATCCCGCTGATAGCAGCCCAGGCCTCTCACCTCACCGTGTTCCAGCGCACCCCGAACTTCTCCATCCCCGCCCACAACGGACCGGCTTCGCCTGAGCGCCTCGCGTCTCTCGCAGCCGACCGGGTGGGCTACCGCGAGGCCGCGAGGTGGTCGCGCGGCGGGGTACCCATCGAACTCACAGAGATCAGCGGGATGGCCGCCTCGGAGGAGGTGCGTCGGGAACGCTTCGAGGCGGCGTGGGAGGCCGGTGAGCTGTTCGCCATCCTCAACGTCTTCAGTGATCAAGGTTACAACTTGGCTTCCAACCAGATCTTGGCCGAGATGATCCGCGAGAAGATCCGCTCGATCGTTACCGATCCGGAAACCGCCGACGCGCTTTGCCCGAAAGATCACCCCTTCGGCACCAAGCGGCCGTGCCTCGATACCGACTACTTCAAGACGTACAACTTGTCGCACGTCCGCCTCGTCGACCTACGCAAGCACCCCATCGCCACGATCACCGAGTCGGGGATCGACACATTGGACGAGTCCTTCGGGTTCGACGCCATCGTCTACGCCACTGGATTCGACGCCATGACGGGTCCGCTCGTCGGCGTCGACATCGCCGGAAGGGACGGGGTCACCCTCAGGGAGAAGTGGGCCGACGGTCCGTCTACCTACCTCGGTCTCACGACCGTCGGTTTCCCGAACTTCTTCACCCTCACCGGGCCCGGAAGCCCTTCGGTGTTGTCCAACATGGTCGTGTCGATCGAGCAACACGTCGACTGGGTCGTCGACTGCCTCGACCACTTGCGAGTTGAGGGCTTCGAGACGATCGAACCCACCGAGATGGCGGAAGCGGGCTGGAACCAGCACGTCGACGACTGCGCCGCCATCACCCTGTACCCGACGGCCAACTCGTGGTATATGGGGGCCAACGTTCCTGGCAAGCCGCGCGTGTTCCTGCCCTATATCGGGGGCGTCGACGCCTACCGGGCCGCTTGCGACGAGGTGGTGGTCAAGGACTACCTCGGCTTCAATCTGGCGGGGAGCGGGGCGTCGCGCTGCCAGGACGGCGTCATCCGCCAGGTACAGCCCGACGTGGCCATGATGCTCCAGATGATGGCTTCGATGGACCTGCCCGCGATCGAGTCGATGCCGGTCGAGGACGCCCGAGCGTTCATGGAGGTGATGGCCGCCGAGCGTCCGCCCGGGCCCGACGTGGGTGAGATCGTTGACGGCGTGTTGCCGGGTGCAGCCGGGGTCCTGGAATACCGGTTGTACCGACCGGCCAGCCCCGGTCCTCATCCGATCGTCGCCTACTTCCACGGAGGCGGATGGGTGCTCGGCAGCTTGGAGTCCGACGATCCTCTCTGTCGTGACCTGTGCGTGCGATCCGACGCCATCATCTTGTCGGTCAACTACAGACATGCTCCCGAAGCCCGCTTCCCGGCGGCCGCTGACGACGCTTTCTCCGCCGTGCAGTGGATCGCTGCCAATGCCAACGAATTGGGCGGCGTCCGCGGCCAACTGGCGGTCGCGGGATGGAGCGCCGGCGCCAACATCGCGGCCGTAGCCTGTCAGCTCGCTCGAGACGCCGGCGGTCCCGACATACGCGGCCAGGTACTGCTCACACCCGTGACCGACTCCGATATGACGCGTCCCTCCTACGAAGAGAACGGCGAAGGCCACGTGCTGACCTCCGCTCTGATGCAGTGGTTTTGGGACCAGTACGCGGACCCGGTCGACCGCAGCGATCCGAAGGCGTCACCACTGCTCGGCGATCTGTCGGACCTTCCGCCCGCCGTCATAGTGACGGCCGACTTTGATCCGCTGCGCGACGAAGGGCTGGCCTATGCGAAGGCGCTGGAGTCGGCCGGGGTGCCGGTTCGCCACATCCGCGCCCGCGGTCACATCCACACCTCGCTTACCATGGTCGACGTGATGTTGTCAGGGGCCGACGTCCGGGCTCAGATAGGCGAGGCCGTACGCGCTCAATTCGAGGCGCCCGTTCGAGTCTGATCGCCCGCAACGGTCGGCCGGCACTCAGGCTCCAAGCGACTCGATCGCTGCATCACGCAGACCTCCTGGTCCGCGCCCTGAAAGGGCCTGCTCGACAGACTTAGCCGGTCAGGACTGCACTGTTGAAGTTCGTGCTCGACACTTGCTCGACAGTTTTGTAGGGGAGCGACACGGGAACCGATGACTCCCCGCCCGCTGTACCGTTCCCGAACTGGCTTTTTGAGTTGTCGCCACATGCCCACAGCCTCCCAGCTGTGTTGACGAGGTAGTCCGTCTCACCTCCGCTCGCCACCGCCGTCCAGGTGCCACTGACCTGGTGTGGGTGCTTGATGGTTGGCGTTACCGAGCCAAGGCAGAGCTGGCCCCAGTTGTCGTTGCCCCAGGCCCACGTAGTTCCGTCCGTGAGGGTCACGACAGTTTGCCCATCCGTCGGCGCGCCACCCCCTTGAGCGGCCTCTGCTATCGGAGCCTCCAGCGGCACCTGGACCGCGCTGGCGCTGTTCGTTGTCGTGCCGATACCCAGCTGTCCGTTGGCGTGATAACCCCAGACCCACAATGAGCCATCCTGCATCACGGCACCGGTCGTTCCCCACGCCGCCGTGAGAGCCGTGATTGGTTCGTCCGGCAGTCCAACCACCGCCTTAGGAGACAGAGAATCGGTGAAGGTGCCGTCCCCGAGCTCGCCCTTCTGGTTGCTGCCACACGAAGACAACGCACCGTTGGCGTCGTACGAGGCATGGTCACCAGCCCCGACCACCAACGATACGTCGGTGAAGGGAAGCTGCACCGGCGTCGCTTGCACGTTGGTATTGCCCAGGCAGAGTTGTCCGAAATGGTTCTGACCCCAACCCCAGACGTCACCGTTCGTGTCTATGGCCATCTCGGTGGCGCGCGGGCCAACCGTGGCCAACGACGAAATCACGACTCCGGCCGGAAAGGTAGCTTTCGTCGGGGTGGTCAACCACCCATTCTGGATTGTTCCGTTGCCTAGCTCTCCCGAGTTGTCCTCCCCCATCGACCAGACAGTTCCGTCTGATAGAAGAAGGTAGGTATCCGTGTTGGTGGTGACGAGCTGGACAACGTCGCCCGGTGGAGTAACGACGACGGGAGTTGGCGTCTTCTGCCCGAAGAGAGTGAGTGTCTGGCCTTGCGCCCCCGCGCTTGGGCCGAACAGAGTCCAGCCAAGTACGAGTGCGATGGGGAAAACGATTCCTCTTTTCATCTTTCGCTTCTCCCGGTCGTATGCCGTCGATCACCATGTCGAGCTGGTGGCGACTCAGCCTCGGTTACCGACTCGACGCCCGGCATGGCGCACCACAACGGCAAGCTACACCCGCGCCCCACGGCAAGGCGACCAACGTCGTCCAAAGGCCTGGCCCGGCGCCTAAGAACGGTATGTCTGGTATCGGCGCCGTCGGTTGAAGAAGGGGACCCGATAGTCACGTGCTGACACCAGACAGCCCGCCCGACGACCGGTGGGTATCCGCCGGCAGCCGTGCTCGACGAGTGCAGCCCGGACCTGATCGCTCAGGCGCCTCCTGGTGTCCGAATGCGCCTCCAGCTGGACCGAGAGCCCAAGCCCGGCAGTAGCGGCGTGCCCCGCCAGGGATTTTTTTTGGGCGAGCAGGAATCCCGACGGGACGCTCATCCGTATAACGACTCGTTGTCACCGCCACCGTCGAAAGGGAGATGTCACATGAGAACGACTAAGAGACTGAAGGCTGGGCTGGCGCTGCTAGTCATCGGCCCCGCGTCTGGTGTGTTCGCGCTCGGAGTGTTCTCACCTCAGGCGACGGCGGCTTCGGCGACGGCGGCTTCGGCCACATCGGGCACGAAGACGAAGGTGGTAACAGAGGCGAACCGCAGCCCGATAGGAGAGATGCTGGTCAACCTCAAGGGCCAAAGCCTCTACACGAACCCCTCGGGTTGCACCGGCAGCTGTCTGCAGGCCTGGCCACCGCTGCTGATGCCAAAGGGGACCACCAAGCCCAAGGGGGCGAAGTGCCTGGCGACGGTCTCCGCCGCCAAAGCGGGACGCCTCCAGGTCACCTACGACTCCCAGCCGCTTTACACCTTCGCCGGGGACAGCGGCTCGAGCGTCAACGGCAACGGCGTCGCCGGCTTCGAAGCGGCCGCGGTCACGCCCTCCTGCCCCTAGCTCGGGCGCAGACCACAGCGGCTGTGGTAGACGCGCGCCAGCAGCTCGGTCGCTTGTTGACCCCGGGACGTCCGCTGGCTTTATGTGTCAGGGGATACCCGCAGGACGGGACGGTGCCGGTTCGCCGTTCCGCGCTCGCGCCTGCGCCGGCGGTGGTGAAGATACGCTTCTAGATACCGATCCGGCCCGTCTACTACTTGAGCTTATTGAGAGGGGTCGTCTGAACACGCCGCCAGAGCGTCACTACCGTCCCATTAGCGCTCTGTGATCGCACCGGCCGATAGCCCAAGTGGCGAAGGCGCGAATCGGATACCACGTACTTCCCCAGACTGCTGTCACGGAGCACGTACCCCCCGATAGACAGGTCCTTCAGGATCGAGACGGGAGGGGATGGCGGCCTGTTCGCGTACCAGCCGAAAGCGGGATCGGTCCAGAAGGCAATACGTTTAGCCACCGGCTCTTTAGCGATCTGGCGAGACACCGAGGGCGAACCGTCCAGCGGGATGGCGTGAGTTAGAACAATCCCGGCTAGTACGGCGACGGGAAGAACGCACCACCCCGCTAGCGCACGAACATGGTCCCGAAGGTCGATAAGCGGTGAAAGCCAGAGGACAAACGCACCGGCCACAAGGATCATCACAACGTCAGACGGCCGCCGACCCACAGCCAGAAGAGCCACCCCGACCAAGGCGGCGACAATTACCAGGATGGGATGCATGCTCACCGAACGTCCTTGCAGTGCCACCTCCAGCACCTCGGAAGTAATCAGCGCAAATGGAACCGACATTGTCGTCAGGTAGATCGGGGTGGCGAGAGTGTTGAAGTCGCCGAGCCCCCACGCGACCACGTAGAACCCCAAGAGAGCGAGGGCGATCGCGCACACCAGGACGTCGCGCTTGAGCCGCAGTGCGAGGCTCGCGAACAGAAGCCCTCCCATGACCGGTCCAACAAAGATCGGGAACGCGTGAAAGATATAAGTCCATCCGACCCTTCCGTAAGCCGAACCACTAACACCGTAGGGACTGCTGTGAAGAATCCAGAGTAAGTCCGAGTGCGTCACGGCGCCGATGAGCGCCCACATGACCACGCCTAGGCCTACAACCGGGACGAGCAACCACCTTCGCTGCCAGGCCAGCCAGACTGCCCAGACGATGATGACGACCAGCCCCTCGAGTCGCGCCAAGGGCAGCATCGACACGACGACGGCCGCTGCAAGCTGACGCCCTCTTGCCTCCAGCCACAACGCCAGCCCAAGCACACACGCAAACGGGGCGTAGGGCAAGGCAGTGAACGAGAGGCGCGCCATCAGAGGCAAGGCGAGCAGCGAAACGGGTGCCAACAACGCGACCGAAGAGCCCAGCGCTCGACGGCGGCCGTAACAGCAGAGGGCCGCTACCGAGATCAACACGAGAGCAGTGGCTCGAATGCCGACATCTCGTCCGATCTTCGCGGCGGGCATGAAGACCGCTGTCATGAGGGGACGGCCCCAGACATCGAGAATCAGGCTTGGATGGCGCCAAGCCTCCCGGGACAAGAGCAAGTGTCCGTAGTCGTCCTCGCAGTAGTACCCCCGCGATCGAGCGGCACGAAACAGGATGTTGGCGGCCAGAAGAACCAGCCCTGCCGCAGCCGCCCGGTGCACCCAGACCCGCTCACGACCTCCGACTCCATCGTCTGTCGAGCCAGCGTCGGTAACCCGCTGGACCGACTCAGGCAATGCCTCTCCAGGGACTGCTGCGCTGTCCACGCTCACCTCCGAACCCGCCATTGGCGGTATCCGCGATTGATCCAAGACATCGCCGTCACAGCACCGCATCGCTTCATGACACGGCACGGCTGCTGGCCCTCTGCCCACAGGCCCCGCCGAGTTGTCAGCTCACTGTCTTGGGCGGCGTTCTACAGCTTCCGCTTCAGGCGCCGGCTTACTACGTCACAACGCAGGAAACCACCCTGAAGAAGCTCCCGGAGGTCCTCCGACGCAGTGCGGAAGCCGTCCCCGAGTGGCAGGCGCCCTACGCCCCAAGACCGGCGCCGAATCCATCAACGAGTGGTTCAACCCACCACCTACCTCAGTCGGCGAGGCGGGTGTATCGCTACCATGTGGGTTGTGGCTCGTGCGGACCGTGACCTAGTAACTCGGGGCCTTGAGGACCTGGGTGGGGTGGCGCGGCTCCGTCTCAGTCTCGGGCGGGCCCGCCGGATGCGCAAGGTCCGCCGGTCAGCGACAAATCAAACTCTCGGGCTCATCACCACCATCGCCGCGCGCGACGACATGTTTAGTTGGGCGTATCCAGCCGGCTACTTCGCCACGGGCCGCGTAGCTCTCGCGAAGATTCAGCAGGCGCTCTTAGAGAAAGAAGCTGATGACCCACCGAAGAGGATTCTCGACCTCCCTTGTGGGTACGGACGGTTGCTGCGCTACTTCCGAGCGACGTGGCCAGAGGCAGAAATCGTGGCTGGCGAACTAGTCCCCGACGCCGTGGCCTTCTGCCAACGAACCTTCTCGGCGACAGCGCCGCAAAGCAAGGAGCCTCTATGGGAAGCCGACATCGGAGGGAACTACGACCTGATCTGGTCAGGATCGCTTCTCACTCACTTCGACGAAGACCACTGGAAGCCCATCCTCCACCATTTCGCGGAAGCCCTCACCGTCCGGGGCGTTTTGGTCTTCTCGACCATCGGGAAGTCTGGGTACGAAATCCTGCAAGGCAGCGACGCCTACCCCTGGATTACAGCGGTCATCCCACCGCGTTACGCGCTATCCGACGCTGGCGCCGGCCACATCGTGCAGTCCATAGCCGATACTGGTTTCGGTTACAGCCACTATCCCGACCACGACGACGACCCCTACGGACTTGCCGTGGCCCTGCCTGAATGGGCGGCGGATCGAATCGTAGCCAGCGGCATGACAGTCGTCCGGCACGAGGAGGGCGGCTGGGGCTCTCAGGACCTATGGTCCGTCACCCGCTCCGCTCGGACTGAGCATCCCGACGATGTAACCGCTACAGGAATCGGCGGGTACTGAACCGCTACTCCGCCAGGCGTTGCTCAACCAGGCTCCAATGGGTTTGGCTTATAGCGAAGAAGTTGGTCATGGTCACCTCGTCGGCGTTCAGCCGCCGTAGATGCCTGCCCCGAACGTCGTAGGTGGCAAACCCGTAGCCCGAGTGGGTCAGGAGTGCCAGCATCTCCGAGTGCGACCCGCCTGCCTCGCGGATGCGCCAGTCGATGCCTTCGATCATCCACGTCATCACTGACCCTCCCCCGAGCAGAATGGAGGCGCCCATGAGGGCGTGATGCTCGCCCCCTTCGAGGTCCAGTTTGGCGAAGGCGATCTCGCCCAGGTCCGCGGCGACCAGGTCCAAAGTCGTCGTCGGCACCTCGACTGATCGGTCTTGAGCTTGGCCCTGCACGAGATGGTTGGCCACGTCCCAACCGGTCGAGAACGAGGCTGTGCCCTGCTGTTTCGCGACGGCGGCCTGGATCACTTCGACGCTGCTGTCGAGGCCGTTGTTGGAGACGTTCTCTCGTAGTCGTTCGGCGGCCGTCGGGTCGGGTTCGATGGCGATCACCCGGCCGCCTGGGCGCACCAGGTCAGAGAGGAACAGGGTGAAGGTGCCGATGTTGGCACCGCCGTCGATTGCCGTGTCACCGGCGCGCAGGTATCTTCGGCAAAAGGACATCTCGTCGTACTCGTAGAGCCCGCCGAAGTAGATCAGATCGGAAGCGGCCGTCGAGTCCGGGTAGCACCGAACCTTCATCCCGCCGTACGCGCCTACTTCGATCGGCCGTCGAACCGTGCGCTTGTAGGCCTGCCAGCCGACAGCCTTCGCGCAGGCCCGCAACCGGCGGTCCCGGTTGTTCGGGTGCTGCCATACCTTTCCAAGGACGGACACAACGTAGAAGAACCGGCGATGTCGACGATTCTTTGCCATATACCGGCCGACGCTAGCGGCCGCCCCCCTCCCCCCGCGAACAGATAGGCGATCATGCCGCATATCGCATCCGATTAGTCGATTCTGGTCTCGTTCCGAAGTAGCTCTTGGTCGATTCGGTCCAAGAGGCCGCCGCTGGTGCTGTCGAACTTCCTGGCAAAGAAGAACTCGGAGCTGGCCAAGTCGCCGAAGTCCTCATCAGTAAAGACAACCGGGTGGGCTGCGCCGGTCGGGAAACGGATGTGATGCAAAGGCTGGGCACGAATACGGATGCCCGGCTGGGACCGCAGGTAGGTGAGGAAGAACGATTCGCTGGGCAGGATGGTCCGCTGGTACCAACGGACCAGCCGTTCGGCGCGCTCGCTGGGCTCGGTCGCGGCCAGGAGTGCTTTGCGATCCAACCCGAACCAGTCCAATGACATCTGACACGGCGTCTGCTGATCGAAGGGACATCGGCGAGCTGAACGCACTCCGACGAACGGTTGGTCGTGGCCAGGAAACTCACGCACCAAGAGTCCGCCCGGCGCGACACGGTTGGCGGCTCTGAGTCCAAATCGGGTAACGCCCCGAACTGGGCGCGACCATAGGAAGGCAGGGATCTTCCGCCACTGCAAAAAGCTGCGCGCCTGGTCTCGACTCAGCTCGGCAACGCGGAAGCGGCGCTCAGGGAGATCCAGCCGCCCACCGAAGATGAATGCGTTACGGTCTGTGGCGGCTAGATGGTCGCGTAGCATGGCCACTGGTTTGATCGGGTAATCCTGTCCCGACAAAACGACGACCCAATCGAAGTCACGGTCACGCCACCACGAAAGCGACCGTCGCAGGGCATGAAGATGGCCAGCGGTCCCCCATTCGCTGGCATGCCACTCTTCGAGTAGGTGGAGACGATCGCAGAAAAGATCGTCGATGTCGGGGTGGCCGTTGGAGCGATCGAAATGAACTGCCGTCTCGCCGGTCGCATCCCATTTCAGAAGAACGGTGAGAAGCCGGCGCAAATGATCCACCTCGGCGTGGGCCATGACCTGATAGCCCACCCGCAAACCAGCACGAGGGCCTCCCTGCTGGAGCGCCTCGTCTCCAAGCTGATCCGGCGTCACGCCTCGAACGTCTCCTATTTGAGGACCGGCTGTCAAGGGGTTCTTTGCAGAATTGAGTTGGCGGGCGACTGGGTGGACTTACGAGCTCGACCCGGTACAAGGTTGGGTCGAGGTTTGGCCGGCATGTCGGCGGAGTGGGGGCTCGACGAACCATTTGTCGGCGGCGACAACAGTCTTGTTTGGGTGTCCCCCGGTTGGGAGCCGGTCGCTTCAGTGTTATAAGGCCGTCCAGCACTGCTGCTGGCGGGCATGTTCGGGGCAGGAGGTGGTCCCCTCTTCGCCGACGTTCCGAGCTGGTGCGCCACTATCCGGCCGACTGGAGGTAGTGCGTCTCGACCTGAGCGGCCGACAGCTCGGTGTTGTAGAACGCCACGTCGGACACCGTGCCGGCGAAAGAATCACTTGTCGGTGCATGGGGCCAGAGGTCGAAGTTGTCTTCGCCGACGTGCCAGTACCCGTAGAAATCCTGTGACAGTGCGTTCGTGCTGCTGGCCACAAGTTGCCCGTCGACATACAAGTTCATTCCATCGGGTCCCTGGGTCGCGACGACATAGTGCCAGTCGCCGTCGTTGTACGAGCCGGGTGACCGGATGACCGCGGCTTGGCCGGCCCACAAACCGAAATTCAGCCGGCCGTCATTGGACATCCAGACCTGACGGTCGTACTTGGTGGACGAGTCGCTGGTCGAGCTGGCGAAACCCATAAGACCGCCGCCGCTAGTGGTCGTGGTGGTGAACCACATCTCCTCGGAATACGTGGTGGGGTAGGTCATACCCTGCGACGCCACGATCTCGCCGGTGGCGCCGTCCAAAGTCACCCCGGTCCCCGATGGGCCCTCCACCGGGCTGGACGTCCCGAAGGCGACCCCACCGATGGCTTTGCCGCTGTCGCCGTTGCCACTTACATCGGCCACAGTCGGCCCGGCGGTGTCGTCGAGCGGCCAGTACAGAGCAGGGCCGTCGTTGAAGACGGCCTGGCCGTACGAGTCGGTCGGCGGCTCAGTAGCAACGTTGGTGATGGAGATAGTCGTCGAGACGCTGGGAGTCCCTAGTGCGTCGATGGCGAAGAGCATGTAGGGACCGGGCAGGGCGATCCCGGGGTCGGCGGGGATGGCCAGCTGGTAGGTGTCTCCTGTGGAGGACACAATGGAGAGCGGAATGCGCCGCTGGTCGTTGTCCACCGAATGGGTTGACTCGCCGTAGCGGATCATGCAGAAGCTCGACACCGGCTCGCCGGTAGTGACGGTGATCGTCTGCCCGGTTGCAGCGGTCGTGGGCGCGGAGGTGATGGTCGGGCGCACTCGAAGAGTGCCGTCCGGGTTGAGCAGATACGGCGGCGTGAAGATTTGCCCATCGGGATGGTTGGTGGCGCAGGGTCCGCACAGCCCGCCGCCGCCGGAGAATACTCGGCCGTCGGGCAGCAGCACCGCTACGGAGTGGTAGTCGCGGGGTTCGGCCTCCGGGGCCATCACGGTGAACTTGCCGGTGGTGGGGTCCCACATCTCGGGGTTCAGGACTGCGGTGTCATCACTGAAGACCACTCCGTGCTCTTCCCCGCCGACAGTCAGGACCTGGCCGGTCGGCAGCACCACGCTGTTGGCGAACGTCCGGGGGTAGTGCATGGAACCGACTTGGGTGACTACCGGTGAGCCGCCGCTTATGTTGATCTCGTACGCCCGGTTCGTGCCCGATGAGTCCGTGTAATCGGGTGCGCCGCCCATCGTGATGATCTGGTCGGTCGAGTAATAGACAGCGTTGCCGTTCATGGCATCGGCGCTGTTGCCCCGCATCCCGGCCGGAGTGATGCTGCCCGATCCGGTAGTCGAGATCCAGTTCATCTGCTTGGAGGGCCCCGCCTGAAGAACCATGCCATTGGAGGTAGCAATGAACCACCCGTGGTTGTCGGCCCGATACACCCCCTCGTCATCCGCGGTATACATCGGGGTGGCCGGGACGTGCGGCAGCACCCGCCACCCGCCCGTGGGTGACCACACCTCGCCCAGCTTGCCGCCAAGCGCCCCCGACCAGGAACCGCCCAGAGTGAAGGCTTCGCCGTTCGAGAGCAGCGTCATTCCCTGATAGCCGCGGGGAATATTCATTGGCGGCCCGGCGCTCCAGGAGTCGGTCGCGGGGTTGTAGATGCTGGTCTGGTCGTCACTGTCTCCGCCGGTGACCATGATGTCCCCGTTGGCCAGGACCACCACTCCAGGGCAGAACATATTGTGGTGTGTGTTGGCCACCCTCTCCTGGCTGACGACCCCGGTATTCAGGTTCAAGATCGCCGTTTGCGTGTAGCTCGACTCGTTCACCGCCGCGTAGTAGTTGTCCTGATCGGAGGACCACAGCAGCAGCTGGTTGTCGGGCAGCAACGCGGCCGCGGAGGGAACCAGCGGGAACCCTATCGTGGGTCCCCAGTCGCCGACCACCGCCGGATTAGTCGAAAGGGTTGGCGATTCCACCGTGCTCGGCGCCGAGGTGATGGTTGCCCGCAGGGGACCCAGTAGGCCGATCTCGGACGCGGCGATATACGATCCGGAGCCAGCCGCGGTCGTTAACGCGGTGAGGCGCACCTTTCGAGCCGTAACCGGATGGAAACCGATCCGTTTCACCAACGGATTGTTGGCCCACGTACCTGTCGCAATAGGAGACCCAAAATGGTTTCCGTCAGTACTCACGCTCACCGCAAATCGACCGATCGCACCGCTCCGATCGCCGTGCTGGCGGGGCTCGTAGGTCAGCCCAGACACCAACTGCGGTCCCCGCATGTCGATTGTGAGGGACTGCGGCAGGGAGCCGTGCGCGGTCGGGGACTCACTTTCCCAGTAGGTGGACGGACCACCTTGAAGCACCACGTCGGCGGCGTGGTTCGGTGCCGCACTGCTGGCCGTGGCCGTCCATCCCTCGGGGCTGAGCGTCGGAGCGTCGGGGGTCATGGCAGACACCGGGATGGCGTTCATCCCAAGCATCCCGGCACTCGCCTGCATATCCATGCCGGCCATCCCCGTCCCGACCGACGTCCATTTTACGACGGCGAGTGTCGTCCCGCCCAACCACGCAAGCAGAAGGAAGGCCAATAGGACCTCGAAGCCGAGATGCCACGACTTTCGACGTGTACCCACCGTTCCCACCTTCCTCGTGCCGTGAGCCAAGCCCACGACGTACCACGCCGCGGGTCAGGCCGGCTGTCCGCCGAACCGTGCAAGTCGTGCCATGGAGCCGCCCCGTTGTGGCACTGACCTCGGCGGATAGTTGAACCGGCTCCCAATATATGTTCTGCACCGGCTGGAGGCAATCATTCACGGCAGGTGAACGCCGTCCCGCCGACGTTGCGAGGGGCTCAACAGTGCGCGATGTCTCGCGACATCACACCGAGCGAACGTGGTCTGTGCCCGAGGGAGAGCGTTAGGTGACTGCGAACTTGTCGGGCGCTGGTTGCAGTGTCGGCCGGGGTGGTGACGGTGATGCGGCCATTGGTGGGCCTACAGCCCCGTCGTTGTGGACTACCTCGACAGCGATCTACTCCTCGGACCCGCCACCCGCCCGAACCAACCGACTAGGTAGTCGCCGCCAGATCGCCGTCAAATCGGGTGTCGACAGTTGACGACCGGAATTCCCGGGCGAGGGCTTCGGGTGCCCGTCGTTCTGTATGTTGCGCCGGTTACGAGCAAACGAGCATGCGAGACACCCCTTGATCTGTAGTCGCCAAATGTGAGGCCGAGGGCTAGGGTGCATGTCCGATCTTCCTCGGTGAAGAGAGGAGCCCAGAATGCCTGCCACCTACGACGACGCCAACTTGGTCGTCCAGCTTCTCAACTGGGGAAGCCAGCTGGGGTTTCCCGAAGCGGTTAGCTCGGTATTGGCCGACACATACGATCCGGAATCGGCGACCGCAGACGACCATGCAGTGCGAGCGCTCCTCATGTTCGGAGAGACGGTCGGCACGTTCGTGAAGCAGGAAGTGCTCGACCGGGGACTTGTGCTCGACCTTTGGTGGGTGGAAGGGATTTGGAAGAGGGTCGCGCCTGCAGCCATGCGACAGCGGGACCGGACCGGAGAGCCTCGGCTGTACGAGAACTTTGAGGCGCTCGCAGCCGGAGCCTGACCGAAACATGCGCTTCGCCGACGCGATCGAAGCGACCGCCGTCCTTTTTCTGCTGTTGAGGTAAATCGGGATCTGGGCCTGCCGAGTCTGGCCTGGTCAGAACCAGTCGGACCCGCCAGCCGGGCGCGGGTCAGATCGTTTCGGTACTGGGAGGTACGCTTGCTCAGGAGGACCGCGCATGAAGGAAGAGGGCTGGTACAAAGACCCCTATGAGGCGCACGAGTGCCGCTGGTTTTCGGATGGGGCACCGACGGCTCTGGTGCGGGACGGGGCGACCGAGTCCCACGATGAACCTCCCGCCCAGGAGCCGCGACGCCCGCTTGTTCCCGCCGACGATGGGTCAGGTGGTGATCCGAACGATCTCCGTAGAGCCGACGACGCAGAGCGTAGTGAGCAGCCCGTCGGTCGGAGAGAAATGTCGGACCGAGTATTTGACGTGTTCACAGAGACCACGCCGCCGGGCTAAGCGGATTCAGCATCGCCGGTTGCGGGGCCGAAAAACGCCGATTCCAGCACTCGCAGTGGCGTGCGTCCTCTGCGGATAGCGAGCGCGAGAACTGTTGTTCTGTCGGGTGGACGATGGGGTGTCTACTGGCTCTGACGCTGTCAGTCTTCGGGTGCCACCGTTGCGGTAGCCGGGCTGTTGAGAGCGACGAGCGGTAGCTGACGACTATCTGGACAGCTTGCGCAGTCTTCCTGCGAGTTCTCGACGGAAGGAGGCCCAGACGAAGAGTCGGCGCTTGGCGTCGATCATGGTTCGGTCGCCCACACCGGCAAGTGTATGCAGGCCGGCGGTCCAGGGCCCGCTGGAGGGAGGGTCGACGTGGGCTACGGAGTGCTCGTTGAAGGCGTCGGTTGTGAGGAGCGTGATGCGGTTGATGACTACAGATCCGCCATACACCCGTGACCCGTCCTGCGCCGGCCGATGAAGGACGCCGTCTGCGTAGAAGGGTGGTCCGGCCGGACGGCTTGACCTTACGTCTGTCTTGACGGGGTTGCGACGGTGTGGTTCCCAGGGTCCCAACAGGTCCGGCGCGTGCCACACGAACAGTCGCGTTCCCGGTCCGGCCTCCCGCTCGCTGCACAGCAGCCACCACCGGCCGTCGTGGCGGAACACAGTGGGGTCGGTGGCGGGAAAGTCCTCGACCATGTCGACGACTTTCTCCCACCGTCCAGGGAACTCCACGGCTCGGTGCAGCGTGACGTGACCGCTCTCGAAGGTCTCGGGCACGCAGTACACGTCGCCGTCGTGCTCGAAGAGGAACGGGTACGAAGCATGGCCGACGATATCCAGAGACACTGGCCGCGGTAGTGACCAATGGCCATCCGCTCTGACGCTGAGGGCGGCTATGTGCCCGTGGGCTGTGCGCTGGTTGAAGTCCTCGACGAGAATGGTTAGAGCCCCGTCCACCTCTAGCGCGAACGGGTCGGCGATATAGCGGTCGCGCTTCTGTCGAGGCGCCCAGCGCACGGGCGGCTTCTCACTTGAGGTCAGATAGGTGGTGACAGGAGCGTCGACCACGCCGACCGTCCACTGATCGGCGCGTGCTATCCGTTCTCCGTGGTGGAGCGCGGCTCGGGCCAAGAGGCGGACTATGAATGCCACCATCTGGGGGTTCGTTGGGTTGTGCAGAATCGGTGCGGTTGACGAGGTGGGCTCCTCATCGACATGACCCGAGTCGCCATCTTGCAAACTCCTCGCCACTTGCGTCGGCCAGGATGCACTTCCGATATAGGCCTGGTCGCGGTTTCGAGTGTAGGAATGGTCCACGGTCCGGAACCAGCCGCGCTGCAGAACAACGCCGCCGTCGAGCCGCTCTGTCAGGCGCTGGAGCACGACTCCGGTCACCGGGTCGCGACGGTAAATCTCCCAGAAGCAGGGCGGACCGCCCCGGTAGACGTCGACGTCGTCGTGGTGGAAGGACCAGATGCCGTGCCGGGCCGCGTTGAGGATGTCGCCTCGGATGATTCCGAAGGCGAAGCGGAGGATGAAGTCGAGGCGGTGCTCTTCGATGGTGCGCACGTCGCCGTCGGCGAACAGCTGTGAAAAGCGTCCTTTACGGATCGGTTCGACGGTAAGGCGCGGAAGACCGGCCAACAGGTCGGTGAGGTCGGTAGTGCGAAGCGAGCGCGATCGCGGGCCACTCCATCGGTTGTTGAAGGCGTGCCAAAGCGTGCTCGACCCGAGGCGCCTGCGGCCCGATGGAATCTTCGCCCCCCCGTCGAGAATCAACAGGGCCGGGACCGCGGATCCCGAGTCGACCAGATCGCGTATGCACTCTGCCTGCCAAGCGGCGAAGCTCGTGCCCGAACACATAACACCAAACCGCAACGGCTCCCGGTCCCCACCCGCCGCGGGCACCTCGGACGGTCTCTCCATATCCGCACCCCCTGCCACCTTGCTCACCCTATATGCCCCACCAAGCCCATCGCTCACCCACGGATCCGTGCGCTCACGTCGGGTGCTGGCTCATGGCGCGAACAGGATCTTCCTGTCCACGAGGCGCCGTCGGATGTCGGGAAGCGCCCCGGATCGGGTTTGGCTACCGTGACCCATTGCAATGGGCAAGAGTCGCAGACACCGGCGCTCCTTCTACGTCCGGTCGATGCTCGCCCAATTGTGGCGACACCCGAACAATCCCTCCTTACTCGCGACGCCGATACGTTGAATGGTCCCCGCCCTCGCCGAGAAAACGGTAGAAGCAAAGCCGATACCCATCATCGCTGCTGATGAGAGGGAGGACGAGGACTGGAGTTTGTAGCCACAGGCCAGCTTCACATGGGTGCACAGCCGGCAGCCGGATCGGCCGTTCGGGCATTACGCGTCGCGGTCCGATCGCAGTACGCAGAACTCGTTTCCTTCGGGGTCGACAAGAACGATCCATGATGGCTCGCCTTGACCTACGTCCACTCGGTTGGCGCCCAGCGAGATCAGCCGAGCGACCTCGCCGTCGCGATCATCGGGCCGGAGATCCAGGTGCAGGCGGTTCTTTCCGGATTTGTCCTCCGAGACGAGAGCGAACAATAGGCCCGGAAAGTTATCCGGCGCGGATCGAATCTCGAACTCATCGGGGTCATCGTTCACCACGACCCAACCGAGCGCGTGGGCCCACCAATTGCCCAATGAGACCGGGTCGCGAGCGTCAACGACTACCTGCTCCCACTTCAGCACCCGCCTATAGTGCCCGATCCGCGTGCCTGCATCGACCAAGGTTCGCCCTTCCCCATCGCGCCAGACGGGTCCATGCCAGGCAAGCAAGGCTCAAAAGTCCACCGTTGCACGAGACCTCCAGGCCACTCCGATGCCGTCAACACCAAGCTGAGAACGTGCTCGTGAGAGATCATCCTGCCGCAGCCCTATCTGCCGTTCTCGGCGACCCTCATCCGCAGTGGCTGCCGCCCGGGAGCACCACGACGCTTCCGGCGTGGAGTGTGGCCGACCCGCTGCTGTCCAGCAATCGCCACTCGACTTGGGTCGTGAGGGGCGTGTTATTCGACTCTTGACCACCCACGAAGTCAGCCGAGAAGGTTTCCACCGCAGAACTTCCTGGTGGGAAGAAGGTGGCGTGTGACGGCTCGAGGACGTTCGAGCCATCGGTAACGCGCAACTCGAATGGATCTCCTGCCACGTTCACCGTCACCGCGACGCTTATGCCGTCCACGTTGCAGCCGCCAGCCTGGCCACTCAAGGCCGGAAGCGAGGCCCAGGAAGTGGTCGTGGTCGTAACCGACGAGGTGTCCCAGGCGAGTTCCTCATTGCTCAGTGGGCTGGTGCCTGAGCCATCGGCGAAGGCGACTACTGGTATCAGGACGAGCCCGACGGCAACAGGGACAGCCAGCAACTTGCGCATGATTCCTCGATCCTCCGCTTTTCCACAGCTAGATCACAATATTGACTATATGGCTACGCAGAAGGCCGCCATCGACAGCCTGCCACGCCCCGAAGCGCTCCTGTGCGGCTGCCCGCACTATCCACATTGCGCCGATCGAAGGCTGGGACGGCTTCATCCCCCGCCCCGGGTCCTGGAGTCGGCGGAGAGTCTCGTGGTCGCCTGGGCAGATGGGAGTTTCTGGCCCGGCGATCAGTGGGTCCTTCGATGGGTGCGGCGGTTGCGTTCGGGTGGTTGGACGTCTGGTGGCAGGCGGAAGGTGTCGGCGTTGCTACGCTCTGCTCGTCGAGTTTCTCTCCGTGGGGGTTCGGGTGGCCAGGTACCGTCGAGTCGGGGCAGGTGTCGGTCGGCTTTCGGTAGTACGTCGGGTTGGGACCGTGGGTATGGCGGCTGGCCTCGTGAGCTTGTTGGTGTTGCCGGTTACGTTGGCGGTGGCCGCCGAGTTGCCGGACGCGACAGCCTTTGACGGGGTGTCTTGTCCTGAGGTGAACTTTTGTGAGGCGGTCGGCTACTACAGTCCGACTGGGCAGGACGTGGCACCGGTCGCGGAGCAGTGGGATGGGACCAGCTGGAGCGCGCAATCAGTCCCGACGCCGAACACCGCGAAGAACGCCTACCTGCTAGCCGTGTCTTGTGCGACCGCTACCAGCTGCATGGCGGTCGGCAACGTCGGTGGGAAGACCCTGGCCGAGTCCTGGGACGGGACCGAGTGGAGCATCCAGGCGACCGCTAACCCGAGCTACGGGAAACGGGTCCTGACCAGCGTGTCGTGCGCCAGCGCCTACTATTGCGAGGCTTCGGGAAGTATCACTCAAAACAACGCGGGAAACATTCTGCCCTTGGCGGAGGGTTGGAACGGCACGGCCTGGACGGTGCAGACGCTGCCGGTGACAAACCAGCGAGAGGGCTACGGTACGGCATTGGAGGACGTAGCGCTGTCGTGCTTGTCGACAACGGACTGCGAAGCGGTCGGCTGGAGCTACTGGCCGACCAGTCAGCACAACAGCCTGGAAGCAGCCGCGTGGCAGTGGAACGGCACGAAGTGGAAGTTCCAACAGACCCCCGTCATCGCAACCACAACCGACCAGTTGAACCTGGAATCGGTGTCATGCCAATCAGGCGAGTGCGTCGCTATCGGATGGGCCAACCTCGGGTCCAGCCAAGGAGGCAACCCGAGCCCCAACGTTCCCTTCGGCGAGGTCTGGAACGGCACACAATGGAGCGTGACACAGCCACAGGCCAGCAACCCGGTCGCCTCATACGACTACCTCGTCTCATGCCCCCAGGCGACCAACTGCGAGGCCATCGGCTCGGACTCAACCAACCCCTATATTGACGATAATGCCTTGTTTTCGGACACCTACACCGGCACTGACCCTTGGCCGGCAACCCAGTCCATACCCCCCCCGGTCTCGGGAGACTACATGAGCCTGCGGGCTATCTCATGCCCGCAAGTCAACTCCTGCGAAGCGGTCGGCACCTACACGAGCGACGTCGACGGCGACTACCAGCAAGGACGGCTAGCAATGGGCTGGGACGGAACAAACTGGACCCTCCAACCAAGCTGAACAGCAAACACCACCAACGCCTACCTGCAACTCCAGAACAGCAGCTCGAACGGCTCCTCGGCAACACCTCCGGCTAGAGTTTGGGCGATGGGCGGCGCTGGAGCGTGACCTCCAGGTTTGGTACCGGGTTTCGTTCCAGCTTTCGATCCGTCCCCCGCCCCCGTAGGACCGGGAGACAACTCCACGACCTGGGGTTATGGCGTCCGTAGGGAGCTCTCCGGAACGCGAAATGGCCAATCTCGGAACGTCTGAGCCCTAAGGCCAGGTCCGCGGGCACCGATTACTTCCGTAGCAGTTGCCTCCGCGGCACTCGTCGTCGTTTCGGTCGCCACGGCACCTCCCGAAACGCCACCAGCACTTCGAGCTGAGTTGCGTCTGGCGGTCCAAGCCATTCGCCCAGCGGCCCGAATCCCTCGCCGACACACACGTCGAGGGGTCGCTCTTGGTGATCTCGATCGCGATCCTTGGTCTTTATCGGTAGTGGCGCCTCGCGATCGGAGCCACGGCGAGCGCCCGAGCGCTCTGGCGCGATACGACCAGTTCGTCCGTGGGAGGTATGAGAGCGCGGATGATCCGTTCTGATCGACTTCGTTTGAGGGGTGTACGGTTCGGTGACGTGGTAGGGACGCTAAACCGAGCTGGGGATTGGCGCGTGGGCGTCGTGCGCCATCGTTGGTTACATCCCTTATTGGGGAAACCTCTGGGGAGGGTCGAAATGGGTCGACGCGGTCAGCGTTTTTGTCGTGGTGTGTTTTGCGTGATCGGTGTCGTCGGGCTGGTCGCTGGCGCGGTGTTGCTGCCGGTTGACGCGAGTGCTGCTCCTTCGACATGGTCCATCACGTCTACTACCAACCGAGGCAGTTACGGCAGTGTTCTGTTGGGCTTGTCGTGCGCGGATGCGACCAACTGCCAGGCGGTGGGGTGGAGTTTCAACAGCTCCGGATACCAGCAGACCCTGGTCGAGTCCTGGAACGGGAGCGCTTGGTCCGTTGTGGCCAGTCCGAACAAGGGCCGCGTCTCCAACAGCCTGCAAAGCGTGTCATGTTCCTCTCCGAGCAGTTGTGTGGCGGTCGGCTATCGCGAAAGCCGTAAAGGAGACTCAACGCTAATCGAGTCCTGGGACGGTACGACATGGTCCATTATTCACAGTCCCAACCAGGGGACCACGGAGGATCAGGAGGACATCCTGAACGGTGTGTCGTGTGCCAGCACCACCAGTTGCGTGGCGGTGGGCGACTACTACACTGGCACGACCGGGCTTTGGCAAACCCTCGTCGAGAGCTGGAACGGCACGGCTTGGTCGATCATCCCTAGCCCGAACCTGGGCACCAACGACAACCACCTGAGAGGCGTGTCGTGCGTCAGCTCGACTAGTTGCATGGCAGTCGGCACCTATTACGCCAGCGGCGAAGACCAGACCCTCGCCGAGTCGTGGGACGGGGCGAGCTGGTCGGCGGTCCCCACGATCGACCCCAGCAGCTTTGGCAACGCCCTCGGCGGAGTCGATTGCACCAGCGCCGACATTTGTACCGCGGTCGGCGGCTCGGCAACGGGATCAGAATCTCAGACCCTGGTCGAGAGCTGGGACGGGACGAACTGGTCGGTCGTCTCCAGTCCCAACCAGGCCGGCGGGAGTGGATTGAGTGACGTCTCGTGTGACAGCTCTAGTAGCTGCGTTGCCGTGGGCGGCAACGGAACGGGAAAGCTCTCCACCACTCTGATTGAGAGTTGGGACGGGACGACTTGGTCCATCACTCCTAGCCCGAACCCCGCTGGCAAAGATATTGGGCTAAGCCGAGTGTCCTGTCCCACCTCCACAGATTGCCTGGCCATCGGGACCGCATGGATGCACAAAACCTTCCAAACACTCGCCGAAAGCGGTTCCACACCGCTCGAGGGCTGACCTTCATTCGGGTGCGGCAAACCCGGGAGTTACCGCGCCAGAATGACGTCGCATCTGGTTACGTCCGGCCAGTGGCGAGGCGCTCCTAGTCGGCGATAGGCGCTCACGGATGGCTTGGTGGCCCGGCACGGAACATTGGATCTCGCGCTCCGCGTCAGCCAGGGGACGTGCCTAAGGCGGTCGCCTGAGCCAGCAAGTTTCGAGGGTCCGCGATGTGACCAGCGCTTCTATGTCAGTTTGAACGTGGTGGTGGCTTGTAGTAGCGAGGTTTTGCCTTTGGCCAAGATGGTGTGGTTGCCGGGCGATCCTGCCGTGGTCGTGGCGGGGATGTGGCCGGTGCAAGAGAAGGTGCCGTTGTCTTCGACGGTCGCCGAGCAGATCAGGACCGATGTCGGATGGGGTGAGCCCTGGCCGGTCTTGTAGGTGACTTTGACTGTTTCGCCGGGCCAGAAGTGCTCTCCGGAGACGGTTACCGCGGTGCCCGCTAGGCCGTGCCGGGGGGATATGGCAGTGGTTGGGGCGGTGACGGTGTAAGTGATTGAGGTGGCGGCGGTTTGGCCGTCAGCGCTGGTGGCGGTGACGGTGTAGGTGAAAGTGCCGGGGGTGGTGGTGTTGAGCTGTCCGGGGCTAGTCGATCTGTTGCTGTCGGTGCAGGCCGAGATGCCCGGTCCGTCGCTGCCTTCGCTGCAGGTGAAGGTGGTGGGAACCGACTGGCCGATGGCGTAGGTCTGGTTGTTGGCCGGGGAGGTGATCGAGGCCGTCGGGGCGGCGGCGACGGTGTAGGAGATAGAGGCGCTCCCGGTTTGGCCGTCAGTGCTGGTGGCGGAGACGGTGTAAATGAACCGGCCCGGGGTGGTGGTGTTGAGCTGTCCCGGGCTCGCTGACCGGTTGCTGTCGGTGCAGGTAGAGATGCCCGGTCCGTTGGCCCCTTCCGTGCAGGTGAAGGTGGTGGGCACTACTTGGCCGATGGCGTAGGTCTGGTCGTTGGCTGGGGACGTGATCGAGGCGGTCGGGGCGGCGGCGACGGTGTAAGTGATGGTGGCGGTCCCGGTGTTGTTGTCGGCATCGGTGGCGGTGACGGTGTAGGTGAAAGTGGCGGGGGTGGTGGTGTTGAGCTGGCCCGGGCTGGTCGATCCGTTGGAGTCGAGACAGGTGGTTATGGCTGCGCCGTCGGTGCCCTGTGAACAGGAGAAGCTGGTCGGTACCGTCTGGCCGATGCTGTAGGTTTCGTTGCTGTTGTTGGGGGAGCTGATCGTGGCGGCCGGGTTGATGGTGGTGACGCCGGTCTCGATGAGGGTCCCGGTGGTGTTGTCGAAGCCGACGGCGGTGCAGCCGTCGGAGGTTGGGCAGGCCACGCCATTGAGTTGGTTCTCGGTTGCGCTGGGGTTAGGACTGGACGCATCTGACCAGGCCGTTCCGTCCCATGACTCGATCAGTGTGTCAGCGGTCGAGACGACGGAAGTGGTCGGTGACGTTGTGGTCGTGGTGGTCCCGCTGGGAGTGGCGTAACTGCCCACGGCGACGCAGGCGGTCGGACCCGCGCAGGACACTCCTGCGAGGCCGCTGGAGGTGCTGGTGCCCGGGTTGGGGCTGGGCAGAACTGTCCAGGTCGATCCGTCCCAAGATTCGATCGCGGTCTCCTCGGTGGAGGTGGCGGTGCTGTAACCGACGGCCTGGCAGTAGTCGGCGCTGGGGCAGGACACGCTAGACAGGCTGATTCCGCTGGTACCGGGGGTGGGGGTGGGCGTCACCGACCAGGAGGTTCCGTTCCAGGTCTCGGCCAGAGCTTGTCCGACCGAACCGGCGGTGTAGTAGCTGCCGACGGCGACACACTGGGTTGTGCCGGTGCACGACACCCCGCCGAGGCCGTTTGTATTGCTGCCCGGGTTCGGGCTGGGAACGACGACCCAGATCGACCCGTTCCACGATTCGGTCAGGGCGTCGGACACGAAGCCGGTTTGGTATGTGCCGACGGCCATGCAGTCGACGGCGCTAACACATGACACTGCTTCGAGTATGTCGACGCTGCTGGTCGGATCCGGGCTGGGCACCACCGACCAGACTGTCCCGTCCCACGATTCGATCAGGGTGGCGACGCCAGACCCGACGATATCGTCGCCGACCGCCACACAGAAAGTCGATCCGGCGCACGAGACACCGTGAAGCTGGTTGGAGCTGGCGCTCGGATCGGGGCTCGGCACTACTGACCAAGCCGTCCCGTCCCACGATTCGATCAGCGCGTCCGACCCGTAGTTCCCCACTGCAACGCACTGGCTGGCTGTATTGCACGAAACTGCGTTCAGCGGCCCGCCTGGGCTGGGACTTGGGGTCACCGTCCAGTTCGACGGCGCCGCCTTGACGGCCGTGGGCGAGACCAGGACTACCGCGGCAACACACAAGACAACTAGGACGCACACCGACCAGGCGCGAACGTTCATGTGTCGGGGATCACCCGGGCCGGCGACCGGCCGTCGATCGCGGACTGCGTTGGGCACTGGGTGCTCCTCGGTACTGGTCGGCGGTCCTAAACAGGCAACGCCACCAGCGTATGAGCCCGCGGGAGCAGCCCCAGTGATGGTCGAACCCCGCGCAAGATCGCTCGTCCAACCCGTCGGCCTACATATCACGCCCTTCACCTGCCGAGAGGGGTCTGACCAGCAGCTGCCTGGCGGTTGCGGCTCCATCGAGACCTGTTGCGAGCCCTGCTTGGTCGGTGATGTCGGCGTTCGATTAGGCGGCTCAAATGGCGAGTGGTCGTTTGCCGATCTGGGAATCGNNTCGACTTTGAGGCCGCGAGCCTGGTGGCCGTCACGATCCCCTGTGATGAAGACGACTGAAAGCGAGTCCGCAACAACGCTGAGTTGTCGATTGGATTGGGGTTGCGACAGAACGCCCCCTCCTAGCGCTTCCCAGCCCGCCGGAACCGGTAACCTCCAGGAGCGCCGATTAGGCGATCGGCGCTACGACCGCGGCGGGGATACCGTTGAGAGCGTGACGATCCTCGCGGGTCCGTGATCCGGGCGGTGGCCCTCGTCGCGGTCCTGATCATCCTCGGGAGCGTGGCGCTACAGGACACCAATGCCGTCACTGGGGCGCTACGGGCAGGAGTAGAGCGAGCCGGTCAGGTGTGCGCCCTCTCCTGCTCGGAATCCCACTGGTCTGGCGGTTCCTGATCCTGCTGGTGTCGCTCGACCCGGACAAGCCTCGGATCTGGCAGCGCCAGAACAACAGCGCACCTCCTTCTTGAAATAGAAGAAGGCCAGACGCGGAGTCGGCAGGGAGAATGTAGGTGTG
>PMHU01000001.1 GCA_003156795.1 Acidimicrobiaceae bacterium
AACTCAACTAGGGGTCCGGCGTCGAGGGTGCCTCCCGCGATGGCGCACCAGTCGGCCGATACACAGCTGACGTCGCCGAGAGAGGAGTAGTTGACGGCCGCGGTCTCGGTCCACGCGCCGTTCGCCAAGCTCAGCATGAGCCCCCCGTAGACATCTGGAGAGGGGTACTCATAAGAGGCGGTGGCGGTGCAGTTGCCGGCGGTGTAGCACTGGATGGCGCCCGGCGTGCTCTGCTGGGTGTTGGGTGGGTTTGGTGTCGTGATCGCGCTCCAGGTGCCACCTGACAGGGTCACGGCCTCCACTCGGATCATCTGAGCGCTGTCATAGTCGTACGACCCGAGAGCCACGCACGAATCGACGGCTCCACAGCTGACCCCTCCGATCTCGGCGAAGATGGCGGCACCGGACGGGGCATCGGATGCCACAGGTGCATCGGTGAAGGTCCACGAGCCGCTCGCGAACTGCGCGAGGCCAAAGTGGTCATAGCCCGACCCGTCGAGAAAGTCGCCGTCGAAAACGCACCACCCGGCGGACGGGCAGGAGAGGCTGCCGGCACTTCGTAGGCCCAGTTGCCAGTGTGCTGGTGTCACGTCAGTCCATGTGCCGCTCACCAGTTGTGTCGCCGCCATCTCCTGGTAGCCCGACGTGTCGTCGTACAGGGCCACGGCCATGCACCAGCCTTCTTCGGGACAGGAAACCGCCTGGATGTCGAATGAAGGATTCGCGGAGGCATCGCTGGGCAGCGGAGCGCTGACCGAGGTGAACGAACCGTCAGATTCGGTCAGTAACCATCCGTCAGCCTCGCCTCCGCTCGTGTAATACAAACCGCCGTAGCCGCACCAGTCGGTCGTCGGGCAGGACACGCTCGTGAGAAGCCCGGACAGGCCGCCGGAGGGGGTACCGATCGCGGCGACGTGCCACGCCGAGCCGGAGGTTGTCGACCAGATCAGGGGAGTCGGATTGTTCCTGGTTGTGTCGAAGTAGCTGCCAACGGCGATGCACTCCTCCACGGCCGGACAGTCGATTGAACTGACCGATCCGCCGGATTGATTGCTCGCTGCCCCGGCAGGTAACGGTGCCACTGTGGCCGTCCAGTCCCCGGCCACCCCGGTATAGAGAGTCGAGACTGTGGAACAGTCCGATCCTCCGGAGGCTCCGCACCAAGTCGTCGCCGGGCAGCTGATCGTTTGAATCGCATTGACCCCCAGGTCGGGAGCCGATGGCGGTGTGAAGGAAACGACCGCCGGGCCGATGACCGCCGCGTACGCGTCCGGTTCGTGGCCAGCGCTGGACGTCGCAAGAAGGGCCGCCATAACGACCGTCGCCACCACACATGCTGTCGGGGCGCGATTCCTGAGCCAGGGAACAACGGCGCGCAATTGCCAGACAGCGTTCAACTATCCGACGCCGTCGACTCTTGGTTCAGAATCTCGCGCTTGAGCTGTTGGAACTCATCGGCTGTGACGTCTCCGCGGTCTCGTAGCTCGGCTAGCCGAGCGAGCTCCTCGGTCTTGCTACGATGACCGCCCGAGGCGTGCTGGGCGTAGTGGCGGAACATGGCTTCCTGGTCAGTTACCGCTTGGACCTGATGAGCTCGCATCTTGTCGCCTCTGAAGATGAGATAGGCGAGTATCCCGAGGAACGGGAAGATGATCACGAAGATCACCCACAGCGCCTTTGACCCGCCACCCAGGTCATGGCTCCGGAAAATGTCCGAGAACACGACGATGAGGAGCCAGAACCAGATGAAGAAGACGAAGAGTCCCAGCATGGTTCCGAACAGGTCGAACAGTGGGTAGGTGTAAGCAAGCATCGTCACGGCTCCTTGGTCGATCCAGCTTCCGCCGACGAACCTAGTGGTTGGGAGGCCCGAGATCCGGGTTTCCGGGACCGGCCGCCTTCGGCCTGGTCCTGTGGGGTGACGCGGTCGCGTTAGCGTCGGCGGGGTGCCCCTCGTCGCCGGGATCGACTCGTCGACGCAGTCGACCAAGGTCGAGTTGCGTGACATCTCGACCGGTGGGGTGGCCGGTGCCGGCCGAGCTGCTCATCCTCCCACCGTCCCACCGAGGAGCGAACAGGCGCCTGACGGGTGGTGGGCGGCGCTGATCGAGGCGATGTCGGGCGCACTCGACCAGGCATCCCGGGGGTCGGGACCGACCGATGTGGTCGCGCTCGCAGTGGCCGGACAGCAGCACGGTCTGGTCGTCCTCGACCGGGCGCACCAGGTGCTGCGTCCGGCCAAGCTGTGGAACGATACCGAATCCGGCCCAGACGCCTCCCGACTGGTCGATCGGTTGGGGGCCGGGCAGTGGGTCGATGCGTGCGGGAGCGTGCCGGTGGCAGCGTTCACGGTGAGCAAACTGTCGTGGCTGCGCCGGTCGGAGCCCGAGACCTTCGCCCGGATCGAACACGTCCTGTTGCCCCATGACTGGCTGACCTTCCGGCTCACCGGCGAGCGGGTCACCGACCGGGGCGACGCCTCGGGGACGGGCTATTGGTCCCCGGCCGAGGGCAGGTACCGGCTCGATCTGCTCGCCCTCGTGGACGACGGGAAGGAGTGGGCCGGATCCCTCCCCGATGTCCTCGGTCCGTGGGACCAGGCCGGGGCGCTGACACCAGGCGCCGCCGGTGCCCTCGGTCTCACGACGGGTACGCCGGTGGCGGCGGGAACGGGCGACAACATGGCTGCCGCCCTGGGGATCGGTCTGCGTCCCGGGGAGATCGCCGTCTCGATCGGGACCTCGGGCACGGTGTTCGCCACCAACCACCGACCGGGGAGCGATCCGTCCGGCGC
>PMHU01000002.1 GCA_003156795.1 Acidimicrobiaceae bacterium
CCTCGGCCCAGGCCTCGGCCTCGGTGTCCCGGGTGATCACGTGCAGCCGGATCCCGAACCGCAGCACCCGGCCTTCGGCCTCGGCCAGCCCGCGCACCCAGGCCAGCTTCTCCGCTACCTGAGCTGGCGGCTCGCCCCAGGTCAGGTAGGTGTCGACGTACTTGGCCGCGACCGGTCCGGCGGCCGCGGACGAGCCGCCGAAGTAGACACCGGGGGCCGGCTCCGGCGGCCGCATCACCGTGGCGCCGGTGACCTGGTAGTACTCACCGTCGAAGTCGAACGGCTGGCCGGTCCAGGCGCCCCGCACGACGGCCAGGAACTCGCCGGTGCGGGCGTACCGCTCATCATGGGCCAGGCGATCGCCGAACCGGGCCTGCTCGACGGCCTGGCCTCCGGTCACCACGTTGAGCAGCAGCCTGCCGCGGGAGATCCGCTGGTAGGTGGCGGCCATCTGGGCGGCCAGGGTCGGCGTGATCAGCCCGGGGCGGAACGCCACGAGGAACTTCAGCCGGGACGTCTGCGTGATCAGCGCGGCGGTGGTGAGCCAGGCGTCCTCGCACCACGTCCCGGTTGGGGTGAGGACGGCATCAAATCCGAGGTCGTCGGCGGCGCGTGCGACCTGTGTCAGGTAGTCAATCGATGCCGGTCGACCGTGCCCGCCAACTCCGGGCACCACATTTCGACTGTCACCTGACGTGGGCAAGAACCAATGCAGGGTGATTCCCATTATCCCGTACCTACTTTTCTCGTTCGTCGAGCGGAGGCTGCTGCGCGCCGGTCCCAGAGCGGGCAGAGGGCCTGTCCAGGCTGGACTTCTCGGCCCCGGGGATACATTACCAATCTCGTCGGATTTAGAGTAATTTCACGCTGCCCACCCGGCGGGACGGATCGCAACGGCGGGAACGACGACGAATGACGACATCCACCGGACTCCACGACCCCTCTGACAGGACACCCATCCGGCGCGGGACGGTGGCGGTCATCGCCGCTATCGGCGTTGCGCTGGTGGTGATGCCGTTCGCCTTCAACATGTTCAACAAGACGCCCAAGGGCGCTGTGATGATCGCCGGATTCAAGCCGTACATGACGACGGCGCGGTTGAGCGGCTACCAGTCCGAACTCCGCCAGATCAACGCCGGTGAACGCCAGACCGATACGAGTGTGGCTGCATATCTCGGTGGGGGCACGGCCAACCGGACAGCCTTCGCCCGCGAGTACCCCGACTTTGTGTCCTTCGATCAGCAGTGGCCCGCCATCGACTCGAAGATGACCGGGCTCATGAACCAGGTGCAGGGGAACCTCGGCAACTACCTCGCCGTGGCGGCGCTGCCGAGTTTCAAACTGTTTCCTTGGTTCTTCGTGATTCCGGGCGTGCTCATCGCCGCCGGTGCCATCGCTGCGCTGGTGCGCCCGGCCCGCTGGCGTCGCTGCCGCTGGCTACTCGTGATCCTGGGGCTCGGTCTGATTGCCGCCCCGGGCATCTTCCAGATGTTCCAGCGGGCTCCCGACGGCGGCCGCATGATGAACGCCTTCGAGCACATCGAGACGACACAGAACGTGCAACAGATTCAGGGGTACTTCGGCTCCATGGCCGACGGGCAGGGAGCGATCCGCCTCGAGATCGTCCCCGCCCGCGAGAAGTCGGGGCTCAGCCCAGCCGAGATCGCCGGAAAGTTCCCGGCTGTGGCGACACTCGACCGCGACTGGGTGCACATCCTCAACGACATGACGCCGATGATCGGGGCCATGAGCGACAACGTGGCCAATTACCAGGCGATCGCCAGTCTCCCACCCTTCCCACTTTTCCCCTGGTTCTTCGTGCTCCCCGGCGCACTGGTGGCGGGCCTGGCCCTTGTCGGTGGCTCGGGCCGGCCCCGGCCGGTGCTCGCCCAAGTGCGTGGGGGGCCGGATCTCGCCAATGCAGTTTCCATCAATGAAGGAGTGTCATGATCCGTCGTCCTCTCACCCTGTCCGTGCTGGTGTCGCTCTTGGCACTGGGAGCCGGTGCACTGGCCTCGAATCCGGCCGGCGCAGCAGCGGGTGGCCGGCATGCGCTTGTGGGCACGTTCAAACTGCAACCCGGAGCGTGCGTGGGTAGTTCGGTGACCGGGACCTACTTCCAGATGATCTACCCGAGCGGCACCGTGGCCAACGGCAAGTTCTTCGACAACCCTGACTCGACTTGCGCCAACAAGGCCTACACGTTGGCCGTGCCGGGTGTGCAGGGCGGCCTCGTGACCGGAAAGTACCAGCCAAGCCCCACCCCGGCATTCAACGCGCAGGGAGGAGCGCTGGCCGATGGCATCGTCCAGCCCCAGTCCTTTACGGCCATCGACTTCTCCATCGCCACCAGCAAGAAGGACCCGCAGACCGGCCTCACTGTGCCCCCGCCGGCCATCAGCGTCAATCAGGGCAAGCTGTCCGGACAGGTCGAAGCATGGAGCGCCGATTGGAACAACCTTCACTTCAACCAAGGCTCGCCTAAGCCGGGGGGAGCCAAGCCCGGCCTCACCCAGGCGGTGTC
>PMHU01000297.1 GCA_003156795.1 Acidimicrobiaceae bacterium
GACTAAAGACTGACCATTGACACCAGGCGGGCCCGACAGGGCCGTATCGTAATGCGCCATGAGCGACTTTTCGTTTTCGCCTGTCCCCGAGATCGAGCATGCAAAGGCGTATGGCACTTTGGTGTCGGCATTCACCGACGATCCCGTCGAGCGTTGGCTCTATCCGGAGTTGGCGCAGTACCTCACATACTTCCCGCGGTTCCTGGCGGCGTTCGGCGGCAAGGCCTTCGACGAGCAGACCGTGTGGTGTCTCGGCGAGTTCTCGGCCATCGCCCTCTGGCTACCTCCGGGCACAGAGCCAGACGGCGATGCGATCGGTGCTGTGCTCACCGAGACCGTATCGCCGGACAAGCACGGTGACACCTTCGCCGTGCTCGGGCAGATGGACGCTGCGCATCCCACGTATCCGCACTGGTACCTGCCGTGGTTCGGGGTCGACCCCCTCTTGCAGGGAAGGGGACTAGGAGGCGAGTTGATGGCGCATTGTCTTGAAATCGTCGACACGGACCACCTTCCCACCTACCTTGAAAGTCCCAATCCGCGCAACATCCCTTTCTATGAGCGTCACGGGTTCGAGGTCACTGGCGGGGCGCAAGCCCGAGACTGCCCGCCCATCACGTTCATGCTGCGAAGCGCTCCCTGATCATCGTTCAGCGCGCTCATACTCCGCCTTGAGCTCATCCCATAAATGCCGGAGTATCCGGTGAACGCCAAACGTGATTCCGATCTGGATGCGCTCGTACAGGCGTCTGAGGCGGGATCCTTGAGCGAGTGTTACGCACGGCCTCTAGATAACTTTTAGGTTCAAGTGATGTGGGCCCGCCCGCAGACGCTGTTGCGATCGTGAGAAAACCATTCTGATGCATGACATCGGCCATCCGACCTGACCTTCGTTCGCCTAGCCGAGTGGAGTGAACCGGATAGAAACAGCCGCTGCTACTGCGGAAGAGGCAAGAACTGCGAGGAGCGCCACGGTACCGGCACCGCCTAGCTGTGTTCTCAGAACATTTCGGCGAACACCTTCCTCCCTTCGGCCGGCGCACTGGTCAACCGCCTCCTACCCTGGGCCCGGTGAGCCAGGGGCCTCGCTGGACCGCATTCGGGCGGGCGTCGGAAGAGCCGTATCGCCGTCGTTCGAGTGACGCCGTCCGGCTGGCGGCGGCCGGCACGGTACTGGCCCTGCTGGTGGCCCGGGCCACGAGGCCGATCGGCGTCAGCCAGTCAGCCATCTTCCAGCTTCTTGGCTCACTGCCGCGCAATCTGGTCCCGCAGTTCCGTGATCTAGAGCGCATTGGCACCCTGTGGGCGGTGGGCCTCCTGGTAGCGGCGGTGGTGGTGGCCCGCCGGTGGCGCCTGGCCCGAGACCTGTCGCTGGCCGGCCTGCTGGCGTGGGGTGTATCACGGGTGCTGGGCACCGACGTGATCGGCCACGCCGGTCTCCGCCACAGCCTGCGGACCCTGACCCATTCGGGGGTAACGCCCGACTTCCCTGCCGTGCGCATTGCCCTTTTGGTCGCGGTTGTGGGAACAGCGTCCCCCTATGTCGGGCGGCCGGTACGGCGTCTGGGGCAGGTGCTGGTGACGGTGCTCGTTCTGGGCGCTCTGTATGTGGGCACCGCCTTCCCCATCGACTTGGCCGGCGCGCTGGCGGTGGGTTGGGGGGTGGCGTCACTGATCCACCTGATCTTTGGGTCTCCCGGCGGCCGCCCGTCGGCCGCCCAGCTCGAGGCCATCCTGGCCGACATCGGCATCGCCGTCACCGGTATCCGCCTGACACCGCAGCAACGGGTGGAGGCCACCACCTTCGAGTGCTCTGACGAGATCGGTCCGCTCGTGGTCAAGGTCATTGGACGCGACGAGCTCGACGCCCAGCTGATGGCGAAGGTCTGGCGGTTCCTGGCCTACAAAGACGCCCTGGCCACATTTCAGCTAACCCGCCTTCAGCAGGTCGAGCACGAGGCATGCATGATGCTGCTGGCCCGGGCGGCGGGGGTCAGAGTGCCGGAGGTGGTGTTCATGGGCCGGGCCGGGCCCAACGCCGCGCTACTGGTGCTGCGGCGCCCGGCTGGCTTGCGGCTCCTGACGGAAGTAGAGCCCGCGGAGATCACCGATCTCGGACTGGCCGACATCTGGACGCAAGTGGCCCGCCTGCACGATGCGGGCATCGCCCACGGGGCGCTGGATGCCGCCCATGTCATCTGCTCCGACACCGAGGGCGGCATCGTGGCCTTCGCCCGCGCGTCGAGCTCGGGGCGGTCCTACCGGCTCGGCCGGGACGTGGCCGAGCTCCTGGCCGCCACGGCTGCCAGGGTGGGCGACGAGCGGGCCACCGCGGCCTGCGTCGCCGGGGTGGGCGACGCCGCCTTGCGGGCGGCCCTCCCGTTCCTCCAACCCGCCGCCCTGCTCCGCTCGACCCGGACCGCTCTAAGAGGCGACGCCATGAGCTCCAGGGGACACCTCGAGCGGCTCCACCAGACGGCGTCGACCCGGCTGGGAATAGACGGTCCGGCCCTGCAGCAGATACAGCGCCTACGGCCCTCCAGCGTGCTCATGGCGGCCGGCGCGCTGGTAGGCGTCGCCGTGCTCATGGACCAGGTCGGTGATCCCTCGAAGGTCTGGGATACGGTCCGCCACGCCCAATGGGGATGGGCGGCCGTCGCCCTGGGGATCTCCCTGGCCACCAATCTCCCCTACGCGATGGCCCTGATGGGCACCGTGCCGCTACGGCTCCCGTTGTGGCCGACCACCGAACTGCAGGTGGCAATGTCCTACCCCAACCTGGTGATCCCCGTCATCGGAGGCACCGGCTTCCAGATCCGCTTCCTGCAACGCCAAGGAGCGGAGCTCCCCGCCGCCGTGGCCGCCGGCGGACTGCTCAGCGTGGTCGGGGTCATCATCGCCGAGGTGCCCCTGTTCGCCTTGGCCCTGGTCCTGTCCCCGCGGACGCTCCGCTTGGGCCAAATCGACCTCAGCGGAATCGTCCAGGTCGTGGTCGTCGCCGTACTTGTCCTAGGCCTGGCCAGCGCCGTCACCCTCGGAGTCCCCCGTCTGCGCCGCAGCGTGCTCCCCCCGGTGACCGATGCGGTGGCCACCATCTGGACCGCCTTCAGCACCCCCCGCCAGCTGGCCCTCATCGTGGGCGGTAACGCCGCGGTGGGCCTGCTCTACGGGTACTGCCTGGTGGCCTGTGTTCTGGCGTTCGGGGCCACCATCTCCTTCTGGACAGCCACGGCGCTGAGTGTCGGGCTCGGCACCCTGTCTTCGCTCATTCCCATCCCGGGGGGAGGCGTCGCGGTTGGCTCGGTTGGCATGTCGGCGCTCCTGGTCGGCCTGGGCATATCTACCGAAGCCGCGGTCGCCATCACCCTGGCCAACCAGCTGACGGTCACCTACCTGCCGGCCATCCCAGGATGGTTCGCCACCCGCCACCTCTTGGTCAACGACTACCTCTGACACCGCTAGCGCTAGGTCGGCGACTCCAGCCACGAGAAACCCGCGTGATAAAGGCCACGTTTACCGGTCGACCCGGCCCGCTCTCAGGGTTTGGGCCGCGCAGGGGATGATGCTCGACTCCCGGGACGTTCCGACTGACAGACAACAAGCGACGGTGTCTGTCGATCGAGTCGGATGGGCAGGGACACCACTGGGCCGGCGAGAATGCATCCAGTTGTGTGGGCGGACGCGTTGGGGTCCAGTCGAGATTGCCATCACCCCGGCCTCGGACATCGACCAGACCTGGAGGGCCTCTGAAAGCGCAGGTGTGCGGACTGCCTCAGATCCCCCCGGCGACTGAGGGCCGCCACGATCGCCGACTCCGCGCTCGTGGAGGCCGCGGCTGGTCGAGTTGCACGAGCGGGACGGAAGATTCGGTGCCTGCTCGTTTGCGCCCTAGCAAGACTGCGGGGCGTCACGGGGCGGGGGCTGGCTACCCCGAACTCCGCAAAGACTCCTTGACCCACCGAGACCATTCCGCCTGCCGGTGGTAGCCGCGAGCCACCCAGACGCTCTGGCCGAGCTGGTTGTCGTCCCGGACCATGGCATCGATCCGCAAGGCGCCAAGGCCCACCAGGCGTTGCTGTCCCCTTTCCAGCAGCAGGGTGGCTACACCCTGGCGACGGTAGTCAGGGTGTACAGCAAGACGATAAAGGTGGTAACGCCAGCCGTCCCAGCCGGCGATCACCGATCCGGCCAGCGCGCCGTCGACCTCCGCCAGGATCAAGGCCTCGGGGTCTCTGTCAATGAGAGCCTCGACGGCCTCTGCGCTGTCGTCGGGTCGGCTGGCGTTCTCCCCGCCCACCGACCACAAATTGAGCACCAGAGCGATATCGCCTTTACCGGCAGCGCGCACGGCCACACCCATACAAGCTTGATCTTACGAGGACGCTCCGTCTGCACTGAAACTCACCACCACAGAGACTCCCTCCGGGCGGACTTGCTGACCTGCCCCGGGGACAGATACCTAGGCAGACACGGACAGCATCGTCGGCGGCTCGCCCAGCCCGTGAAAGGGGCGCAGAACGAACTTGGTACGTCTCGCTGTGCCCGGCTCCACGATTGGTGCGAGGAGAGGCGTTGGCAATCCCTTGAAGAAACGGTTGGACGAGATGCCACCGGAGAAGCGAGAAGCATTCCCTAATTAAGACAGACCTGAGTGGTCATTCGATCCTCTCTGCGTGCGAGGATGCTCGATGCGTGTGTCGCTCCGACTGCGAGCATGCCGGCAGCGAGAGAGTCCGACGGTTGACGCAGATCAGCGACTGTGCCTGCGCCGAATGGCCGCGCGGCAGGGTCCTGCTCTGTGATGGTCCCCGTCCCACGGGAACGTCTGAGGTACACGTCGGAGTTCGGGGTGGAGATCCTCACGTAGAAAACGGTCGTGGTGGAGCTGTACGCGTACCCTTTCTGGTTGGCGGCTCTGATTATCACCGGCACCCTGACGGAGACTGCGTTGGCGGGGATCGTCACGCTTCCCGACACGGCCGTGTAGTCGACGCCGTGGATCGCGGTTCCATCGACGGTGTTGTAGTCGACGGTCACCGGTTGATCGAGTCGGGGGCTGATCGAGACGATGAAGTAGGCGTAGATCGGTCTCCTCCCCGGCGGCGGCTTCTGCTGCGCCTGAACCACCCGAGCGTTGCCAATGGACAGCGACGGCATCTGGAGGATCGTGCCGCGCGCATGCGAACGGTAGATCTTCGCTCCTACAGCGTGCGATATGGTCATCGTGAAGTAGACCTTGGAGGTGCCGGTCACGGGGTGCTCGGAGCTGACCCGGCAGACCGTGACGCCTATCTTCTGGCGAATGGCGCCCGGACCGATGATCGAGGTCCCCGACTCGGCCTGATAGTCCTGGCCCGCCAGCGCCGTGCCGTTCGATGTCGCGTAACGAAACGTCACAGCCGTCTCCAGGGGCTTCGACA
>PMHU01000152.1 GCA_003156795.1 Acidimicrobiaceae bacterium
GATCGTGGTGGGAGACACCGCGGACGAGGTACGGGAAGCGGTCGGAGACGGCTCCGATTGGGGACTTTCGGTCACCTACCTGCCCCAAGAAGCCCCGCTGGGCTTGGCGCACGCCGTCCTGATCGCCCGTGACTTTCTCGGCGACGACGACTTCGTCATGTACTTGGGCGACAACCTGCTGAAGCAAAGCCTGAAGGAGTTCGTGGACAGCTTCGAGGACTGGCGGGCGCAGGCCCGGAACCCGACCCTCGACGCCAGCCACGGTCGGGACCCGTGCGCCCAGATACTGCTCAAACCGGTACCCGACCCGCACCGGTTCGGCGTCGCCGAACTGGGTGCCGACGGCTCGGTGATCCGGCTGCTCGAGAAGCCACAGAATCCCCCGAGCAACCTGGCTCTGGTCGGCGTCTACCTGTTCGATGCCCGGGTGCACGACGCCGTGGCCGCGATCGAACCGTCGGACCGGGGCGAGCTGGAGATCACCGATGCCATCCAGTGGCTGGTGGATGAGGGCTACCAGGTCAGGGCCGAGGTTCTCGAAGGATGGTGGATCGACACCGGGAAGTTGACCCCGCTGCTCGAGGCCAATCGCATGATCCTCGAAACGTTGGACCGGAGGATCGACGGCGAAGTGGATGAGAGTAGCGAGCTCGACGGCCGGGTGGTGCTGGAGAAAGGCGCCACCGTCGTGAGAAGTCGGGTCCGCGGTCCGGTCATCATCGGGAGCGGCACGACCGTCACCGATAGCTTCATAGGTCCCTTTTCGGCCGTGGGGCGCCGCTGCGTCATCGACACCAGTGAGATCGAGCACTCGGTCATCCTCGATGACTGCCACGTCGTCGGCGCCGGCCGCCTCGAGGATTCCCTGCTCGGACATCACGTCCAAGTGACCCGGTCGGCGAGGCGGCCCCGTGCCACTCGGCTCATGGTGGGGGATCACTGCAACATCGACTTGCATTGATCCGCACCGGCTCCGAGCGCTGGGCCCCAGGTTCGTGACGTTCGGGACCCGACCCCGCCGGGCTCGTAAATGGCGCCCCGAGTAACCTTTCGGGTCATGAAACTTCTGGTTACCGGTGGCGCCGGCTTCATCGGGTCCAACTACGTGCGCTGGGTTCTGCAGCACAGCGACGACAAGGTGACCGTCTTCGACGCCCTGACCTACGCGGGCAACCGCAGCACGCTCCGAGACGTCGAAGCGGCGTTCGGCGACCGCTATCAGTTCGTCCACGCCAACATCTGCGACCTCGAGGCCTTCTCCCGCGCCCTCAAAGGCCACGACGCTGTCCTCCACTTCGCAGCCGAGAGCCACGTGGACCGCTCCATTTCCGGTCCCGAGGACTTCGTGGTCACCAACTGCGTGGGAACCAACTCAGTGATGCACGCGTGCCGCCTGGCCGGGATCCCCCGAGTCGTGCACGTATCGACCGACGAGGTCTATGGCTCCGTCGAGGCTGGGGACAGCCTCGAAAGCGACCTCCTCGATCCTCGATCCCCGTACAGCGCATCGAAAGCTGGATCTGACCTGATCGCTCGCTCCTATCACTCCACGTACGGGCTTCCGGTCATGATCACCCGCTCTTCCAACAACTTCGGGCCGTGGCAGTACCCCGAGAAGGTCATCCCACTCTTCGCCACGAACCTTCTCGACGGAGGAAAGGTTCCGTTGTACGGCGACGGTCTCAACAAGCGGGACTGGTTGTACGTAGAGGACAACTGCACGGGGATCGACGCGGTGCTGCGGTCCGGGCAGGCGGGTGAGGTGTACAACATCGGTGCCGGCAACGAACTGACGAATCGGGAGCTGACCGAGAGGCTGCTGGCGCTCGCGGGCGCGGGCGAGGAGAGCATCAACTACGTCGAGGACCGCTTGGGACACGACCGCCGGTACTCGGTCGACGCGTCGAAGGTTCGGGCCCTCGGCTGGGCCCCGTCCCGCAAGCTGCCCGACGCCCTCGAGGAGACGTACGGCTGGTATCGCGACAACCGCTGGTGGTGGGAGCCGCTCAAAGGAGCGGCCGCTTCGTGAGGATCCTCATAACGGGTGCCGGCGGACAGCTGGGCACCGATGTCGCTCAACTGGCCGCCCGCGACGAACACCACGAAGTACTGGGCGCAACTCACGCCCAGCTCGATGTCGGGGACCGAGACGCTGTGCTGGCTGTTGTAACCGGGCTCAGGCCGCACCTAATAGTTCATGCCGCCGCCTGGACGGCGGTCGACGCGTGCGAGTCCGATCTCGACCGGGCCTGGCGGGCTAACGCGCTCGGTTGCAGGTACGTGGCCGAGGGGGCCCGAGCCGTGGGGGCCCACTTGGTCGCCGTCTCCACCGACTACGTCTTCGACGGGTTTTCGTCGGTTCCGTACGCGGAGTGGGATCGGACCAACCCTTTGTCTGCTTACGGCAAGTCGAAGCTGGCTGGTGAGGACGAAGTTAGGTACGCCCTGCCGGACGCGACCATCGCGCGGACTTCGTGGGTTTGCGGTCAGCATGGTTCCAACATGGTCAAGACGGTTCTGCGGCTCGCTGGTGGGGGAGGCCCGCTTCGTTTTGTCGATGATCAGCGTGGGTGCCCGACCTTTACCAGCGACCTGGCCGGGATGCTGCTCCAACTCGGGTTGTCGCGGCGGCCCGGTCTATTTCACATCACCAACCAGGGCGCCACGACCTGGTTTGACTTCGCCCGTGACGTGGTTGGCGCGGCCGGCCACGACCGCTCTATGGTCGAGCCGATAAGCACGTCCGACCTCGACCCTCCCCGCCCCGCCCCCCGCCCCGCGAACTCGGTCCTGGACAACGCCGCACTCCGCCTGGGCGGGGTGCCGCTTCTGGCCGACTTTCACGAGCCCCTCGAGCGCACCGTCAAGGCGCTGATCGCTTGAGACCGATCAGTGGACCTGAGGACCAGNNCCAGGCGATATGACGCAGCCACCAAAGCCGGATCCGGTCCAGGTCGCAGTCATCGGCGTCGGCTACGTCGGCTTGACGACCGCCGTCTGCCTTGCTCATTTGGGCAACCGGGTGCAGGCCGTCGACATCGACTCGGCCAAGGTCCAGCGGATGCGGAAAGGGGAGTCGCCGATCCTGGAGGAGGGGCTCACAGCTCTCATGGGAGAAGGGCTCTCGAGCGGGCGCCTGTCGTTTACGACCGATGTGGTTGATGCGGCGGCGGGCGCAGACTTCGTGTTTCTCTGCGTGCCGACCCCGCAAGGCGCCGACGGATCTGCCGATCTCCGTTTCGTGGAGCAGGCCTCCGCTCAGATCGCGCCCCATTTGAAGTCGGGGGCGGTAGTCGTGACCAAGTCGACGGTTCCGGTCGGATCGGCCGGCGCGGTCGTTGAGGCTTTGGGGCGCCCCGACACGGCCGTCGTCTCCAACCCGGAGTTTCTCAGAGAGGGCACCGCCCTGCAGGACTGGTTGCACCCTGATCGGGTCGTCATCGGAAGCGACGACCTGACGGCAGCCGGAAAGCTGGCGGCGCTGTACGAACCGCTTGGAGCGCCGGTGATCATCACCGATCCGGCGTCTGCGGAGACCATCAAGTACGCGTGCAATGCGTTCCTGGCCGCCAAAGTCTCGTTCGTAAATGCAATAGCGAACTTGTGCGCAGCGGTGGGCGCCGACGCCGTGGACGTAATCCGAGGCATGAGCTATGACCGCCGCATCGGTGGCGACCACCTGGCTCCCGGGCCTGGGTGGGGCGGCTCGTGCTTTCCCAAGGACACCAGCGCCCTCATACGAATTGCGGAAGACCACGGCTACGACTTCGCACTCCTCCGGGAGGTGGTGGCGTCCAACGAGGCTCAGTTCACGAGGGTGGCCGATCAGGTCCAGGCGGCTGCTGGCGGCAGGCTCGACGGCGTGACTGTGGCGGCGTGGGGCCTCACGTTCAAGGCTGCCACGGATGATCTCCGCGACTCGCCGGCCCTGGCCATACTGCGCCAGGTTTGCGAGAGAGGGGCGACCGTCAAGGCTTACGACCCGACGCGTCCGGACCCGTCTGATGGGCACCTGTCCGGACTGCGTCTTATCATGTGTGACGATCCTTACGACGCGTGCGAAGGGACCGTCGCTCTGGTCGTATTGACCGAGTGGCCTGAGTTCCGCGACCTCGACCTGTCAAAGGTCGCTTCGGTGATGGCCGGGTCTGCCATCGTCGACACCCGCAACATGCTGGAGCCGGCCGCGGCCCGGGCGGTCGGTTTGAGTTACGTCGGCATGGGTCGTTCCTGATGCGCGTGCTGGTCGCGGGGGGAGCGGGGTTCATTGGGGCGACCATGTGCGCCCGACTACTCGATCGCGGCGACGAAGTCACGTGCGTCGACAACCTGGTCACCGGCTCGGCGGACAACGTCACGTATCTGTTGGACCGTAAGGGAATATCTTTCGTCGAGGCGGATGTCTCAGTCGGGGTGCCCGTTGAGGGAAGCTTCGGCGCGGTCGTCAATCTCGCCTGTCCCGCTTCGCCGGCCGACTTCGGGCCTTTGGCCCTGGAGATACTCGATGTCGGTAGTCGTGGGGTGGCGAACCTGCTGGCCCTGGCCGAGCGCGATGGAGCGAGATTTCTGCAAGCGTCCACGAGCGAGGTGTACGGGGAGCCGCTCGTCCATCCGCAGCCTGAGAGCTATTGGGGCAACGTCAACCCGGTCGGACCACGAAGCGTTTACGACGAGGCCAAGCGGTTTGGCGAGGCGCTCACCATGGCGCACCACCGCAAGTACGGCCTCGAGGCCCGCATCGCCCGCATTTTCAACACATACGGCCCTCGCATGCGCGCCAACGACGGTCGGATGGTGTCGAATTTCGTCAACCAGGCTCTGCGTGGCGAGCCGATCACGGTGCACGGCGACGGATCTCAGACCAGAAGCTTCTGCTACGTGGACGACGAGGTGACGGGTCTGCTCGCCCTTCTCGACTCGTCGTGCACCGGACCGGTCAACATCGGCAACGACGACGAGCGGACGGTGCTCGACGTGGCCCAGCTGGTGCTGGATCTGTGCGGATCGACGTCGGGGATCATTTTCGTAGACAGGCCCGCCGATGACCCCTCGCAGCGCCGCCCGGACCTCACCGTTGCCAAGCGGGAGCTCGGTTGGCAGCCGGCCACGCCCCTGAGGGAGGGTCTGGCCCGAACGATCGAGTGGTTCAAGGACCGGATCGGGGGGTGAACCCTGGGCCGGGTGGCCTCGGGTCCGTGGCCGCAGTGGTCGTCAGCTACAACGCCGAAAGCCACCTGGCGGCGTGTCTCAACTCCCTGGCCGACGGAGGCGTCGACGACGTCGTCGTTGTCGACAACGGATCGGCGGACGCTTCGGGCGCCCTGGTCCGCGGCGCCGGCGCCCACTGGATAGAGACGGGATCCAACCTGGGCTACGGGCGGGCCGCCAATCTTGGGGCTGGGTCCGACGCAGCGGCGCTGGCTGGCTACCTGTTGATCTGCAATCCGGACCTGGTGGTCGGAGCCGGAGCCATCGAATCCTTGCGCAAGGTCCTCGACGCCGACCCGTCGCTCGGAGCGGTCGGCCCCCGGATCACCAACCCGGACGGCTCGCTGTACCCGTCGGCCAGGAGCTTCCCGGACCTGCTGGATGCCATGGGTCACGGACTGTTGGGGCTCGTCGCCCCCCGCAATCGCTTCAGCCGTCGGTACCGCCTCCTGGATTGGGACCACGAGGACGCGGCCAACGTCGATTGGGTTTCGGGAGCGTGCTTTCTGATCCGGCGGGAGGCGTGGGACGACGTGGGCGGGTTCGATCCGGCGTACTTCATGTACATGGAGGACGTCGACCTGTGCTGGCGACTGCGCCGGGCCGGCTGGGGGGTCAGATACGAACCAGCCGCACGAGTGCTGCACGTGCAAGGGGTTTCCGCCGATATGCACCCGTACCGGATGCTGGCGGCCCACCACGTCTCCATGTGGCGGTTCGCTCTTAGAACCACGACCGGGGTGAGGCGCGCCGCGCTGCCGATCGTGGCTTTCGGCCTCATCGGGCGGTTCGCGACGGTCGCGGCTCACCGCCGTTTTCAAGCACGACCGGTGATGGTTCGTCGGGCCCGCTACCCTGAGCGACGCTATGGGCAAGGCTTCTTCGAATAAAAAGGTCGCTCGTGCTGCTGGAATCGGCGGCGGTCGCTCCCACCGGAGGAACACTCCGTGGGGGTATTTCGCCATTATCGCCGTTATAGTCGTATTGGGCCTGGTGGGAACCGTGACCAGTCGTGACCACAGACTGGCTGAGATCCGCAAGGCAGGAACGGGCATACCGCCTACCGTCGGGACCAAGTGGTACGAGGGCTACGCCGTGTACGAGTGCGGGAAGTTCCTACCGCCGATCTCGTCCGCCAACAGCCCCGAAGGCATCCACACGACCAAGCCCGGTGACGGGATCATCTACATCGCACCGACGGTAAAGGACTCGGCGGGCAAGAACGCCACCTTGGGCAAGTTCGCCTCTGCGGTGGGCATGAAGCTCAACGCGGCGGAGCTGCAGGTCCCCGGCGGAAAGTTGTACTTGGACGGTGACTCCTGCGAAGGCAAGCCGGGACACGTGTACGTGATGCATTTTGCCTACCCCGGCGCCCCGGGCCAGTTGTACAACGGGGACACCAAGCCGAAAAACGGAAAGCCGGCCCAGCTACCCAAGCTGAATCCCACCGACGTCCCGCTCGGCGACCAGGAGTTCGTCACGATCGCATTCGTGCCGGCCGACGACGCCAGCAAGATCCCGCAGCCCCCGGCGTCGGTCGCCAAGGCTCTCGCCCTTCTGGGCCAGTCCTCCTCTACCACGACCACGACCGTCCCGGCGACCAAGCCGGCGACCACGACCGTCCCCGCGACCACGTCACCGACCACTACCGTCGCCCCGAAGTCATCGACAACGGTGAAGGGATGAAAGCGGTGGTGCTCGTCGGTGGCGAGGGTACCCGGCTGCGTCCTTTGACCCTGACCATCCCGAAGCAGATGCTTCCGATAGGGCGTCGGCCCATGATCGAGCGGGTCCTGGAGAACCTGGCGCGCCATGGTATCGACGAGGCGGTCCTGTCCTTGGGTTACCGGCCCGACGCCTTCATCGAGGCCTATCCAGACGGCCGGTGCGCGGGGGTAACTCTGAGCTACGCAGTCGAGGCCGAGCCTCTCGATACGGCCGGCGCCGTCAGGTTCGCGGCGCTCGACGCCGGGCTCGACGAGACGTTCGTCGTGGTCAACGGTGACGTGATCACAGATCTCGACGTCTCCGAGCTGGTTGATTTCCATCGCGACCGCGCCGCCGGGATGACCATCGCGCTGACGCCGGTCGACGATCCGTCGGCGTTTGGTGTGGTGTCGACCGACGAATCGGGAAGGGTCGTGGCTTTCGTCGAAAAGCCCTCGGCGGACGAAGCGCCGAGCAACCTGATCAATGCCGGAACTTACGTGGTCGAACCCTCTGTCCTGGGACGCATTCCCGGGGGCAAGCGGGTGTCGATAGAGCGCGAGACCTTTCCCGCGCTAGTTGCCGAAGGCTGTCTATATGCGCTGGCCTCCGAAGCGAACTGGCTCGACGCCGGTACCCCGGCGGCCTATCTCGAAGCCAACCTCGGCTACGTGGCCGATCCCGACGGGTCGTGCCGGCTCGGTGACGGAGCCGTGGTCAAGGAGAGCGTGGTCGGCTCGAAAGTGAGTTTCGGACCCGGTTCGTGGGTGGAGAACTCGGTATTGCTCAACTGCGCGTCCGTTGGCGAGGGGGCGGAGGTGTGCAGCTCGATCGTCGGGCCCGGCGCGACCATCGGCGCTCGATCTGTCGTGGCGTCGTTGTCTGTGATCGGTGAAGGATTCGCGGTCGAGCCGGGGGCGCGACTGGCGGGACAGCGGCTCCCGTCCACCCCGTGAAAGCGTTCGTGACCGGCGGAGCCGGCTTCATCGGATCGACGCTCGTGGACCGACTTCTGGCCGAGGGTCACCAGGTCGACGTGGTCGACAACTTGACCACCGGCTCCTTGGCCAACCTGGCCGACGCCCGGCGCAGCACGGTCGGCCGAATGACCTTCCACCAGATCGACGTCAGGTCCCCGGACCTGGCCGAGGTGATGGCCCGGTGCCGGCCCGATGTGGTGTATCACCTGGCTGCCCAAGCCGACGTGAGGGTCTCGGTCTCAGATCCGCTATTGGACGCCGACATCAACGTGATGGGTTCGCTGCGCGTGCTGGAAGGAGCCCGGGCTTGCGGAGCACCGAAAGTGGTCTTCGCCTCGAGCGGGGGGACCATTTACGGCGCTCCCGACGCAGCGGACCTGCCGGTGAAGGAGTCGCATCCCCAACGGCCGGTTTCGCCGTATGGAGTGGCCAAGAAGGTGGTCGGTGACTACCTCTTCGCCTACCGTGAGCTCCACAACCTGGAGTTCACCGCTCTGGCCCTCTCCAACGTGTACGGCCCCCGCCAGGATCCTCACGGGGAGGCGGGCGTGGTGGCGATATTTGCCGGACGGTTGCTGGCCGGAGAGCCGTGCACGGTGTTCGGAGACGGGAGCCAGACCCGGGATTTCGTGTACGTCGACGACGTGGTGGACGCTTTTGCCCGGGCGTCCGAGCGGGGCGGCGGACTGGTGCTCAACATCGGGACGGGCGCGGAAACGAGCGTCAGCCACCTGTATCGCACCATGGCGGCCCAAATCGGCGTCGACCGCCCTGCCGTGGCCGCCCCGGCCCGGCCCGGCGAGCTGGACCGAAGCTCGCTGGACCCCAACCGGGCCGGCATCCACCTGGGGTGGAAACCGTGGACCTCGCTCGAAGACGGGACCGCGGCGACCATCGAGTGGTTCCGGACCGGCAAGTCTTAGCTCTATCTAAAAAGGTCCTCCTGGTAAGGCCGCACGATCTCCTCCCGGACCGACGACTCGCGCAGCCAGGCCGGGTCGACTCCTCGTATGACTGCGACCGGGATACCGGACGACTTGCCCATGACCAGCTCGGCCGCGCCGGCAAGCTCGTCGGCGACGCAGACCTCGGTGACGGCCAGCTCTCGGCCCAAGGCGTCGGTCGTGCCCCGCAAGTCGACGACGGCGGCGACCCCCGCGGTGCCGATGGCGACGTCGGTCAGGCCCCGCCTCCACGTGCGACCGAAAGTGTCCGACACGATGACGCCGACACTGACTCCGGCCCGCCCTTTCAGGCCATCGCGGATCCGGCGCGCCGAGCGGTCGGCGTCCACAGGTAGCAAGGCGGCCCGGCCGTACTCCACATTTGACAGGTCGACCCCGGCATTGGCGCAAACAAAGCCGTGGGTGGTCTCAGTCATCATCAGGTCACCGCGGCGGCGCAGGATCCTGACGGACTCCTTTTCGATCAAGGCGTCGCGGGCGAGGGCGTCTGTGGGGTCCAAAGGCACGAGTCGACCCTCCGCTTTGGAGACGACCTTCTGAGTCACGACGATGACGTCGCCGTCGACGAGGTCGGCGTGTTCGGCAATCAAGCCGGCCAGGTCGGATCCGGGCGATATCTCCGGCATGCCCGTCACGGGAATGAGAGCGATCGTCACGGGCATCCCGCGCCTAGGGCTCGCCGCGAAACAACTCGGAACATGTTCTTATGCATGACCATCCCTTATGGCGAAGAATCGCGTCAAGCTGTTTCGTGGCGAGCCCTTAGGACCACCCGGGCGAGGGCCGCCGCTTCGTCCGGTCCGCTCATCACTGTCGGTGCCACGATGGGCCTGATCCCAGCGGCTTCGACTTCGCCAGCCCGACCGGCGTCGAGCTCGTCGATCACCAAAGCAGACGCGAAGGGCGCCCACATCCGGGCCACGCCCACGACGGACGCTTCGTGGCCCAACGCGGCGAGCATGCGGTCAGCGGGCCCCTTGAGGGCCTTGCCGGCGATGATCGGAGAGACCGCCACCGTGAAGTCCCGGCGGTTGGCAACCGCGGCTCCGATCCCGCCGGTGGCGAGAACGGGTCCGATCGATACGATCGGGTTGGATGGGCATATGACAATCCGATCGGCCTGGTCGATGCAGTCCAGGACATCGGGGCCGGCGGATGCGGATTCGATCCCGGCCAGGCGGACTTCCGTCACCGCCACGTCGTGGTGTCGGCCGACGAAGTAGTCCTGGAAGCCGATCTCCTGCGCGCCACCCGCTTCCATCACTACAACCCGGGTTTCGACGCGGTCGTCCGACATCGGGAGCAGTCGCACTCCTAGACCCCACCTGGCCGCGATCTCGGCGGTCACTTCTGTCAGCGTGGCCCCTTCGGTGAGGCGGGAAGTGCGGTAGAGGTGCGTGCCCAGGTCGCGGTCGCCGAGGTTGAACCAGCCCATGCGACCTTGGCTGTAGGCCCTCAGCTCGGCCATGGCAGACCAGGTCTCGTCTACGAGACCCCAGCCCGTCTCCGGGTTGATCTTCCCGGCCAGCGTGTAGGTGACGGTGTCGAGGTCCGGGCTGATGTGCAGACCGTGCATCACGGTGTCGTCGCCGGTGTTCACGACGGCCGTGACCTCGGAGGGGTTCGCGATGGCGACGATGCCGCGCAGCATGCGGGCGGCTCCGACTCCGCCGGCCAGAGCGACGATCATCGTGTCACCTTAGAGGCGGCCAGCCCTTCCTGACGGCGCGGCTATTGTCGTCTGCTTCGTCGAGCTTTGTCCCGCCGCGGTTTCGTGCCGGTTGCAACGGAAGGTGTCTGAGCAGGTGTTCGACAGCGGGCTGACCAAGGCGGCGAGGATGCGACGGGGTCTAGCCGTCGTGGTCCACTTCGTGCTCCCCACTGGGACCAAGCGGAGGCGCCTGATCGGGATCGTGGTTCGCTCGACGCGCAATCGTCTGATGCGCCTGCCGAGCGACCCGACCGGCACACGGGCCGGGTCGGGATGGCGGGTCTCGCCGGGATATGCACGGTGGCTTCACGACCGCGAGCCCTCCCAGGAAGACCTCGACTCGCAGCGCGCCACCAGTGCAGGCTGGGCCAACCGGCCGCTGATAAGTGTGTGCATGCCGGTGCACGACCCCGACCCACAGTGGTTGGACGAAGCCATCTCATCCGTGCAGAACCAGAGCTACGACAACTGGGAGCTTTGCATCGGCGACGACGCGTCGACACGAGGCGGCGTGTCCGAAGTCCTGGAAGCCAAAGCACAGCAGGACTCCCGGATCCGATTGGTGGTGCGGGACCGCAACGGCGGCATCTCCAGGGCTACCAACAGCGCGCTCGAGCTGGCGAGCGGGGAGTACGTCGCCTTCCTCGACAACGACGACTTCATAGCTCCGCACACCCTCTACCTGGCCGTAAGGGAGTTGCAGGCCGATCCGACCATAGACATGTTCTATTGCGACGAGGACCTACTCACGCCGCGCGGCAAGCGGGTGGAGCCGGTGTTGAAGCCGGGATGGTCTCCGGAGCTTCTGCTCTCCATGAATTACATCACCCACTTCGTCATTGCCCGTCGGGCCATCGTGGAGGAAGTCGGCGGGATGCGTCCCGAGCGCGACGGGGGCCAGGACCACGATCTGGTGCTGCGCGTCTCCGAGCGAACCGCGGCCATCCACCACATCCCCGAGGTTCTCTACACCTGGCGGCAGTCCCACGGGTCGACGTCGATGAACCCCAAGTCCAAGCCCTGGGCTTTCGAGGCCAGCGTCAACGCCGTGCGGGACGCGCTACAACGGCGAGGGGTGAAAGCTCAGGTCGAGCGAGGGGACCTTCCCGGTCAGGCGCGCGTTCGGTACGAGCTACCTCATCCGGCGCCGCACGTCGAGATACTCATCCCGACGAGAGATCGGATCGACCTGCTCAAGCTGTGCATCGACTCGATACGCAAGCGCACCAAGTACGAGAATTACTCGATATCGATCGTCGACAATGACACGAGGGATCCCGCGACCCTCGCCTATATGCGCGCCTCCGGCTTGCGCGTGATTCCCGCTCCCGGGCCGTTCAACTACTCGGTCATCGTGAACAACGCCATAGCCGAAACCGATTCCGAATTCATCCTCACGCTCAACAACGACACCCATATTCAGCAAGAGGACTGGCTGCGCCGAATGCTCGAGCTATGTGTGCAGCCCGACGTCGGCGTCGTCGGTTGCCGCCTGATCCTTCCCAGCGGCAGGGTCCAACACGAAGGCATAGTCATGGGCCGGCGGGTCCCGGCGGCCAATCTGGCGTTCGATCACCCTGGCGTCCGCATCCAAGGGCTCCTCAAGTCGACTCGGGACGTGACTGCAGTCACCGGGGCGTGCTGTCTGACGCGAAAGGCTGCGTGGGAGAAGGTCGGCGGTCTGGACGAGTCGTTACCGGTCGCCTACAACGACGTCGACTACTGCTTGCGGGTGCGACAGCAGGGATACCGCGTCCTGTACACCCCGCACGTGACGGTCGTGCACGCCGAGAGCGCGAGCAGAGGCGCCTTGCACCCCCTCGAGGACGAGCGGCTTCTCCGCACTCGATGGGGGCTCAACGAGGACGTGGTGGTAGACCCGTTCTTCTCGCCGCGCTTGGTGCTCGGGCCTTGGGGGTGGCAGCTGACCAACGACCGACCCGTTTGGTGAAGCCGGTCGCGCTGCGACGCCCGCCCTCCGCTTTTTAGGGTTGCACCGACGGCGCCCGGCCGGTCGGAACCAGTTCCACCCAGGTTCGTCCCCGCGCCAACAGTATGGGAGCTCCGGCACTGTCGACGAACCGGGTGGTCGACGTCGGACTCGATCGCGACCAGGTCCCCTTCACTATGCGGCCGGCGCTGAGCACCCACACCTGACCCGAACCAATCAGCCTGCCCTCAGGAATCGGAGCTGGCGGCAGGCCTTCCCCGGTCGCGGTGCCCGAATCTATGTAGTTGACGAACTGGATGACCACGTTGGCCGCGGACACCTGCACGTGGGAACGGTCCACGTCCGGGGTCCCGTTTTGGTCCCGCAACCACTCGTCGGTAGCCGCTGCGTAAGTCCACAGGACCGAAGCGGCAGGGAAGCTGATGCTTATAGCGGCCGCAGGGCTCACCCCGGCGCCAGTGAAGGGCGTGCCGCTGGGACGGAACGAGAACAGTGGGGGCGGAGGAGCCTGGGAGGTGTCGGCCGCAGCCAGCTTGGTCACGTCTGAATACAGATTGTGAGGCGCGGGGGCCAGGTCGGTGCGGAAGAACAGGCTGGCGAAGTTGTCGTCGTCGACCTCGGTGACGGGCTGGGACCGCAGGATCGGCAGGAAGATGTTGTTGGTCCCGGAGAAGGCGAGCACCGGGTGATGCAGGTCGTCTGCGATGGCGCTGTCGGTGAGCCGACCCGAACGGACCGGGCCCACCGGGTCGGGGTAGTCAGACTGGAACACGGCCGCCAGCCGGGTCAGCCCGCCTTCGACCATCTCCTCGTAGACGACGTCGGCCTGGTTGATGCCGGTCTGCGGCCGGGCCTGATCGACGTTGTCGATCTTGACCACCACAGCCGGCCGGTGCAGCTGCGCCGCGTTGGGCTGGGGCAGGCCCGTGAGTGGCGATACAGCCGGCGCCACCGTGGTCGGCGGCAAGCTGGTGGTGGGCGCCGGGGTGGTCACCGTGGTGGGTGGCGGGGTCGCCTTGGGGTGACCGTGGCCATCGCACGATGCGAGCACCGCCGCTGCGGTGCCCGTCGCTACGAGGACGACCACGACCGGCGCGGCCCACCGAAGCCGGCGTCGCCGGGCTGTGTCGCGCCGGTTGAGATGCTTCACAGCTGTCGAGCCCTAACCGCCAGATCGTCAGCGAGCATCAGGGGTGTCATGGTAGGCGACCCGAGCATCCGGGTCGGGGACCGCCGGCGGCCGATCGAGACCCCTCAGCGGGCCCCTGTGGCCGCCCAGCCGACGGACCGGAGGGGTTTGGGATCAGGGCTTCCTCGAGGCGGAAACCAGAAGAAGCTGGACCCCACTTGGGAGGCCTCGAAGGGTTTCCTTCAGGGCAACCGTCGGGAACAGTGACGCGACGAGCGACGTCGCGCTGCGCTCGCCTCCGGTGCTGCTGCCGAGTCCGCCATTCGCCCAGTCGGCCACGACGACCCGGCCGTCCGAACCCGCTTTCGTGGCGATCCATGATCCGATGTACCGACGCACTTCGCTGGCCGGCTGGGTGTCGATGATGTAGATGTCTCGGCTGCCCCATTGCGGAAGGAATAGCTTGGCTACCTCCTTGTCGCAGACCAGCAAGTCATGGGGGCTGACGAAGCTCAGCAAGGCCGATCGGGTGTCGGCCAAGGAGACGGTGTGGGCTTGATCGCTGCGCTGGACGATCACCGATCCGATCACCAGGAGGACCGCCGCGAGCGCCGCCACCCCTTCGCGCCACAGAGGTCGCACTCGCTGTAGGCGGAGACGCTCGGCGAGCGCCCGGAGTGCTCCCGCGTAGGCGACCACGAACAGAGGTAGGACGACCAGCAGGAACCGTTGGGACAGGACGACGGTCTGCGCGGACGTGGATCCCTTGCTCTCGTAGAACCAAGCTGAGTACAGGAGCAGGAAGCCGTAGCAGGTGAGAACGACCGGTGTCCTCACGGGGCTGCGGGCCACGAGCGGCGCCAACAGCATGAGGGGGTACATCAGCATCAACACGCCCGCGAGCAGGGGAAGGTGATGCGGTACGTACCGGAGCGCGAACGTGCCTGCGTACTTGAAATACTCGCCGCCACCGACGACGTAATAGGCGACGGCCGCCAGCACGGCGCCCGGAGCCACGCCAGCCGCGAACCCGCCCAGCCAGCGTAGAGCCGCATCCATCCGCCTACCGGAATCTTCCTGCCGCCACATGTCGAATATCACGCCGGCAGGAATGGTGACGCACGCGAGCGCGTTGGCGCTGCGTACGAGCACCGCGGCGCCGAGGATCAAACCGACGGCCACGGGTTTCTTCTTGATCACGGCGACGAAGGCTGCTGCCACGAGCAGTCCGGAAAGAAGGTCGGACATAACGGTTCTACTGAAAAGCACGGTCGTGGGGTACAGGAGGTAGAGGACGGCGAATACCGTCGGCAGTTGCTGGTGTCGCAGCAGATATGCGACGAGGGCGGTCGTGGCCAGCACCACGACGAGGTTGACGCCGATGGCCGCTGTCCAGCCGAACAGGCTCGCCGCGGCCAGCAAGGCCGGCATGCCGGGAGGGTATTGGGAAACGAGGTGGTGGTCGACGACGAAGGACTGCACCACGCTTTGATTCAGCGAGTCCAGGGTCATGTGCCCGTGGCGGAGGGCGTAGGCCTGGGCCAGATAGGACGCGTCGTCGTCCGTCTGGTACATCTTCGGGAAGTAAGCGAGATATGACGCGACGAAGGCGGCGACGGCGCCGCCGAATACGAGCGCGTCCGCTTTGCGGCTGGCCAGAAATCGAGGGCGCGTCGAACTTCCGGTACCGAGCCTGGGGCGGGGCATGGCCGCTGATGCTACAAGTTGATCTCGTCGCTCCCGGCTATACGCGCCCCCGATCGCGCTCTCTCGAAGTACGTGCCGATGGGGTCTGGTGACGGCCGCTCACGCTAGCGTCGTGGGTCGTGCGGGTTCTCGTGACCGGAAGCAAGGGCTTCGTTGGCTCCTGGCTGCTGGCTCACTTGGAGTCGAACGGCGACGAGGTCACCGGTCTCGACACCGAGGTCGACGTGACAGACCTGGCCGCCGTTACCGACGTCGTCCGCGCGGCCGCGCCCGAGGCCATCTGCCATCTGGCTGCTCAGTCGAGTGTGGGTACGTCGTGGGGTGATCAGGCTTCCACCTATCAAGTCAACGTCATCGGCGCCGTCAACGTCCTGGACGCGGCGGTCGGGTGCGACGAGCGGCCGCGAGTGCTCCTCATCAGCTCGGCCGAGGTGTACGGCCGCGTCGCCCCCGATGATCTTCCGCTGTCCGAGGATCAACCGTTCGCGCCGCTCAGCCCCTATGCCGCCAGCAAGGCCGCGGCCGAAATGGTCGGGCTCCGAGCCTGGTTGGGCGACGGCCTCGAAGTGATCAGAGCGCGGCCGTTCAATCACACGGGGCCCGGCCAGCGAACCGACTTCGTCGTACCGGCCCTGGCCAAGCAAGTGGCTGACGCAGTCGAAAGCGGAGCGGACGCGCTGCACACGGGCAACTTGGATGCCAGACGCGATCTCACCGATGTTCGCGACGTGGTTCGGTCCTACCGACAGCTCCTCGTCTCTGGAGCGCCGGGGGCTGTCTACAACGTATGCGGGGGCGAGTCGGTCGCGATCCGTGACGTCGCCGAACGGCTGCTCGCGCTAGCCGGGCTGGATCTTCCGATCGTTGTCGATCCGGCCCGTGTCCGTGCGAGCGATGTTCCGGAGCTGCGAGGGAATCCGGCGAGGCTCCAAGCCGCGACCGGCTGGACTCCCGAGATTCCACTCGACGTGACCCTCCGAGACGTCCTCGACTACTGGCAGNNGCCGCGTAGCCAGGGGGAGATGTAGCCGTCCGGAAGTAGCTGGGGCTACGTGTCGTCGGGCGTCCTGCCGGGGCTGAGCCCGGGCCGGGCTGCCGAGGTATCAGGCCAGGCCGACCGCGCTGCGCAGGGCCTGCTCTTGGGCCGTGGCGGTGCTGCGGACGGAGTGCACCACGCCGCGAGCGCCGGCCGGCAGGGCCTGCTCGAGGCGATCGATCTGCTNNCTCCGCGGTGGCGGTCAACTGGTGGCCGAAGTCGGGGACGCTGGGGAGCTCCGTCGGGATCGCCTTGGACAGTTGGGACCGTGCGGGCGAAAACGCGTCCTCGAGGGACTTGCTGAGGTCGCTCAACTGCTCGGCTATCTGGCCCCTCGCCGTCACGGCCTGCTCGCGCGCCGTGCCGAGGTAGGCCTCGACCCGGGAGTTGATGGTGGTCGGCAGGTTGCCGAACTGGGCCTCGAGCTGCTTGGTCAACTCGACCCGTTGGACCTGGGCCTTTTGGAAACCGAGGACGCCTAGGCCGACGGCCACGTAGGCGGTCTCCTTGACGGCGTTGTTGATGTCAGTGGCCGCCTTGTTGATGTCGATGGCGGGAAACGCGATGTCCGGCACTTCATGACCTCCTGGGGCGGCCGGTTCCGTGATCGGCGCCCGCGCTTGCTGGGATATCTAAAGTGTATAACAGTTGCAAGCACTTGTGAAGCAGAATCTGGGCCGGCCAGGTGTGGCATCCGTCACGTCTTCGGGCTCTCCCCGATCCGCCGGGGAGGGTCGCTCTTAACTAGGATTGGCGGCCCGGATGCCACCTGAATCCCAACCCCCGGCTCCCGCAGTCGTCGCCGTCGTAGTCACTTGCGATCCCGGCCCCTGGTTCGAGCAGGCACTGGCGTCTTTGGCCGCACAGGACTACCCGAACCTGTCGGTGCTGGTCATCGACGCAGGCAGCCTCGGTGACCCCACGGGCACCGTCACTGAAGCGATCCCGGGAGCTTTCGTCCGCCGGCTCGGAAAGCGGGTCGGGTTCGGGCGGGCCGCCAACGAGGTCCTCAGCGTGGTCGAAGGGGCATCCCACTTCCTGGTCTGCCACGACGACGTGGCCTTGGCGCCCGATGCGGTCAGGCTCATGGTGGCGGAAGCCTTTCGTTCCAACGCCGGCATCACGACGCCCAAGTTCGTGCAGTGGGACGATCCGTCGCTGCTGCTTGCAGTCGGTGCCACCGCCGACAAGGTCGGAGTGGTCCAGGATCTGATCGAGCCCGGGGAGCTCGATCAGGAACAGCACGACGTCGTCCGCGAGGTCCTGGTCGCGCCGGGCGGGGCCACGCTCATCCGGGCCGACCTGTTTGCCGCACTCGGCGGCTTCGAGGAGGAGATCGACCAGTTCGGCGAGGACTTGGATCTCTCCTGGCGGGCGCGGGTTGCCGGAGCCAGGATTACCGTGGTTCCTGCCGCGAGAGTCCGGCACTACCAGGCCATCCGGCGCGGCGAGCGGCCAGGGTGGGGATCAGAGACGGCGCGCCGCCGGGTGGCCGGACTGACCGAGTCCCACCGCATCCGGACCCTGTTGACGTGCTACCGCTGGTTCGATCTGCTGTGGATCGCCCCTCTGGCCCTGGCCTGGGGTTTCGGAGAAGCCGCCACTCGGGTGGTGCAAGGGCGCCCGGATGAAGCCCTCGACACCCTCAAGGCCATCGCCCTCGGTTGGCGTCGCCCCGTCAAGCTCTGGGGGGCCCGGCGCAGGGTCCAGCGCCAACGCCGGGCGGGGGACGGCGAGATACGCCGGCTGCAAGTCCGGGGCAACGCCCGCTTCCGGACGTTCGTTCGCTCGCGCCTGGACGACGTACGCCTCGGTCTGCCCCACCAGGCCCCGCCCGGCCGGCTGGGGCGAACCGGCTTCGAGGATCCCGACGACGACTACGTCGTGGCGCCCGGCCAGGCCCCCGCGGAGCCGGCGCCGGCAGCGGCGGCGACCTGGCGCACGACCGCCGTCGTGGTAGCGGCCCTGGCAACCGTCGTGATTTTCGGTACGAGGAGCCTCCTCGGCCACTCACTGCCGGCAGTCGGCCAGATTCCCCGCACGTCAGGAGGGCTGCAAAGCTTGTGGACCTCCTGGTGGTCGGGGTGGCAGCCCAGCGGCCTGGGCGTGGCGGCGCCCTCTTCGCCCGCCCTGGCTCTGCTCGCCCTAATCGGCACCCTCCTCCTTGGAGCCTTGGGCACCCTTCAGCACGTGGTCGTACTCGGGCCCCTGCTGATCGGGCCCTTCGGCGCTTATCGAGCGGCGCGCTGGTGGGGTTCGCGCCGGGGTCGGATGGCTTCTCTCGTCGCCTACGCGGTGGTGCCATTGCCCTACAACGCACTGTCGAGGGGTCACTGGGGCGGGCTTCTCGCCTACGCCGCCGCCCCGTGGGTGCTGTCCTCGATAGGAAGGCTTTCGGGAGAGGTTCCCTATCCCGCGACCACCGTCGCTCAAGTCCGGAACCGAGTCGTTGGCATCGGCCTTCTCGTCGCTCTCGTCGCGGCCGTCGCTCCCGCGTTCATCTACGTCGTCGTTGTGATGGGCCTGGCCCTTTTGGCCGGATCGGCTCTGGCCGCCAGGCCCGACAGGGGCTTGCGCATGGCGGCGGTTTCCGTCGCCGCCGCTTTCGTGGCCATGGTTCTGCTGCTTCCGTGGTCGGCGTCGGTCCTCGGAAGCGAAGCATCCTCTCTCGGACCGTCGGCCGGTGCCCAAGGGCGGCTCGGCCTAGGGGACGCGCTCCGGTTCCATACCGGTTCGTTCGGAAACGGACTGGCCGGGTGGGCGCTGCTCGTGGTGGCAGCCCTGCCCCTTTTCATCGGGCGGGGTTGGCGACTGGCGTGGGCCGCCAGGCTGTGGGTAGTCGCCCTGGCGTCCTTTGCGGTTGCGTGGGCCGGTTCGCGTGGGTGGATTCCGGCTCTACCCGCGGAGGTGGTCCTGGCCCCGGCCGCGGCTGCTCTGGCCGGATCAGCCGCGCTGGGAGCGGCCGCGTTCGAACTCGACCTCCCGGGCTACCGCTTCGGGTGGCGCCAGTTGGCGGCTGCCGTCGCTGGGTTCGCCCTGGCGGTCGCGTCATTGGCCTTCGTGGTGGCGTCGGGANNAGGTCGGTGGAACCTGCCCTCCGCTGACGCCGACTCGGTGCTGGCCTTCCTGCCCAACTCCCAGAGCGGGGACTACCGGGTCATGTGGGTCGGCTATCCAGACGCCCTCCCGCTGGCCGGACGGGAGCTGCACCCGGGAGTCGCCTACGGAACCTCGTTCGACGGGCCGCCCGGACCGGCCGACCTCTGGATCAGCTCGAACGCCGGCGCAGCACCCGAACTGGCGTCGGACTTGAAGCTGGTTGAAAAGCGGCTCACGACCAAGGTCGGCCACTTGCTGGCCCCGGCCGGCATCCGCTACCTGGTCATTCCCAACCACAACGGGCCGTCGGGGTCGGGGGCGATCCCCGAACCGGTGCCGGCCGCGCTGCTGGCCGGACTGGCGCTGCAAACCGACCTCCAAGTGCTCGACGTCGGGGATCCCAACTTCGCCGTGTACCAGAACGCAGCGTGGGCCCCGGTCAGGTCGGTTCTGGCCCCGGCCGCGTCGAAAGTCGCGGCCGAGGTGTCGAACGATCAGCGCGTGGTCCAGCGATTGGACCTGGCCGGTGCGGCCCCCGTGTTGACGGGCGCGAATCCAGCCTCGTCGAGGGGATTGGTGCCCGCCGGTGCCTCGGTTTACGTGGCGTCCACGCGATCTGGCGGATGGCGCTTGGATGTCGGTGGCAGGAGCGTCGCCCCGACCGCCGCGTTTGGTTGGGGCATGAGCTTTCAAGTGCCTTCCAGTTCCGTTGGAGGAACACCCGGGGCCGCTGGCCTCGAGCCGGCCGAGCTGACCTTCCACCCATCGTTTTGGGCACGCGTCGGCCGGTTCTTGGGGATCCTCGTCTGGGTGGCCGGGCTGGCGCTGCTGGCGGTCGATCTTCGCCGCAGGCGGCGCACCGGGGCGGATCGTGAGGTCGTCAATCCGGACTGGTTTACCGCTATGAGCCCACCGGGTGGCGGGCGACCGGGGCGGCGGTCCGGCCGGACTATCGATGCGGACGACGACCTCGACGGCGACGAAGCCTGGGCCGATGCATAGTTGGCGTGAGCGGGGGAACGGCCATGCGCCGCGCCGCGCTCCGATTCTTCTCGCCATCATCGCCACGCTCGTTGTCGGGGGGCTCCTGGACCGGATCGGCGGCGCCAGCCAGGTCTCGCAGGTCTCCTCGGTCGAGCCCGTCCCGGTCGCGGCCCCGCCCCAAGCTCTGTCCTCGTCGTGGTTTTGCGCGGGGGCGACTGATAACGGCACCGGGGCCGACCCCGTGGACGCCCCTGGAAAGGTCGTGATCGCCAACAGCGGCGCGACCGCCGCGTCCGGTGACGTCACCCTCGTTCCCAACCAGGGGGCCGACGTGACGGTTCCCATCACCGTCGCGTCCGACTCTTCGGAAACGGTGAATGAAAGCGTCCGCGGCGGGTCGAAGTGGATCGGCTCCATCGTCGACATCGACGCTGGCGCGGTGGCGGTGGCCCAGGAGGTCGACGGCAGCCTGGGTCGGACCTCGTCCCCGTGTGCGACCGCCGGCTCCTCCACCTGGTACTTCGCCACCGGGTTCACGCTCATCAACGCCGGCGTCGAGCTGTCGCTGCTGAATCCGTACCCGTCCGACAGTGTCGTCGATCTGTCCTTCACGACCGACCAGGGCCGCGAAGCCCCCGAGGACTTCCAGGGGCTGGTCGTCCCCGCCAGGGGGATGCTCAGCGTCGACTTGAGCAGCCACTTGCGTCGACGTCAGGCCATAGCGACAACGGTCACGGCCCGGACCGGACGGGTGGTGGCGTGGAAGACCGACTGGGTCCTGGCGCCCAGCCCGGGCTCGGTCCTGCTCGGCACGCCGGCAGCCAACGACCCCCTCGCCGACCCAGCCTGGCCCGAAAAGGGCTTGACGGTCACCCTCGGCGCCCCGTCGGCGGGAACCACGTGGACGTGGCCGGACGGGATCGCGGGTGACGGTGTCGACGAGCGGTACGTCATCTACAACCCGGGGCCGACCACCGCCGACGTCAGGCTGTCGGTCCGTTTGGCCCAAGGTGACGCCGAGCCGTTCGATCTTTCCGTCGGCCCTTATCAGGTCATGCCGGTAATTTCGGAGCAACAAGCTCGCATTCCGTCCGGCGTGGCCCACTCGGCCGAGGTCGAAAGCCTCAACGGCGTCCCCGTCGTCGCCGAGCGCTGGATCTCAGCCGGCGGCCCCTCGCCGTGGCAGGGTCTGGGTGAGCTGCCGGGTGGGCGCATCGCCGCCGACGGCTGGCTGGTGCCCGCCGCCCAAAACGACTCCGACCACGACGGCTACATAGTCCTGTACAACCCCGGAGCCGAACCGGTCCAAGTGAAGTTCCGGGTTCTCAGCGAAGACCAGCAAGTTCCTATCAACGGCCTGGCGCCGATCGTCGTCGGGGCCGGCCAGCGCGTCGCTGTGCATCTCAACCAATACCTGGGCGCGTTCGGAGCCCCGCTCGTGGTGAATGCGACCGGTCCCATCTACGTGGAAGCGGACTCTTACGGTTCGAACGGGACCGGCGGTGTGAGCTTGAGCTTCGGGGTCCCGCTGACCAGCTAATACCGGCTATCTAAGAGCCCTCGCCGAGGGCTCTAGCCGGGATCGCCGTCGGAAGTGACTTCCGCGAACCTGGGGACGATGGGGGCGTTCTCGTGCACGGCCCGGCCGAACGCCCCATCGACCAAGCGACTCACCTCGGCCCCATCGATCGTTTCTTTTTCCAGCAGCGCGGCCGCCACCGCGGCCAGCCCGCGGCGATGCTCCTGCAGCAGCCGGCCGGCCCGAGACTCCTGCTCCCGCAAGATTCGCTCCACTTCCTCGTCGATGACCCGGGACGTCACGTCGCTGTAGTCACGGGCGGCGTGCATCAGGTCCTCGCCGAGGAAGACCTGGCCTTCCTGGCCCCACGCCATCGGTCCTATCCGCTCGCTCATTCCGAACTCCCGGACCATCTTGCGCGCCAGCTCCGTGGCCCTCTGAAGATCGTTGGACGCACCAGTGGACAGGCTGCCGAGGGTGAGCATCTCGGCGCAGCGGCCTCCCATCAACACGCATACGGCGTCCTCGATGTATTCGCGCCAGTAGGTGTGACGCTCCTCGATGGGCAGCTGCTGGGTGACACCCAGAGCCATACCAGTCGGCAGGATCGTCACCTTGTGCACGGGGTCGGCGTCTGGAAGTACGTAGGCGAGCACGGCGTGGCCCCCCTCGTGATACGCCGTCGCTTCCTTTTCCTTGTCGGACAGGACCGTCGATTCACGACGCTGGCCCATCAGGACACGGTCGCGCGCCGCTTCGAAATCCTGCATGGCGATGGCCGAAGCACCGCGACGGACGGCGTGGAGGGCGGCTTCGTTGACCAGGTTGGCCAAGTCGGCGCCGCTCATGCCAGGCGTGCCGCGGGCCACGACCGTGAGGTCGACGTCCGGGTCGATCCGCTTGTCCTTGCAGTGGACCCCGAGGATGGGCAGCCGCTCCTCGAGGTCGGGGAGCGGGACGACGATCTGACGGTCGAAGCGGCCGGGCCGCAGCAAGGCCGGGTCGAGGATGTCGGGCCGGTTGGTGGCGGCCATCATGACCACACCCTCAGTCGTCTCGAAGCCGTCCATCTCGGCGAGCATCTGGTTGAGCGTCTGCTCCCGCTCATCGTGACCGCCGCCGAGGCCGGCGCCGCGCTTACGTCCGATCGAGTCGATTTCGTCAATGAAAATGATGGCCGGGGCCTGCTTGCGCGCCGTTTGGAACAGGTCGCGCACCCTCGATGCGCCCACGCCGACGAACATCTCCATGAAGTCGGACCCGGTCACCGAGAGGAACGGCACTCCGGCTTCACCAGCGACGGCCCGGGCCAGCAGCGTCTTACCAGTTCCCGGGGGACCGACGAGCAGAACTCCCTTGGGGATCTTGGCCCCGATCTCCTTGAAACGATTGGCAGATCGGAGGAAGTCGACGACTTCGCGGATCTCGAGCTTCACCCCCTCGTAACCGGCCACGTCGGTGAAGGTCGTGCGAGGACGTTCGGTCGTGTACACCTTCGCTTTCGACCGACCGATCGACATGATGCCGCTCATCTGGCCTTGGGCCCGTCGAGTCAGCCAGACGAACAGCAGGACGAACAGCGCCCCATAGATCAACCACGGGATGATGCTGGCCCAAATGTTGGAGCTGGTAGTCACCAGGTTCAGCGACGGGATGTCCTTGGTGTAGAGCTGTAGGGCCGGGCTGTTTTCGTTGATATCGGGGCCCTGGGCCGAGAACTTCTTGCCGTCCTTGTTGGTGTAGGTGATCTTCCCCGTGTCCTTGTTGACCGTGGCCTGGGAAACGTCGTGACCCTCGATTGCGGTCACGAACTGGCTGTAGGTCTGCGCGGGTGGGGTGTTGCTCGTCCTCATCGACGACAGCACCACGGCGAGGATGGCGATGGTGATCAGCACGATCGCCACCCATCGCAAGTTGCTGTTGGCCGGGGACTTGCCGCCAGGAAGCCCGGGTCCGCCCCCAGGTCGCATGTCTCCCGGTTGCTTACTCATTGGTCCATGCTACGCCGGGGCGTCCGGATTACGCTGCTCGCTATGGAGCGCCGTCACCTCTGTGCCCGGCCGGGTTGCCAGGGGCAAACTGCGGCGTGGCTCACCTACGACTACTCCGGCCAGCGGGTATGGCTCGACGATGCCCCATCCGATGACGGCGGGGATCAATGGGCCCTGTGCTCGGGCCACGCCGGGCGACTGAGGGCACCGCAGGGGTGGACGCAGGTAGACCGCCGGGTCGCCAGGCCATCCCGGTACGAATCGCCCGCCACCCTGGTGTCATGACCCCGCTCCAGCCGGCAATCTGACGAACCAGGCCCAGCCGCTGCGAAACGGGAAAAACGCGTCTTGGGGGCTCACCGAGGCGCTCATAGGTCTGGCGGTCGGGTTTCTTTTCTCGGCCGGCGCGGCGGGGGTGGCCGAGGCGTTGACCAACTACCACAGCTCATCGGGCGCCCCGCTACCCGTGGCGGTCATCGCGGCCGATGTCAGTGGTCTGTGGCTGGGCCTGATCGGCGCCGCGATCTACGCCAGCCGCGTCCATGGCAGCGGCAGCCTGGCGCGCGACTTCGGCTTCAAGGTCGGGTCATGGTGGGATCTACCCGTCGGGGCCGCCGTTGGACTTGCCTGCCAGTACGGGGTGATCCCGCTCATCTACCTGCCGTTCCGCCACGTGGACAGGTCCTTGACCCAGCAGCTGGGCCAGCCGGCCCAGAGAGAGACTGCGGCCGCCCACAGCTCCGGGTCGGTCGTCGTCATCTTTCTGTTCCTCGCGGTGGGCGCTCCTCTCGTTGAAGAACTGTTCTTCCGCGGCTTGCTGCTGGGATCGCTACTGGAGCGGACCCGTCCGGCCTTAGCCATCCCCGTCAGCGCCGTTCTCTTCGGCCTGGCTCATTTCGAAGCGCTGCAGTTCGGCGGCCTGGCCGTATTCGGCTTGGTCCTGGGCGTCCTGGCCTGGCGCACGGGCCGCTTGGGTCCTTCCATCGGGGCCCACGCGGCCTTCAATGCGGCAGCCGTGGCCGCCCTGGTGCACATCCACTGAACTTTCGGCAAATGCAGTCGGCTGCTCAAGGCCCCGGTCATTTTGTGCANNATTGATGAGATGCCCGACCTGCCGTACCCGCCACTTGGTCGTGATCGAGATTCGCGTAAGCGGTGAGCCGATCACCATGCACAGCTGTTCTTACTGCGATCAGCGCTGGTGGCAGGGGATGGACGGCTCGCTGACCCTTTCTTCGGTCCTGGACCTGGCCGCGACTACCTGAGTTGACCCCCGTTGGGGGTGTCTAGCGGGCAACATGGTTGCTTCATGACCGTGACGGAGCCGCACGAAACAAGCGAAGGGGAGGACATGTGGCCCCCGGACTCTTTTGCCCCACGCTGGGTGCGGATCCGGACCAAGGTCTCCAAGCCGGAGTCGATAGCCACCCTGCTGGTGGTGGCCGGGTGCGTCGCCTTCGTGTTCTGGAAGATGCAGCCGTCCCAGCTGTTCAAGAACACGACGCCCAACGGTGGTGACCTGGGGGCCCACGTCTGGCTGCCCGCGTACGTAAAGCGGGCTCTCCTGCCCCACTTGAAAATCACGGGTTGGACTCCGGACTGGTACGACGGCTTCCCGGCGCTGACGTACTACTTCCCGGGCCCGATCGTCGCCATCGCTCTGCTCTCGTACGTGATCCCGTACAACATCGCATTCAAGCTGATCGTGGTGCTCGGGCTGCTCACCCTGCCAATCGCGGCCTGGGCGTTCGGGCGTCTGGCCCGTATCCGGTTCCCCGGGCCGGCCTGCCTGGCCGCCGCCACCCTGCCCTACCTTTTCTGCCGGGAGTTCACCATCTACGGCGGCAACATCGCTTCCACGATGGCCGGCGAGTTCTGCTTCTCGATCTCGCTTTCGCTGGCGATCCTCTTCCTCGGCCTCGTCGCTCGGGGTCTGGAGGACGGCAAGCACCGGGCATCGGCGGCGGTAGTCCTCGCTTTCTGCGGGCTCAGCCACATCCTGCCGTTCTTCTTCGCCATTGGTGGCGCCTTCATCCTCTTGGCCATGAACTTCGCGAGGACCCGTGACTGGCAGCGCCTCAAATGGGGTGTTCCCGTGCTGGTGGTCGGGGGGGCTCTGACCGCATTCTGGAGCCTTCCCTTCGCCCTCGACCTGCCATACGCGACGAACATGGGCTACCAGAAGCTCACGAACTACGTCTCATCACTGTTCCCGACCGGCGACACCTGGCTTTTCTTTCTCGCCGGTCTCGGCGTGCTGTTTTCGGTCGTTCGCGCCAACCGGGTGGGCAACTTCCTCACCCTCGCAGCCGTGGGTTCCGCCGCCGTTTTCAGGTACGCGCCTCCAGCGCGACTCTGGAACGCGCGTGTGTTGCCGTTCTGGTTCCTGTGCCTTTACCTGCTGGCCGGCATCGCGTTCGTGGAGTTTGGACTCGTCGTCGGCGAGCTCACACTACCTGGGGACGACGACCCTCCGTGGGCGACGATACCCACGATGGCCGCGACCCTTCTTGCTGCGCTCATATGGGTCAACTTTCCGCTTCACAACCTGCCGTTCGGACACACGACTGCATCGGGTAAGTACTCGTGGCTGGGAATCACGTCGGAGGACTCGTCGTTCGTACCGTACTGGGTCTACTGGGATTTCTCCGGATACCAATCGGCCGGGAAACCCCGCGAGAAGGAATACTTCGCCCTGATAGCCGAGATGAAAAAGCTCGGGCAGAATCCAGCCGACGGTTGCGGCCGGGCCATGTGGGAGTACGAACCCGAGCTCAACGACATGGGCACGCCCGACGCGTTGATGCTGTTGCCCTATTGGACCAACGGGTGCATCGGTTCCCAGGAGGGGCTGTACTACGAGTCGTCGGCGACCACCCCTTACCACTTCCTCAACGCAGCCGAGTTGTCCGATCAGCCATCGAACCCGGTTCGGAACCTCAATTACCCGAGCGGGCCGGATGTACCGGAGGGAATCCAGCACCTACAAATGCTCGGCGTCAAGTACTTCATGGCTGAGACCCCCGACATCGAAGCCGCGGCCGACGCCGACAGCAGCCTCCAGCTGGTCGGGACCGTCGGACCGTTCCCGGTCACCTACACCACGGGGTCCTCGTCGAACGTCCAACAGAGGACGTGGAAGATCTACGAGGTCGAAGATTCAGCAGAGGTCGCCCCGCTTCTCGACCAGCCAGTGGTCCTCAAGGGCGTGTCGACCAACGACTGGCTGCAGGCGTCCGAAGCCTGGTACCTCAACCCGAGCAACTGGAACGTCTACGAAGCCGCATCCGGCCCGAAAAGCTGGGCGCGAGTCACGCCCAACCAGACGAACCTGCCTCAGACGCCGCTGCCCCCGGTGCAGGTCTCGAACATCGTGGAGGGCACGGAGTCCATTTCTTTCAACGTCGACCGAACCGGCGTTCCCGTGCTGGTCAAGACCTCTTACTTCCCCAACTGGCAGGTGAGGGGGGCCAAGGCCATCTACAGGGTGACGCCCAACCTGATGGTCGTCGTGCCCACCGCCAACCACGTCACCCTGACCTATGGTTACACGCCCGTCGACTGGATCGGTTTTATCCTCTCCCTCCTCGGCGTCATGGCCCTGATCCTGCTGTGGCGCCTTCGCCCCGTCTCCTACCCCGAGGCGCCCTCGCGCCGAGTGCGTCACATTCGCGTCGGGGGTCCCGCTTCCCAGCCCGATAGGGTTTGGGAGGACATGAGCCTGGTCGACCCAGCGACGCTCGACTCGGTCTTCAAGGCCTATGACATCCGCGGGACCGTTCCTGACCAAATGAGCCCCGAGCTGGCCGGCGCCGTCGGCGCCGCCTTCGCCCGCTTCTGCGAATCGCCGAGGCTGCTCGTCGCCCGGGACATGAGGCCATCGGGCGTCCAGTTGGTAGCCGCCTTCTCCGAAGGTGCGGCGTCGGCCGGGGTGGACGTGATCGACCTCGGACTGTGCTCCACCGACGAGATGTACTTCGCCTCCGGCAGTTTGAATGCGCCCGGTGCGATGTTTACCGCATCCCACAATCCGGCGAACTACAACGGGATCAAGCTGTGTCGGGCCGGCGCCAGCCCCGTCGGAGCAGATTCCGGCCTGCGCGAGATCAAGGCGACGGTCCGGGCGGGGGGGAACTTCCCCACTTTGGCCGCGGCCGCAGTCACTCCCGGCCGGATCAGCCGCGCCGACGTGCTCGCGGACTACGCGGCCAAAGTCCGCTCGTTCGTCGACTTGAGCACCCTTCGCCCTCTCAAGGTGGTGGCCGACACCGCCAACGGAATGGGTGGCCTGGTCGTGCCCGCCGTGTTCGCTGGGCTCCCGTTCCTGCTGGAAGTGCTGTTCGGCGACCTGGACGGCACCTTCCCGAACCACCCGGCCGACCCGATCCAGGCCGAGAACCTGGTGGACCTGCAACGCCGGATCAGAGAAACCGGGGCTGACGTCGGGCTGGCTTTCGACGGCGACGCCGACAGATGCTTCCTGGTGGATGACGAGGGCGTGCCGGTCTCGGGTTCGACCACGACCGCGCTCGTGGCCTCCGCCATGCTCGAGAAGCACCCCGGCGCAACTATCCTGCACAACCTCATTTGCTCCAAGGCGGTGCCTGAGATAATTCGCGAGCGCGGCGGCGTTCCCGTGCGGACCCGGGTCGGCCACTCCTACATCAAGGCGGTCATGGCCGACACCGACGCCGTGTTTGGTGGCGAGCATTCCGGTCATTACTACTTCAGGGCGAACTACCGGGCCGACTCGGGTGCGATCGCGGCGCTGGTCGTCCTCGAAGTCCTCTCACGATCGACCCAGCCGCTGTCGGAGATCCGCAAGGCCTTTGAGCGGTACGCCGATTCGGGCGAGATCAACACGAAGGTCTCCGATCCCCTAGGTGTGATCGAGGCCGTAGCTGCCCACTACGCAACCGCCCGGCAGGACCGCTTGGATGGCCTGACGGTGGACTTCGGCGACTGGTGGTTTAATTTGCGGCCGTCCAACACCGAGCCCCTGCTGCGCCTCAACCTGGAAGCGTCCGACAGGTCAACCTGCGAAGCACGTACGGCCGAGGTGGTGTCTTTGATCTCCGGCCCCGAAAATAGGAGCGTCTCCGATGGTGCTTGACCCGAAGCTTCTCGAAATCCTGGCCTGTCCTAAGGACAAAGGCCCGCTCCTCTACTTCGCGAACGAGGACGCCCTGTACAACCCGAGGTTGCGGCTCCGGTACCGAATCACCGATGACATACCGATAATGCTCATAGACGAGGCGGAGTCGGTTGACGACGTCGAAGACGCCCGACTCGTTTCGAAGGCCGATGCGGAAGGAATCAAGCCGACGTGGTCGGCCGAGTCCTGACCGGCGGGCGCCCGGTCCTGGCCTTAGGTCGCTCCTTAGCTCGGTCGTGACCCTCGACTCGCTTGGGATGTTCGCTCTGGCGGCCGAGCTGCCGGAGCAGGTGGAAGCCGCCGCCGGGCGCGCTTCGGATGTGTCGGTTGCGCTCGATCCGGCGGCCGTCGAAAACGTGGTCATCATCGGCATGGGCGGCAGCGGCATGGCCGGTGAAGTCGTGTCGGCGGTGGCCGCCCCACTGCTTCCTGTCCCGGTCGTTTTGGCCAAGTCGTACGAGTGTCCGGCGTTTGTCGGCGCCGAGAGCCTCGTGTTTGCGATATCCGCTTCTGGGGACACCGAAGAGACGATCCAAGCCGCATCCGACGCCCAGGCCGCCGGGGCCCACCTCATAGTGGTGACCAGGGGCGGTCAGCTCGCCGATCTCGCAATGGCCTGGGACGCTCCGCTGATCGGCGTGCCCGCCGGCATACCCCAGCCGCGAGCCGCGCTCGGCGCCATGGCCATACCACCGCTAATGGTGCTGGAGAACATGGGCCTGTATCGCGGCGGGCACTCTTGGATCGAAGCGGCTGTAAACCAGCTAAAACGTCGCCGGGACGAACTAGTCGCAGCCGGTGAGTCGAGCTGCGCCGCACGCGTGGCCGGCCAGATCGGACGGACCATGGCCTTGGTCCACGGCGGCGGTACGATCGGTGCGGCCGCGGCGCAGAGGTGGAAGACCCAGATCAACGAGAACGCCAAGGCGCCGGCCTGGTGGAGCGCCCAGCCCGAGTTGTCCCACAACGAGATCTGCGGGTGGGGCCAGAACGGCGACGTGACCCGCCAGTTGATCACCGTTGTGGCCCTTCGCCACGACGCCGAACATCCGCAGGTCGGCCGCCGCTTCGAGCTGGTCGCCGAAATGATGAGAGAAGTGGTCGCCGACGTGATCGAGATACGGGCCGAAGGGGACGGGGACCTGGCCCAGCTGTTCGACCTCATCCTCATCGGCGACTTCGTGTCGCTCTGGCTATCAGCACAATCAGGCGTGGACCCGGGCCCGGTCCCGGCGCTGGACGAGCTCAAGCAAGCCCTCTCCGGGCCCTGAGGGGCCGCCGGCTTCGGGTCGGGGGTCGGTGTCCCCGAACCGATGGCGGCGGGACGCCCGGTCGCCCCGGTCGAGCGGCATCCCCAGGCCCGTGCACGTTAGGCTGAGGGGGCCCTCAGCGGGTCTGTGGTTGAAAGTCGATGCCAGTCGCAGGCAAAACGACCCACGTAAGGCAGTCAAGCGCTGCTGATCATGGTGCGGCTTAGAGGTAAGCCCTGGATGTCGGTGGGACCAAGTGGGTTCCGGGGCATTCAGGCGGGTGTGGGGTCAAAGACCAGGTCAGCCGCTGAGGGCCCTATCTCCGCTACTTTCGTACTTCGTGAGTGATTCGTCCGATCACGAGGTCGTGCGGGTCCTGATTGCCGATGATCAGGCCTTGTTCCGCCGAGGCCTTTTCGTTGTCCTGGGCACGGAGGATGACATCGAGGTCGTTGCCGAGGCCGAGGATGGCGAGGAGGCGATCGCCAAAGCGGAGGAGTTGGCCCCGGATGCCGTCCTGATGGACGTCCGCATGCCCAGGGTCAACGGTATCGAGGCGGCGAGGCGCATACGGGAGATTCTGCCGTCCACGAAAATCCTCATGCTCACCGTCTCCGACGAGGAGGATGACCTCTACGAAGCGATCAAAGCCGGCGCCAACGGGTATCTCCTCAAGGAGATCTCTGTGGAGGAGGTCGCGAACGCCATACATGCCGTGGTGCAGGGGCAGAGCCTGATATCGCCCTCCATGGCGTCGAAGCTTCTCAACGAGTTCAACTCGTTGGCCCGCCAGGCCGCCGAGAAGGAGGAGCTGCCGGCGCCCGTCCTCACCGCCCGCGAACTGGAAGTGCTCAAGTTGGTGGCGCGTGGGATGAGCAACAAGGACGTCGCCGACCAGCTGTTCATCTCGGAGAACACCGTCAAGAACCACGTCCGCAACATCCTGGAGAAGCTGCACTTGCACTCGAGGATGGAAGCCGTGATGTATGCCGTCCGCAAACGGCTCGTGGACCCGCACCACACCGACAGCTAGCTCCCTGCGATCCTCCGGTACACCGACGCTCCGCCGCCCTGGCCCACGAGCTGGAAATCGGAGTCGATGGATTCGAAGACGGTCTGGTCGACGCCGCTGAGCACAGAGGGTATGACCAGGTACTGGATCTGATTCGAGAACGGCAGGCGCTGGCCTTCCTGGGTATAGAGCCCCCAATAGGTGGCGCGGAACGGTGTGGGCCACTGGTAGATACGCACCCGGTGGTCGAGGTGTGGGACGAAGTCGTAGAAGGCCGATACCACCGCCGAGGGGGGTACATCCTTGAGAACCTTGTTGATGGCCAGGACCTGGCCGCCGTTGGGGTTCAGGTGCGGATACGTCTGGCGCGAGAAAGGCGCCAGACCCCAGAGCGTGCAGGAAACTAACGCGGCCCCGGTCACGAGCACCGTGGCCGCCACCCGAGCGCGGGATGTGGCGAGCCGGCCCACCGCGAAAACCGTTCCCAGAGCCAGCACTGGCACCAGAGGCAGCGAGTAGTGGTACAGGATTTGCTGCATGTAAGGGAACGTGCTGAGCACGTTTTCGCCGATGGTCAGGATTCCGATGGCGGCCACTTCGGGCGCGATGAGGAAGACCCACCCAAAAGAGACGCCCATCTGCCAGATGTAGAACGGCTTGTAACCGCTGCGCAGGTACCTCCAAAAGCCGACGGGGTGCACGAAGGGGGCCGAGACCAGCCCACCGATCCCGCCGAATGGGATCCGGTTGGCGTAGAACGAGGTCGTTCCCAGCAGGAGTGAGATCACGACCTCGTAGGCGAACGCCATCCAGGCCACGGCGACGCCGATGATGGCGAGGCCCCAATTGGTGTTCCGCCGCCAGAGGACCCACCCGCCGAGGGGGACGATCAGCAATGCCGTGTCCTCTTTTACCAGCAGCGAGGCGGCGACGGCGATGGCGAGGAGGACGGGTTTGGACTCCATGGCTGCGTATATCGCCACGGCTATGGACAGGACGAGGAACGCTTCGGGGTGGAACTGCTCCAAATTGCCGTTTTGGAGCGCCGGGTTCAACAGGTAGGAGGCGGTCAGGGCGGTGGCCAGGGCGGTGCTGGCGGTCCACCGCCGGGCCAGAAGGTATATCGGCACCCCGGCGCCCGCGAGCAGGCACGACTGCAGGACTAGCAGCGCCTGGGCGTGGGGATACACCCAGTACAGGGGCACCGCGAGCAACAGGATGAATGACGTATGGTCACCGAAGAGGTTCCGTCCCATGACCGTGACGAACGGGGCATGAAATCGGCTGAGAAGCCACACCCCTTGGTCGAATATGCCCATGTCGTAGCCGGGGGTTCCGTAGCCGTCCTGGACTGCGACCGACAGCTGGCCAAACCACATCGCGTAGGCGCCTATGAGCACAGCGGCAGGGAGGTGGGGGAGGGCGCGCCTGAGCGTGCGGCTGGTCCATGGCGAAGGGTTCCGCTCACCGAGCACTGCGAGAGGGTAGCGAGACACCAGGAACTTGGCGCGCCGGTAGCATGATTCGACTATGACGGTCTTCTCCAAGATTCTGCGCGCCGGCGAAGGCAGGAAAGT
>PMHU01000213.1 GCA_003156795.1 Acidimicrobiaceae bacterium
CGAGCGCTACCAGGGTCAGCTCGAGTACTTCGACCGGCCGCCCACGCCGGTGACAGCACAGACGCGGCTGCTCAGCTGGTCGATGGCCAAGTCGATGCTGCACGCCGTGGTCGGCCTGCTCGTCGGCCACGGGCTGCTCGACCTCGACAGCCCGGCCGCCGTGGCGGAGTGGTCTGATCCCGACGACCCGCGTCACGCCATCACCGTGCGCCAGCTGCTGGCCATGCGCGACGGGCTCGACTTCGTCGAGGACTACGTCGACGACCGGAGGTCCGACGTCATCGAGATGCTCTTCGGAGCGGGCCAAGCCGACATGGCTCACTTTGCGGCCGACCGCCCGTTGGCCGCCCCGCCGGGCGAGCGCTTCAATTACTCGTCGGGAACCTCCAACATCATCTCCTCCGTGGTGGTCCGGGCCATCGGGTCGGGCCCGCCGTACGAGACATATCTGCGCCAGCGCCTGTTCGGCCCCATCGGCATGGCCGGTGCCACCCCCGAGTTCGACGCCACCGGCACCTGGGTCGCCTCCTCGTACGTCCGGGCCACCGCGCAGGACTTCGCCCGTTTCGGGCTGCTCTATTTGCGCGACGGCATCTGGGACGGCGCCCGCATCCTCCCCGAGGGCTGGGTCGACTACGCCCGCACCATCGAGTCCGTCGACCCCGAGGGCGTCCCCTACGGCGCCCATTGGTGGGGGGTGGCCGGCGACACCCTGGGCACGTTCCGCGCCTCGGGCTACGAGGGCCAATCCATCATGCTCTGCCCCACCCTCGATCTGATCGTGGTGCGGTTGGGCAAGACCTCCATTGAGCACGACCCCGACCTGGTGGCCTGGCGGGCTGACCTGGTGCGGGCCTTTGCGTCCGCTCAGCGTTATCATATCTGATAACATACACCGGATGGTTCCCCGCCGGCCGAAACAAGACGACGCCGATCCGGTGCCCAGCGGCAGCCTTGAGCCGAGCCCATCGCTGTCCCGTGTGTATGAGGCCGCGGCAACCCTCCAACAGCTCGTTCCCGACGCCGTTCTGGTTGGTGGCTCAGCCGTCGCCTTCTACGCCGGCCACCGCGACTCGTATGACCACGGTCACGCTCTGTCGGNNTGGGTGACCAACCGGGTGATCCCCCGGAAGCTGATTCTGGGTGAGATCGGAGACATCGAGGCCGGTGTCAGTCAGCTGATCCGGAAGATTCCTCTGGAAGTCGCCACCTACACACTTCCTTCCGGGAAGACTCTCCGAGTGCCCGCTTCAGAAGAAACGCTCAGGATCAAGGGGTACCTGATCGTGGCCCGCAATCACGCCCGCGACTACATCGACGTGGCGGCACTCTCCGAATGGATGTCGATCGATCGGGCCGCACACACTCTCGCTGATATTGACCGGTTCTATGCCGATCAGCACGAAGATGGCGTCGGCGTGGCGAGTCAACTCGTGAGGCAACTGTCCGATCCACGGCCACGAGATGCCACGACCACCAAGCATCTGGGTCAGTACAAGCGGCTCGATCGGCGCTGGCACGACTGGAATGAGGTCCGCTCCGTCTGCACCCATGTGGCTCGATCCATGCTGGAACACGGGGCATGACGATGGCCCTCTCCTTTCGCAACATCGATGTAAGTCCCAATGACCCGGTGACTGATTGGCACTTCGAGGGGATTCAAGCCGCCCTGGAGCGAGGAGACCTTTCGCACTGGCGCCGGATCGCGGCCGAGGTCCGTCGCGCACCATGGGGCCAGGTCGCCCAGANNCCGCTACTCGCGTCCCTACGGGGTGGCCGATCTGATGGACCATGTGATCCTGACGGCGCGCTCCGACCGGGAGCGATGCGAGCGGGAACACGTCGCTTCCGAAGTGCGGAACATGGTTGCAACATCAGGTCTCACTCGCCAGGAGTTCGCCGCTCGCATCGGAACTTCAGCCTCGCGTCTCTCCACCTATGCCAACGGGAAGGTCGTCCCCTCGGCCGCCCTGATGGTCAGGATGCGCCGCCTGATCTCGCGAGCGGCGCAGTGAGACCGACCCAAAGTGACCAAAGCAGACGGCAGCCCCAGCGGGCAAGCTGTGGTCATGCCCGCTGAGCCGGCCCGCCGCCACGTCGTCGTCCTGGCCCCCATGCCGCTCGAGCTGCACGCCATCACGACGGCCTTCGGGCTCAGTCGCTCCGGCCCCGTCAAGGGGGCGCCGTGGACCGGTCGGGTCGGGCGCTCCGACGTGACTGCCATCCACATCGGCATGGGACCTCCGTTGACCCGGGTGGCCACCGAACGCCTCTTCGACCCGGCGCAACCGGATCACATGCCGGTCGACCACGTCATGATCGCCGGCATCTGTGGCGGTCTGGACCCCGACCTCGACGTCGGCACCCTTATCAACGCCGAGACCATCGTCGACTACACCAGCGGCACCGAGTACCGGCACTCACCACCGGGAGACGAGCCCCGGGCCGGCAAGATCATCACCACCGAGGGCGCCACCCTCGACCACGAACTGAGCCGGCGCTTCCGGGCCGACGGCTGCCTCGGGGTGGACATGGAGAACTCGGCCGTGGCCGAGGTCTGCGAGGCCCACGGCTGCCCCTGGTCGGTCTACCGCTGCATCGGCGACCGCTGGTTCGACGGCCTGCTCGACCAGAGGGTCCTCGACGTGACCAACCCCGACGGTTCGGGAAACCAGGAGAAGCTGGCTCACCTCCTGGCCCGCGAACCCGACCTGGCGGCCAAGTTGGAACAGCTGGGCCATGACACCACCATGGCCGCCCGCCTGGCCGCCGAGGCCGCCGTACGCGGCTGCCTCGCCCTCGATGCCTGAGGGCACTGCTCAGACCCCGCCGTCAAGAG
>PMHU01000263.1:0-24772 GCA_003156795.1 Acidimicrobiaceae bacterium
CCCCCTCCAGATCCCCCTAAGAAAGCCGCCTGCGCGCACCCGCCCACCCGAAGTGCTCCGAAAGACATCCCCTGTTTCGGATCCGACCCTCCCGGGGCTGAGGGACTATCACAGGAGCGGTTTGCTCTGCATACGCTACGAGCCATGACCATCGTGGGCGTCGCGCATGTAGGCGTATGCGTGCCGGACGTAGAACAGGCAGTGGCCTGGTACCGGGACGTGTTGGGCTTGGGGGTCCTCTCGCCGCCGTATTTGATCGAGGGGCCCGCCATCGATGAAGACATGGGGGACATGATTCCGAGCGTGAAACTCAAGGGTGCGATCGTTGGATTCGACCGCTCGGATCACGTGATCGAGGTGATCGAGTACCCGAGCCATCCTTCCGTTCCGCAATCGCGTGCATTGACCGACGGCGGCGCCAGCCACGTCGGGTTGGTCTGCGATGACCTGGCCGCAACGAGGGCAGACCTTGAGGCCAAAGGAGTTCGCTTCCTGACCAGAGCCGCGGCCGGTGCTGGCGTGGCCGGACTGAGGACGACCTGGTTCGAGGACCCGTACGGCGTGGTCTTCATTCTGATGCAGAAGTCCGATCCCGACCGTCCGTACTGGCGTCAGCCGCTGGGATCCTGAGCGGGTCGCTTGGCGCTGTGCCGAAGAAGCTCCATGCGGCACACAGCAGACCGCAGGCAGCAGACGGCCGGTTGGCGAACGATCGCTAGGTCGGACCGCGGGACCGTCGGGTAGAGGTGTCCGGGCCGGCCGTGGGAGAGTCCGGGCCGGCCGCGGGAGAGAAGGCGCGTCCGCCGCAGCTAGGGCCGGGTGCTCCCGCCGTCGGCATCTGCTTGGCCGCTGGAGTCCGTGGCAGTGCGCTCGCTCTCCGTCGCTGCTCTTCTTTCAGTAGCGGCTTGATGATCGCGAAGAACCGCCTCGGCCGCTGCAAGAGTGAGGCTCTCCGAGCGGGGGCCCTGCCAATCGAGATACCAATGGCGGTTCAGACCCGCCAGCCACGTGTCTTGCGCAGGGGTCAGGCCGAACCGGGAGATCGTCCGCTGGCGACCGACCTGGTCGGAATAGAGAAGCTCGATCGTGATCGGCTCTCCGCTCTCGATCGAGTCAACGACCTGGGCCCGAATCGGATCGTCCGGGTTACGAAGCGCTCCCTGCCACATGCCGATGTCACCTGCCGGGACGTAGAGATCCCGCGATTGAAGATGGAACTCCTCTATCGGGGCGTGGATGGGGTAGTTCAACGATGTATTTCGCCCCGGCCTGACCGCCCACCCCTGACAGACCGCGATTCCACTACCAATGTTTCGCAGGCTGATGGCCAGATATACGACGCCGTCCAGGTGCTCAACCGCGGCACGGCCACCTGACGCATCTACCCAATGACCCTCCAGGAACATGATCTTCTGCTTGGGGTCCTCGAGACGGGATGGGGCGAGGAGAGGTCGTCGTTGTTCTTGCAGCGCCGCCTCCGCGATGCGAGCTGACCGGTTGGACGACCGCACTGCTGAGAACGTGGCGACGGCCAAAACGAGGGTGCCGGCCGCGGTTGCCAAGGAGGAGATCGTCGTCCAGTCGGCGGCGAGGAGAACCATCAGTCGCCAGTTTGGCAGCGCACAACCCCCGTATGTGCAACCAGGCATCCGAATCCGCGAGAGCGCCCGTATGAGAGGCGAGCAAATGGATCGACCGTGCGTACCCGGGAGTCCGCCAACGAGAACGAGGGATGGCGCCTATGAAGTCGACGAAGTGTGACCGACATTTGGCCGCCCAACGTGGGTCCACAGCGAGCCGACGGCGTCGGCCGGCAGCGCCCAGCCCCCGACCTCAGCCTCCGACCTCAGCCTCCGACCTCAGCCGGTGAGAACTCGGGTCCGCAATGCCGGCAGGAAGTCGTCGCGGCCAAGGCTCAGCGTCATCGCCGGCGTCGTGGTCACGACGTCCGCGCTGCGAGGTACGCCATGCAACAAGGCGATCTCGCCGAACTGGTCGCCTGGCCGAACTTCGTTTACGTCCGCGTTGTCGATGAAAACGTTGGCCCGACCTTCGAGCATCACGTAGTAGCGGTCCCCCTCGTCGCCTTGGTGGACGATCATCTGCCCTTGATCCCATCGGTCTATCGAGCACCGATCGACCAGCTCGCCGATGGCGCGGGTGTCGAGGTGGGAAAACAGATTCAGGTGTGACAGCAGCTCCATCTGCTGGGACCGGGTCCACTCGTGTGAGCCCATGAAGAACCCCGGGAGCTCGCCGGGTTCGACGAGCTCGACGTTCTGGGTCCACTTGCTTTCATTCTCTGCGCCAGTCAACGCGGCCAGGAAGTCGTGGCGCGGAAGGACGTACAGATGAAGGGGAGAAAGAGCCCGGACGGTGGCCGTGCGCGGTCCGTCGCGCAGGAGCGCTCTTTCCCCGAAGCTATCCCGTGGGCCGAGTCGGCCGACCGCGAACCCGTCGACGAGGATCTCGGCCGCGCCCTCCTCGATTATGTAGAAGCGGTCGCCCCGGTCGTGCTGGCGGAACACATCGGTGCCCGCGTCGGGCACAAACAGAGGCGACAACCGGCCGATCAGCGAGTCGAGGGTGGCCATGTCGAGCGGCTTGAGGCAGGGGACGTCGTGCAGCATCTCGAGCAGGGCGGCTCGTTCGCCGGCGGAGGCGTCCACCCGATGAAGGGTCTTCCAGCCGCTGACCACTACGAGCGGAAGAGGGAAGGCGGCGACGAGTAGCGCACCTCGAACCCCGATGGTCGAGACCAGCACCGGGGCGAGAAAGCCGCCCAGCCCTTCCAGGGCCAGCTTGGTCGACTCGATGGCGCCCGTGACGCGCGGAATGGTCGGAGTGGCCAGCAATCGCTGCAACAGCGACGACGTCGCTACGTCGGATACGGCCATGCCTATCCCCCATGCGGCCACCAGGGCGAGGGCCAGGTCGAAGACCGGGACGCCGGCGATCACCGCCAACGGAACGCCACAGCCGGCCAAGGCCAATGCCGCTGGAGTTCCGAGACGCGGCCGGGTCACGAGCATCGACGACAGGGGCGCGGCCACGATCGAGCCGATGCCGGCCGCCAGCATGAGCAGACCCACGCCGGTGCTCCCGGCGTGCAGCAGCTTCAGCGAGGCGATCACAGCGATCGCGAACCACATCCCCCTCACGAATGTGCGCAGACCGATCACTACGAATATCCCCGTAACGTTGGGGCTGCGCACCACGATGGCGGTGCTGCGTAGGACGTCGCGGACCCGCATCGGTCGTTGATCCGACGCGACCAATCGGCCCCGGCCGAAACGAAGGGTCATTATGGCGGCCACGGCGAATATGACCGCCACCCCCGTGAAAACCACGGCGGGGGTGGTCACGGCCAGAAGGGTGGCGCCGATGACCGCGCCAAGCGCCTGGCTGAGTGTCTTCACCGTGCTGAGCCCCGTCGCCGACGCCACCAGCTCCTTGGGGCTGCGGGCCAAGGAAGCGATGAGCGCGGATTGGGCCGGGCGGTACTGCGCCGAGACCAGAGCGTCGACGCCGAGCAGGATCAGCAAGGGAGTCAGCGACGCGCCGGAGGCGGCCAGGCCGGCGCAGGCAGCCACTATGACTGCCCGGATGGTTGCGATCTCGGGCAGGGCCTGCCCGGGGGGCCTCCGGTGCATGATCACAGGGCTGATGAAGCTGCTGGCCGCGGCCAGGAATAGGCGGAGGCCGACGTAGCCCACTGCGATCGAACCGTCCCGGCGGAAGGCGTCGACGGAGAGAGATGTGACGAAACCCCACTCCGCGATCGTCACGCATGCGAAGGCGGCGACCACCCAGGTCAGGTTGCGGTTGCCCATAAGGATCCGGATCGGACCGACCTGTTCACGGCCTCGACCCCGCGCCGTTCCGGGTTGGCTCTTCCGCCTCAACCAGACCCGGATGGCGGTTCCGGCGCGGGGAGGCACAGTGTCAAATACTTCTGGACGCGATGGCGTCGAGGCAAAGCAACCTGCCTGGACGATTGCGTCAGAGACAGGAACATCCCGTCGGGGTAGACTTCGACCCGGGCAGTGGTCCTCGACAACTCATGATTTTCTAGGGGGAGAACGTTGGGGATTTCTGGCCCGGCCGGCCCCGGGCGAGCCGGATGGAGCACCGCAGAGTCGGAGATCGAGGCCTGACCGATGGCGAGACCGGCGCGTGGGTCGACCCCTCCAGGCCCAAGCCCGCCTCCGAATCGCAAAGGGCGGCCCGGCCAGACCGGCCAGACCGATCGGACCGCCAGCAACCGGATGGCCGACCTGGTTAGCGACAACGTGGAGGCGTACATACCGGGCGACCGGCGCCGCGCTCTCGCCGACGGGCTCGAGATGCCCGACCGGGTCGAGGGCGCCGCCCTGTTCGCGGACATTTCCGGCTTCACCGTCCTCACCGAGGCCCTGGCCCGGGAGGTGGGCCTCCTACGCGGTCCCGAGGAGCTGACCCGGGTCCTCGAAATGGTCTTCGATGCCGTGCTCCACGAGCTGCACCGGCGCGGCGGGAGCGCCATCTATTTCAGCGGCGATGCCGTCACCTGCTGGTTCGACGGTGACGATGGCACCGTGGCCGTTTCCTGCGGCCTGGCCATGCAAGAGGCGGTGAAGCGCGTCGGGACGATCACCACGCCGGCGGGCACCATCGTGCAGCTGGGCATGAAGGTCGCCGTGGCGGCGGGCCCGGCCCGGCGCTTCGTGGTGGGAGATCCGGACATCCAGTTGATAGACGTCTTGGCCGGCTCCTTGCTCGACCGCATCGCGGACCTGGAGCACCACGCCGAGCGGGGAGAGGTCCTCGTCGACGGGCCGACCTTGGACGCCCTCGGGCCGGCTTTGGAGCTGAGCATCCTCAAAGGCGTCGGCGCCGGCCGGGTGGGCGTGGTGGCCGCTCTCGTCGACCGCGGGCCGTCGCCCAAACCGCCCGCGCCCGCCCCCCGCCTGCCCCGATCCGTGGTCCGCCAGTGGCTCCTGCCTCCTGTCTACGAGAGGCTCAACTCCGGGCGGGGCGAGTTTCTCGCCGAGCTGCGGCCGGTGATCCCCCTCTTCCTCCGCTTCGGCGGGTTCGACTTCGACGGAGACGACGATGCTCCCGCCGCGTTCGACCACTTCGTCCGCCAGGCCCAGAGGATCGTCGACAACTTCGGTGGCAACGTCCTGCAGCTGACCATCGGCGACAAGGGCGCCTACTTGTACGCCGTGTTCGGTTCACCCCTCGCTCATGAGGACGACGCGGTGCGGGCCTGCCAAGCCGCCCTCGGCCTCTTGGAACTGGAAAGAAGCACCGACGCCACGGGCCTACAGATCGGGCTGGCCGGAGGGCGCCTGCGCAGCGGAACCTACGGCCACCGGCACCGCCGCACCTTTACCTGCCTGGGCGACGCCACCAACCTGGCGGCTCGCCTCATGTCGGCCGCGCCCGCTGGGCAGATCTACGTGGCGGCCGAGTTGGCGTCCGGCGTCAGTGGCAGCTTCGACTTCGAGCACCTCGATGCCATCTCCGTCAAAGGCAAAGCCGGAGTCCAGGCGGTCGAACGCCTCCTCCGCCAACCCAGCGACCGGGTGGCCCGGGTGTCCCACCGGCCCCAGCAGCTCGTCGGCCGGGTCTCCGAACTGGAGCAGCTGCTCGGGCAGGGGATACGGGCCATGGCCGGGCGGGGCCAGGTCGTCGCCGTGGTTGCCGAGGCCGGCATGGGCAAGTCGACGCTGGTCGCCGAAGCCGTTCAGCGGCTCAGCGCCGAGGGCATGCGGGTCTACGCCGGCCAGACGGCCTCGGTCGGATCCACCAGCTACCAGGTCTGGCGCGACGTCTTCGCCGACCTGTTCGCCTTGGATGAGGACACCTCTGCCCCGTACGGCGGGGACGCGGACGGCGATCGACGAGCCGGGCTGGAGAGGGCGCTGGCCGATTGCGATCCGGAGCTGGTGCCCCGGCTGCCACTGCTCGGACCGCTTCTCGGGATCGCGCTCGACGACAACGACCTGACCCGCGGCTTCGACGCCAAGCTGCGCAAGTCGTCCCTCGAACAGCTCCTGCAGCAGTACGTTTCGGTCCGGGCCGCGGGCGAGCCCATGGTCCTGTGGCTCGACGACTGTCACTGGATCGATTCGCTATCGGCCGACCTGCTCGACGTGGTGGCCCGAGCCGTCACCGCCCTGCCGGTGCTGATCATTCTGACCTTCCGGTCGGGTTCGTTTTCGCCGCCCAAGTCGCCGCCGCCCACGGTCATCGAACTGGCCCGGCTCGACCCGGACGCCTGTCGGAGTTTGCTGGGTTCTCGACTCGAGCAGCTCTACGGTAGCGACGCCTGCCCGCCGGAGGGCCTGATCTCGAGGTTGATCGAGCGGGCGGAAGGCAATCCCTTTTACCTCGGTGAACTGGCCAACTACCTGCACTCGCGGGGAGTCGACCTGTCCGACGAAGGGGCGGGGTCCATCGAACTGCCGGTCAGCCTGTCCACCCTCGTCCTCTCGCGCATCGACTCGGTGGCCGAGTCGCCGCGCCGGACGTTGAAAGTGGCCAGCGTGGTTGGCCGGGAGTTCGGCATCGACGAGTTGGTCGGTGCGTACCCAGACATTGGGTCAAAGAGGCGAGTCTCGACGCACATACGCCGGCTCGTGCAGCAGGACCTGGTGGAACTCGAGAAGTCCGACTGCGACGGGTACGCCTTCAAGCACGCCGTGATCCACGAGGTCACCTACGCCAGCCTGCCCTTCGCCATGCGGGGCCGTTTGCACGGGCAGGTGGGCGACTGGCTCGAAAACTACCATCCCGAGGCGCTGGACCTGTTGGCCCATCACTTCTGGTTCTCGAATGACGAGGCCAAGAAGCGCCACTACCAAGTGCGGGCCGGTGACGCGGCCCAGGCCCGCTACGCCAACGACGCCGCCGTCGACTACTTCCGCCGGGTCGCCCCGCTGCTCGGCGACTACGAGCGGGCCGAGGTGGATATGAAGTTGGGCGCCGTCCTCGGACTGCGCGGCGACTGGACCGACGCCGAGGCCGCCTACGGCGAGGCAGTCGAGCTCGCCGATCGTTTGGGAGAGGACAAGCAGGCGGCCAGGGCTCGGACCGAGCGGGCCGACACCATGCGAAAGCAGGGTCGTTTTGATCGGGCTGCCGCAGAGCTGGATGAGGCCGGGCAGAGGTTCGAGGCCACGGGCGACCTGGCCGGGCAGGGCCGGGTGTCGCACCTGGCCGGCACCATCGCGGCCCAGCACGGCGACTACGACCTGGCCCGCCAGTGCTACGAGCGCAGCTTGGGTATCCGCCGGCAGCTGGACGACCGTCAGGCCGAAGCCGCCCTTCTGAGCAACCTGGCCATCGTCGCCGAGTATGAAGAGGACTACGAGCGCTCGATGGTCCTCAACCAGGAGGCTCTCGACTTGCGGACCGGAATCGGTGACCGATGGGGGATAGGGGTGTCCCGCAACAACCTGGGCATGGTCTCCTACCTAAACCACGACTTTGCCGCGGCCCGGACCCACCTCGAGGAGGCCATCCGGGTCGAGCTGGAGGTGGGCGATCCGTGGATGGTGGCCATGGCCCGCCACACCCTCGGGCACGCGGCGCGCGAGCTGGGCGACACCGCTTCCGCCCGCCGCCACTATGGCGACGCGCTCGCCGCCTTCTCCATGAGAGGTGACAAGTGGTCAGAGTGCCCCCTGCTCGAAGACGTGGCCATGCTGGTCGCAGCCGACCAACCGGAAGCAGCCCTGCGCCTGGTCGGCGCGGCCGAGGCCGCTCGCGACGAGATCGGCTCGCCTCGCCCCGCGGATCAGACCGCCAGGTTGGACCGGGCGCTGGACGGGGTCCGCCAACGGCTGGGCCGCGCCGCGGAGGACGAGCTGGCCCGAGGCCGGGAAACAGGGGCCGCCGAGGCAGTCGAGCTGGCCCTCGCTCTGTGTCTGGATGAACGCGATGTTGCGCCTTATTGAACGGCTCGACCTTGAACGGTTAAGACACGGTATATAGCATCCCGGAAAAGGGCCACCGGGTCGCTTGTGCAGCGAGAAGGTGTGGTCGGCCCGTTAAGGGGAACGAAATGGGACGTTTGGCTCGACTGCGTCGTTCAGGCCGAGGCGGGTGCGCGTTGGCCACCACCGTCGGTCTGGTGGCCATGGCGTTGAGCGCCGTGGTGGCGGCCGGACCGGCGGCGGCTCAGCCGCCGTCCGCGCCCAGCATCACCAGCCCGGTCAGCGGAGCCGGGGAAGCCAACCCGTCTGTCACCGTTGCCGGCCAGGCGGATGCCGGGTCGGCGGTGGGGGTGCTCGACAACGGATCGCTCGTGGCCAGCACGACCGCCGACTCGACCGGCGCCTGGTCCACCCCCGTGAACCTGGTCCAGGGAACCGACAACCTGACCGCGATCGAGGGGCTGGCCGGGCAGGTCAGCCCGCAGTCGGCTGTGGTGGCCGTGACCGTCGACAGCAACGAGCTGACGGTAAACGGCGACTTCTCCAGCCCGGCCGACGACCAGTTCCCCGGCAGCACCATCCCGGGCTGGACCGCGGCCAGCGCCATCTACCCGAGCCAGGTTTCCACCTGCCAGATCGAGCTACCCAACCGCGACGACGGTGGTTTCACGTCCATACCCCCCTACGGCAACACCACTCAGATGGCCGAGCTGGCACCCAACTGCGTGTCGGGCGTGGCCACCCAGCTGGCCACCGTGCCCGGCACCCAGTACGTGGTCTCCTTCGGTTTCATAGCCAGGCCCGATACGACCGCCAGCCAGAACACCATGTCGGTCAACTGGAACGGCGGCTACCTGGCCGGGGCCGACCAGACGGGCAGCGGCCTGCAGGGGACGTCCAGCTGGGTGACCTACCAGTACGCCGTCACCGCCACGTCGGCCGAGACGACCCTCGAGTTCGACGACACCAACCCGGTCGCGTCCGACACCGTCGGTGACGAGCTCACCGGGGTTTCGGTGCTGCCGGCCGCGGCTGTCTACCCGAACAGTTCGTGGACCACGGCCCAGACGATCGCTCCCAACGCCCCCGTCCAGGAACCGATCGACTTCACCGGCGAGTCGGTGTGGTACGACTTCCCGGTCCAGCCCGGCCAGCAGGTCCAGGTCTCGCTGAGCAACCTGCCGGCCGACTACGAGATCGGCCTGTACTCCGACATCGGTCAGGCCTACGCGGCCGACGCGTCTTCCTCTCCGAACCTGGCCGCTCTGGGCGCCGAAACGCCGGGTGCGGCGTTCTCCAACTCGGCGTTCAGCAACTCGGCGTTCTCGAACTCTGCCTTCTCCAATTCGGCCTTCAGCAACTCGGCGTTCTCGAACTCTGCGTTCTCCAATTCGGCGTTCTCGAACTCCGCGTTCTCGAACTCGGCGTTCAGCAACTCGGCCTTCTCGAACTCGGCGTTCTCCGAGGCGTACTCGGCGGCCGAGTTCAACAGCCTGGAAGCCATCTCGACCACGTCGGGAGCCGTCGACAAGTCGGTCGTGGCCGACACCTGGAACAACACGGGGAACTTCTACGTCCGCGTCACCGGCAACAACGGCGCCGCCGCGCCCTTCCTGCCCTTCACCCTCACCGTCACCACGTCGGCCGGGTCATGTGTCAATTCCGGCGGCAATCCCATCCAGCTGAGCGACTTCAGCACCGACAGCACCATCTCGGCCCCGAGCAGCCCGGCCTACCAGACCGTCATCGTCGACAACTCCCAGGCCATGCCAGCCGTCGGGTCGGGCTACAGCGGCGCATCGGCCCTGTACCCGTCGCTGGTGAAGCTGGCTGCGGCCACCGACGGAGCTTTGGTCGACGTGAGTCAGAGCCAGCAGGTCGACGACCTGGCCAACCAGGCGGCTCAGTATCCGCAGTGTCCCTTCGCCGAGGACCTCGAAGCCGAGGCCATCCAGAACATCATCAACAGCTACCGGGTCACGCCCACCAACCTTCAGTACGTGGTGATCGTCGGTGACGACGACGTCATACCGTTCTTCCGCTATCCCGACCAGGCCGGCATCGCCCCCGAGTCGGATTACGAGCCCCCGCTGGCGTCCACGTCGGCGGCCAACGCGGCCCTGCAGACGCCCGACTACCTGAGCGACGACCAGTATGGGGCCGCGAACGTCCTGACCATCCAGGGCAACCCCGTGCCCCTCCCAACCGCGGCCGTCGGACGCCTGGTAGAGACCCCGGCCGACATCCTGGGCACCATCACCGACTATCTCGGCGGATCCACCGTCATCAACCCCAAGTCGTCCCTCGTCACCGGCTACGACTTCATGCAACCGCCCGCCTCCCAGGTCGAGACGGCCTTCGCGGCAGGGCTGAACAAACCGGGAGACACCAACACCACCCTCATCAGCGCCGACGGCACCCCGACCAGCAGCTCCTGGACGGCCCAGGACCTCACCACCGACCTGGAAGGCAGCCACTACGACCTGACCTTCCTCGGCGGGCACTTCAGCGCCAACAACCTGCTGGCCGCAGACGACACCTCCACCATCACTACCAACCAGTTCGCCGGGCTAATCGGGTCGAACCTCGAGAACTCGCTCGTGATCAGCGCAGGCTGCCACTCCGGCTACGGCATCGATCCGGCCGACGGCATCCCCGTCGTCACCGACGACCTGGCCTGGCCCCAGGCCTTCACCGAAGCGGGGGCCACCCTGATCGCCGGCACCGGCTACCAGTACGGGGACACCAACTACGTGGCCTACAGCGACCAGCTGTACGTCGACCTGGCCCAGCAGCTCGGCTACCAGCCCGCCGGCGGCCCGGGACCGGTGGCCATCGGCACCGCCCTCTTGGACGCAGAGCAGCAGTACCTGTCGAGCGTCGACGAGCTGAGCGGCATCGCCGAGAAGGCCCTGCTGCAGGTCACCATGTACGGCCTGCCGATGCTCGGGATCCAAGAACCGGACCAAGTGACCGCCCCCGGCGGGTCCAGCAGCGTCATCAACGGCGTGACGGCGGCGACCACGGCGCCTGGCGACCAGCTCGGCCTGGCCACCGCCGGCCTCCACGTCACCCCGCAGCTCACGCAACAGACCGTTACCCCCCCGGGCTCGGCGACGCAGTACGGGTACCTCTCCGGCCCCCAGGGCGTCGTCGCCGACCCGGGCGGNNGGCGGTCCGGTCCTGCCGGTGCAGACCGATGACGTGAACGTGGCCGGCGAGACCCTCCGCGGGGTCGGGTTCCTCGGTGGCACCTACACCGACGCCACCGCCGCCAACCCCCTGCTGACGGGAGACCCGGCGACCGAGACGGGGAACAGCAACGTGGTGCCGTTCTCGTCCCCAGTCCTCCTGCCCCAGACGATGTGGAATCCCAACTACTTCTCGACCCTGCTCAACGGCGGTGACACAGACCTGTCGTTCAACCCCGTCCAGTACCAGTCGATCAGCGGCCAGGCGACACCCGATGCCCGCACCTACAGCGGCCTGGACGTGCAGCTCTTCTACAGCAACGACACCTCCACCTTCGGCAGCAACATCCCGTCGCTGGCCTCTCCGCCGGCCATCAGCAACGTCACCAGCTCGACCAGCGGAGACGTGGTCGACGTCTCCGCCCACGTCACCGGAGACCCGGCCGCCGGCATCCAGAGCGTTTGGGTGACCTTCACCGGGACCGGCTCCGGCGCCCCGCTGTACGGAAGCTGGCAGTCGGTCCAGCTGACCCAGGACAAGACGGACTCCACCTTGTGGACGGGCTCTTACACCGATGCCAGCGGGGCCCAGACCAGTGCCGACCCGGCTGCCGATTCGGTGTTCATGGTGCAAGCCGCCAACGGCGTCGGCGAGGTCACCTTGGACAACGACAACGGCAACTATTTCATCCCGACGGTGACGGCCGGATCGGTAACCCCGCCCGCGTCCAACAGCTACTCCCTGCAGCTGTCGGGCGTCACCAGCGGCGTCTACGCAGGGAGCGCGTCGGCGAGCGCCACCCTGACAGCCAGCCCTTCGGATCCGTCGGGGAACGTGGCCGGCCAGCCCATCACCTTCGCCCTCGCCGGCGAGTCGGTGACGGTGCCGACCAACTCGAATGGGGTGGCCCAGGCCTCCATACCGATCACGGCGGGACCCGGGGCCTACGACCTGACGGCCTCCTTCGCCGGTGACTTCCAGGACTCGCCGACCTCGACGGTCGAGGGCTTCCAGATCGGCAAGACCGCCACCCAGCTGGTGTTGGCCGCCCCGGCCCAGATCACTCCGGGCGTGGCCAGCGGGGCCACCGCCACTCTCACATCCGGCGGCCAACCCCTCGCCCAGAAATCGGTGTTCTTCGTGCTGTCCGACCCGAACGGCTTGGTGGTGGCGACCCACGAAGACGCCACCAACAGCAGCGGGGTGGCGGCCGTCGGGCCGCTGGCGGTCAGTCCCGACCAGCTTGGTCCGGGCTACACCTTGAGCGCCTACTTCGGCTCCTCCGGGGTACCGCTCCTCGGCGGCGGGACCTACAACGCCGCCGACTCCGACTACTCCGATTCGACGGCCAGCCAGGCCGTGACGGTCGACAAGGTCGGCACCGGCGTCACGGTCGGCGGCGCCGGCGGGGCGGTGACGGGCCAGGGCGTGAGCCTGACGGCCACCGTGACCCCCACCGTCGGTGGGACCGGGACACCGACGGGCGCGGTGGAGTTCTTCGAGACGCCTCCGGGCGGTACCCAGACGTCCATCGCGGGCTGCACGGCCGAGCCGCTGTCGTCGGAGTCCCCGCCGACGGCCACGTGCCCCACTACCTTCGCGGCCGCCGGCTCCTACGCCGTCAGCGCCACCTACGCAGGCAGCGGCTACTTCACCGGATCTTCTGGCAACGGGCAGGAAACGGTCGGCTTGGCTGGCAGCAACACCGCGCTCAGCGGAACGGGTTCGGTCGTGACCGGCCAAGGGGTCACCTTCTCGGCCGCCGTGACCGCCGCGGCTCCCGGGGCAGGCATCCCAACGGGCGACGTGGAGTTCTTCGAGACCCCCAGCGGCGGCATCCAGACCGCCATCGCGGGCTGCACCGCCGTGCCGCTATCTCAGACCGCCCCGGCCAGCGCGTCGTGCACCACGTCGTTGTCGGCCGCGGGATCTCCCTACGCCATCTCGGCCCAATACGTAGGTGACAGCAACTTCGGGGGATCGACCGGGTCCGGCGTGGAAACGGTGACCGAGTCCGCGACCGCCACCACCCTGGCCGGCCCGGCCACGTCGAAGTACGGCGCCCCGATCCTCGTCAAGGCCAAGGTGGCGCCGTCGGGATCCGGGGCCGGGGTGCCGACCGGCACGGTCACCTTCTACGACAACGGGTCCGTGGTGGGCTCGGCTCCCCTGACTTCCAGCGGAGGGTCAGTTGGGGCCTCCGCCACCATCAGCGGTCTCCAAGCCGGGGTCAACTCCCTCAGCGCCACCTACTCGGGAGACGCCAACTTCGCAACCAGTACCGGCACGGCCAAAGACAGGGTTCAGGTCACCCAGACCATCAGTGGCACCTACGCCGGGAGCTTGGTGGTGGGGCCGGGACAGACGGTGCGGGTCACGGGCCGGGTCACCGGCTCGGTCGCGGTCGATTCCACGGGCGCTCTCATAGTGCAGGGCGGCACCATCAATGGGTCGATAGCCGCCCAGGGAGCCAGCGGGATAACACTTTGCCGAGCCACCATCGACGGCACCGTGCACCTCGGTGACAGCAACGGTTTCGTGCTCATCGGAGGGACGGGCTGCGCCCTTAACGTCATCAAGGGCTCGGCGACCGTCCGCGCCAACACCGGCGGGGTCGAGATCGCCGACACGAATTTCAAGGGGAACCTGACCGTCACCAACAACACCGGCGATCTGCCCGTCCAGCAGAACGGGGTGTTTCCGCCGACCGAGATAGCCGGCGACACCATTCACGGCACGCTCGCCTGCACCGGCAACTCCCCGCCGCCCGTCGACGGCGGCCAGCCCAACCAGGCGACCGCCCGCTCCGGCCAGTGCGCCGCCACCACCTTCTGAGGGTTGGGGGTGGGGGCGGCCCGGGCGGGGGATCCCTGCGGGCCCGGGGCCCCGGCTAGGAGGGTCAGTCCAAGAAGTAGTGGCCCTGCTCCATGTCCTCGATGAGCCCGATGTGGGTCGGCTGCCAGGCCAGCAGCTCCTGGGTCAGCGCTCCCGAGGCGCGGATGTCGCTACCGAAGAACATGCCTATCCAGCCGAAGTGCTCGCCGGCGGCCTCGGGGGAGATGGAAACGACCGGGAGGTCGAGGTGTCGGCCGATCACCTCGGCGATGGCGCGGGTGGGAACGCCCTCGTCGCCGACGGCATGCAGCACCGAACCGGCCGGGGCCTTCTCCAAGGCCAGCCGGAACAGGAGGGCGGCGTCGAGCTGGTGGACGGCCGGCCAGCAGTTGGCCCCGTCCGCCACGTAGCCGGAGACGCCCTTGTCGCGGGCGACGCCGATCAGGGTGCGGATGAAGCCGTGCTTGTCGCCGTCGCTGTGGACCGAGGGGGGGAGGCGCACGACGGAGGAGCGCACGCCGCGCTCGGCCAGCGAAAGCGTGGTCAGGGCAGCCTGGGCTCGGGGAAAGGCCGGATTCGGAGCGTCGCGCTCGGTGGCCACCCGCCCGGCCGCGACGGTCGCGAGTCCGGACGCGATGAGGAAGGGGCGGTCGGTGCCCTCGAGGGCCGATCCCATGGACTCGATGGCCCGAAGGTCGATGCGGGCCGACTCCTCCCACTGGCTGAAGTCGTGGATGAAGGCGAGATGGATGACCCCGTCGGACTTGGACGCACCCTCGCTCAGGCTGTCCAGATCCTGGAGTGAGCCTCGATGTACCTCGGCGCCGGCTGCAGCCAACGCGTCGGCGTTGGCATCCGATCGGGCCAGCCCGACGACGTGGTGGCCGGCGCCGATGAGCTCGGGGACGACGGCGGATCCGACGAATCCGGCCGCGCCGGTGACGAAAACACGCATGAGAAGACCTCCAGGTCTTGAGGGGCTTGGGTGGAGTTGGGGCGGGGTTAAGGTCCGATGTCAGCTTCTGACATCAGAGTACCGATGTCAGTCGCTGTCGTCAAGTAGGATTGCGGCGTGGGACGATGGGAGCCGGACGCGCAGGGCCGCCTGGCGCGCGCCGCCATGGAGCTCTACATCGAGCGCGGCTTCGACAGCACCAGTGTGGCCGAGATCGCCAAGCGGGCGGGACTCACGGAGCGCACCTTCTTCCGGCACTTCGCCGACAAGCGCGAGGTGCTGTTCGGCGGCTCCGCCGGCTTGCAGGACCTGATGGTCGAGGCCGTCCGCGGCGCACCCAAGTCCGCGGCGCCGATGGCTGCAGTAGCGGCGGGGCTCCTGGCGACGGGGCCGCTCTTTCAGGACCGCCGCGAATACGCCCGGCAGCGCCACGCCGTGATCGCGGCCAACGCCGAACTGCGCGAGCGCGAGCTGATCAAGCTGGCATCCCTGGCTTCAGCCCTCGCCGACGCCCTGCGCGGGCGCGGCGTCAACGATCCCGCCGCCAGCTTGAGCGCCGAAGCCGGCATCGCCGTGTTCAGGGTGGCTTTCGATCGCTGGATCGACATTTCCAACAAGCGGGACCTGACCCAGCTGATCCGCGAGTCGCTCGACGAGCTGAAGGCCGTGACCGCGGCCGGTTAGCCGCTTAGCCCGGGTGCTTTAGGCCCGGGCCGCGGCGGGCGCCACCTCGGGGTGGCGGCGCTCGAACTCGACGACCTTCTCGGTGTCGAGGAACACCTCCTCCGAGATCAGCTTGCCCCAGCGCATGCGCAGGTACTGCATCCCCTCATTGTTGTAGTCGTCGCCGATGCGGTCGCTGAGGCGCACCGCCACCCGGGTGTTCCACGGCGGCCCGGTGACGATCACGTCGCGCACCAGGTAGTCGGGCTTGAGGGCCGCGAAACGCTCGACCCAGGCCACCATCTCGTCCTTGGTCCGCGTCGATGCGGCGAACGAGCTCGATCCGGGGAAGTCGAAGGAAACATCGTCGGCCATCATCCGGGTGGCCGGGCCGGTCCGGCCTTCGACCGCCGCCTGTATCGCCCACCTGGCGACCCGGGCCACCGTCCATCGGTACATCGCGGACCTCCTCGTCGGACCAGCAACCATATCTTGTCGTTGTCAAGATATGGCCCGCCCCGACTGCTTGTCAATGTCAAGATGGGGAGGTGAACCGCTCCTACCACCATGGCGATCTGCGCCGGACGCTGATCGAGGCCGCCGTGGCCCGGATCGAGCGAGACGGGCCCTCCAACCTCAGCCTCCGCGGCATCGCCCGCACGGCCGGCGTGTCGCACGCGGCCCCGGCCCATCACTTCGGGGACAAGACCGGTCTCTTCACCGCCGTCGCGGCCGAGGGATTCAGTCTCCTGGCGGCCCGGACCACCCCGATGCTGGACCGGCCGGACGCGCTACTGCAGACCGGCGTCGTCTACGTCCGCTTCGCGGTCGAGCACCGGGGCTACTTCGAAGTCATGTTCCGCCCCGACCTCCACCGCGCCCAGGATCCCGAGCTCGTCGCGGCGCGCCAGAAGTCGTTCGACGTCCTCTACCGGGCCGCCCGCACGGGCGCTGGCATCGCGGACGACCAGGACGTCACCGGTCTGGCCGTGGCCGCCTGGTCGGTCGTGCACGGATTCGCCACTCTTTACCTGGCCGACAACTTCCGGGATCAGCTACCCGACGATCTCGACCTGGCCACCGTCGTCGTCGCCGAGGGCGTGGCCAGCCTGGGGAGAACGATCGCGGCCCAGATCAGCTGAAGTGCGAGCGCGGCCGGTCCTGAAGCTCGCCGTCGAGGTAGAGGTCGACCTTTTCGTTGTAGGTGGCAACCAGGCCGGCGATCTTCTGGCTTTCGGGAAGCGGTGACCGATACATCCAGACGAAGTCCCCGTAGCGCTTACCGTTGACGTCGACGTGCCAGTAGGTGGCCGTGCCCTTGTAAGGGCACTGGGTCTCGGCCGAGGAAGGCGTCAACAGCTCCAGCCGGAAGTCGGTCAGTGGCAGGTAGTAGCGAGGCGGGAGGCCGGTCTCGAAAAGGATGCGGGGCTGGTGCGAGTCGGCGATGGTCACGCCGTCGATGCGGATCTCGACGTGGCGGGTGCTACCGAGAACATCGACGCGCGTGTACGGGTCCCGCGGATGGACGTAGACCGGCTCGTCCTCCTCCAGCCATTCGTCCATGGCCGACCAGCTGATTCGCACGGCGTCACGCAGCTGCGGGATCGGCGAATCGGGGTAGCGCTTGGCCGCCGCCGGCACCGTACGGTCGCCGACCTCGACGTCGAACAGCTCCGCGTCCCCCCTGCTGGGGGAATGCTCCAGCGTCCCCGCGGGCACCAACTTCCCCACTACGTCGTCGACGGGGAAGTAGTAGCTGGGGTAGTAGGGCACCTCCCACACGAGCAGGGGATGCTTGGTGTCGGCGACCAGGTGGGACCCGAGGTAGGCGCGGACCCGCTTCGGCGAGACCTCCACTCGTACCCGGCCCTGCGGACTTGTGCTCTCCATGACAGGATCAACCGCTCGGACCCACGCGACCTTCCCGGTCGCACCTGCCGGGGGCCGGCGGCGGGGCTGAGAGTGACCGAGGCACAGGCCAGGGTGGAAGACGGGCCACCCATCTGTGAATGGCGGTGACTCCGAGTCAGTCCTTGGCCCGGAGGCGATCTGAGATGCTGGCCATTACCTGCAGGGCGAACATCGGAGTCTCGTGGACCAAGAAGAGAAAGGTCCTGCGGTCGATGACGGCCAGCTTGACGTCCGATATGGCGACGGCCGTGCCGCTTCGGGGCGAGTTGTCCACGATCGACATCTCGCCGAAAGTGTCGTCGGGGCCGATCTTGCGCACGGCGCCGCCGGGCATCCGTATCTCGACCTCGCCTTCGATGACCCCGAACATCTGGTCGCCGCTCGATCCCGCCTCGAAAATGACTTCGCCCGCCGGTACTTCCCTGACGGAGTCTGAGTTCTTGAATAGGCCCGGAACCTTCATCGGTGTTCCCCTCGACTAGCTCGGATCAGACGTCGAGACGATATCGGATCCAAGCCGTGGGCCCAGAGGCTGGCCGTGACTTCGCCGGGCTCGATCACCCGGAGGTACCAGCCGGTGCGGAAGGTGCTCGCTCGGGTAGGTGTATCGCTCGGGAAGACGCACCCCGCCCTGTCCGGCCCGCTGAGCACAGAGAGGTCGGCCTGGCCGACGCCCGACAGGTTTGCAAGCCACAGCCACCAAACGGTGCCCGACGCCACGGGCTGTCTGGCGATACCGCGGCAGACGTTGGCGCCCTGACGCGGCTGAACAGGCGAGGCACGCCGACGGTCACGGTCACGGCCTCTATAACTTAGAGAGATAATTACTTAGAAAGACCAAGTCGCACAGAATGCTCGGATGGATCTCGAAGAGTCCCGCCGGCGGGTGAGCGAAGCGCGGGTGGGCCGGCTCGCCACCCTCGCATCCGACGGCCGGCCCCATCTGGTGCCTTGCTGCTTCGCACTGGTCGGGACGACGATCTACACGGCCGTCGACGCCAAGCCCAAAGCCACCACCTCGCTGCGCCGGATCGAAAACATCCGCTCCGACGACCGGGTCACCCTCCTCGTCGACCACTACGACGAGGACTGGACCAGTCTCTGGTGGGTGCGCGTCGACGGCCGGGCCCGCATCGTCGACGGCGATCCGGAGCAGGAGCGCGAGAAAGCGATCGGGGCGTTGGTCGGCAAGTACCCCCAGTACCGGCAGGTCGCCATCCCGGGGCCGGTCGTCGCCATCGAGCCCGAGAGTTGGCAGAGCTGGTCGAGTCGGCCGAGTGGAAGACCTGGCCGTAGGGCCATCCCGTAGTCTCCGGTCATGGACATCGGGCTCTTCATCCCCATAAGCGCCTTCAACGCCACGGCCGAGTTCCTTCGGGTTCTCGGTCCCGCCGTCGAGGAGCGGGGCTTCGAGTCGATCTGGGTTCCCGAGCACGTCGTTCTCTTCGACGAGTACGAGTCCGAGTATCCGTACTCGCCGGACGGCAGGTTCCCCGGTGGAGGTGACATCGGTCTGCTGGATCCTCTGACCGCCCTGAACTACCTCGCCGCCGTTACCGATCGGGTTCGGCTGGGCACGGCGATCTGCCTGGTACCGCAGCGCAACCCCGTCTACACGGCCAAGCAAGTGGCCGACCTCGACGTTCTGTCGGGTGGCCGAGCCGAGTTCGGCATCGGCATCGGCTGGCTGCGGGAAGAGTTCGACGTCCTCAACGTGCCCTTCGCCAACCGGGGTCGTCGGACCGACGAGTACTTGGAAGTCATGAAGTCGTTGTGGACCGAGGAGACCTCGTCGTTTAGCGGTGACCTCTACCAGCTCAACCCGTGCCGCATGTATCCCAAGCCGGTGCAGAGCCCCCATCCCCCCATTCGGGTGGGCGGGGAGAGCGACGCAGCCATGCGCCGGGCCGCCAGGTTCGGCCAGGGATGGTTCACCTTCAACCGCACGCCGGACGAGTTTCCCGGCGCCCTCGAACGCTTGGATCGGGAGCTGGCCGCCGCCGGACGGTCCCGTTCCGCGGACTTCACGGTCACCGCCTGCCCGTATTTCAACCCCGTCACCCCTGAGACCGTCGAGGCCTACCACGCAGCCGGGCTGGACCGCCTGATCGTGGTGTGTTTCGCCTTTGGACGCGACGACCTTCTCACCACCCTCGACCAGCTCGTCGCCGACGTGCTCGAACCGGCCCGGAAGCTCTCCTAGGCGGCCGTCATCATGGCGGCGGCTCCGACATCGGACCGCGCCGCGGCCACTTCTCGGCGGTGCCGGTCCGCCCACCCCGGACCGCGCAGCACGTAGGAGAGCCTCTCCCGCCAGGACGTCGAGCCCGCCACGTCCTTGAGGATGGAGACGAACTCGTGGGTGGCGATGGTTCCGACATTGAACGACTCGATGTTCTTCGTCAGCCCGTACAGCGGCACTTCCTTCTCGGGCTCGAAGGTGCCGAAGAGGCGGTCCCACACGATCAGGATGCTCCCGTGGTTGCGGTCGATGTAGCGGAGGTTGGAGCCGTGGTGGACCCGATGGTGCGAGGGCGTGTTGAGCGCGGCCTCAGCCCGACCCACCCTGTCGATGGCCTCGGTGTGGATCCAGTACTGATACAGAAGGTTGAGCCCCCGAGCCATCTGCACCTGCTGCGGAGAGACGCCGAACAGACACAGCGCCCCGTAAGGGACAGGGGTGCCCAGGGACTCGAGCACGGGCTGGCGCAGAGCCGTGGACAGGTTGTAGTGCTCGCTCGAATGGTGAACGACGTGGATGGCCCACATGTAGCGGCTCTCGTGCATGAATCGGTGGTTCCAGTAATAGATGAAATCCCAACCTGTGATGGCCAGCGCCATCGGCAACGCTCCACTCCCGAGCCGCGGCATCATGCGCCGCTTCCACATGCGGTCGATCGACGTGCGGGACTGCCACGTCGTGGCGATGGCTATCGCCCCGAAGGCCGTTGTCGTCACCCCTCCGACCGCGGCGACCTTCCGGGCCGCGGCCTCGAGCTTCGGGCCGCGGCTCAGTCTGTGGGCCCCGTTCACCCCGTTCGCCCCGCGCGCCGAGTCCACCCCGTTCGCCGGGTCCGCCCCGTGCCCCGTCTGCGTCCGCCGCGCCCGGCGGGCCACGTAGTCACAAGCCGTCGTGATCGCCGCCGCTCCCAGCGCCACTCCCACCACTGCTTTTCCGAAGCGGCCCCGCCCCGGAGTCAGGGGGCGGAGCAGCCGGGGTGCGACCAGCGGAGCGGCCAGGCTGATGACGCCCATGGTGAGGCTGGCGACGGTATCGCGCTTCTCATAGTCGCCCGCCGAGGGACCGCCGGCGGCGGCCCTCCGCCGCAAGACGACGTACTCCGCCGCCATGGTCGCGAAGTACAACGGCACTGCGACAACCGTCGGATCCTTCGCGGTGTTGGTCGACGCGGCCACTGTCCGACATTGTGGCTCACCGTCGGGAGGCTTGCTAACCCCGACGGTCGCGGCAGCTCGAGCCTCTCGGGTGCCAGACTGCGATCACCTACGGGATCGTGTCTTCCCGCGACCCTTTGGGCTGGTCAGTCGCCATGGCGGCCTGCCAGAGACATTGCACGGCTTCGGCGAGGATCGAGGGCGGGCTGCCGGCCGGATCTAGTCTCCGGTGCATGGCGAAGCCATCGATGAGCGCCATGGCCATGCTGGCAAAGCGTTCGGAAGGCATCGCCAGGGTGACGCCGATGTATCCAGCGGCTTCCTCGATGATGATGCTGGCCGTTTGGCGGACGTCCCTCAGCCTGGCGGCCAGGCGCTCGCGGTAGGCAGGGTTGCCTGCTGCCACCGGTTGGAATTCGATGTACGCGGTCTGCAATGAGCCGAACTGATCGAAGCCGCGGTCGAACCACTCCGAGAAGGCCCCGACGTCCTTCGCCCAATCGCCGCTCAGCTGCGCCCGGAGCAGCTGCATGTTGGCTTCGTTGCGATCTTCGAGCAGGGTCATGAAGATGTCGGCCTTGTCGGAGAAGTTGGCGTAGAACGCCCCCCGGCTGAACCCGCCGCGCTCAGAGATCTCTTCGATGCTGGTGGCGACGTAACCCGATTCCGCGAACAGGCGTTCAGCCGCGTCGAGCAGCTTGGCTCGCGTCTGGGCCCGTGACTGCTCCCTCGTCAGCCGCTCGGTCATTCCATTGACATACAGTCTGTATTCAAATACATTCCGTATCCTATACCTGGTGATCGAAGGTCCGGTGATCGATCTTCCGGTGAGGAAGGGGTCCGGTGACGCGGATGGGAGTCTCTCCAAGTCGGCTGGTGGCAAGTCGGCGGGTGGTGGCAGGAGGTCGGGACGACTTCATGGTGGTCCATCACCTGGTCCTGGAAGGTTCCGGGGAGGAGATCGGACGGGCGCTGGCCGAGGAGGCCCGCCGTTCCTCTGCTTGGATGCCGCCGCCCGCTGATCCGATTCGCAATCGCGCCCGAAGAAGATGGTTTCAGCAGAACTGGCCCGAGCACCATGCACGCATGAAGGGTATTGCCAACGCCTTCTCGCAGCGCGTCGATGACGACGACGTCGATTTCAGCAGCATTTTCGGTCAGCCCATCGACGTCGCTTGCTCCGCGGCCTGGTGCTCGCCCCGAACGTCCACCGACGGACACGCTCGCGTGGGTAGGAACCTCGACTTTTCGACCCAGACGGTCAGCGAGCTCATGGGCGCGCCGTCGACGATGGGTGAGCTTCCGGTGTTCTTCCGCCCGTTCGTGATCGAAACGCACCCCCGCCATGGCTACGCGTCAATTGTCGCCACCGTCGGCGACCTGACCGGGTGCCTCGACGGCATCAACGAGCACGGACTTACCGTTGCCGTCCTGTCTGATGACCGAAGCCCAGTGACGTGCCCAACCATGACGGCCCAAGCCGGCCTTCACGAGATGCACGTGCTCCGCTACCTGCTCGACCGATGTCGCAGTGCGGCTGAAGCAAGGGACGCGCTCCTGGAGGCCAAGCAGTACGACCAGTACTCGGTCGCGCACCACCTCGTCGCCGACGAGAACGACGCCTTCGTTTGGGAACGAATCATGCACAACGTGGAACGGCTGGTCGAGGTAAAAGACGAGACGTTGTGTGTGACGAACCATCTCCTCAGCGTCGACAACACCGCGTCTCAGGATCAGCTCGCCGATCCGGCCACGAACGACACGTATCTAAGAGAGCGCACGCTCGATCAGCGCCTGGCCGGGAATCAGATCTCCAACGATGCGCTCTGGGCCGCGTTGGAGGCCGTGAGCGCCGACGCCCGATCCGATGGGTGGAATGCACAACGCGGCAGAACTCTGTGGCACTCGCAGTACGACATTTCGAGTCGGAACGTCACCTTCGAGTTCTACCTCGGCGACCGCCTTGACGGGACACCCCGCCGATCAGCTCCGGTGAGTTTCGACCTGTCTGCCGGTGGCGCATGAGCTATTGGATGGCTCCGCCCAACCCGCCCAAGTTGTGGCCACGACCAACGACCTGCCGGTTGACAACATCGTCGAAGTCCGGGTCCTCGGCCCCTGCTTCTCCTCAGCCCGGACGGCGCGGGCCTAACCTGACCAGACCCAACCAGACCCAACCGGACCCGCGGGGCCGACCGGACCCACCGGGCCCAACCGGGTGGACCAGCTATGCACGCCTGACTTCCTGAACCATGAAGCTGTTGCCGTCGGGGTCGCTGAAGCTGAGAAACGATCCGTAGTCGCGGCGTTGAGGGTCTGGCCCGGGCACCTGATTGCCCTCGGCGAAGTGGAAGATCTCGCTGGCTTCTACACCCCGTTCGACCAGCTCGGCCCTGGCGGCCTCGATATCGGCGACCACGAGGTGTAGGCCGCGAACGGAACCGGGCGCGTCCAGGTTCTTCATGATGGTGATCGAGCAGGCCGACCCCGGCGGTGTTACCTGCACCACTCGAAAGTCCTCGCCGGCGCGGTGGTCGACATCCAGGTTGAAACCGACCTTGTCGACGTAGAACGCCTTGGCTCGGTCGACGTCCGAGACCGGTACCACTACGAGTTCGAGCTTCCAGTCCATGGGGAGGCCGCCTTTGCGATAGCCGGGCAGGGTCCGGTCGGTGTTCTACTAGTGAAACGTGGACCCTCCCACGAACTCATCGCGAAATTGGTGACTCTTCTTCCATTAACACCGTCACGGCGACCACGTAGCGTGGGGGGCGTGGGCGCGACGAGCGTGTACCTAGAGGTGGGTAAGACGAGCACGTTCGCGTGTGCGCTCGACTGGCCGGGATGGTGCCGGCGGGGCAAGAATCCGACCGACGCCATTGAGGCGCTCGTCAGTTACATCCCCCGATATGCGGTCGTGGCCGGACCCGACTTCGATCCAGGNNGGGCTGCTCGAAAGGACTTGGATCACGTTCGACGCGGTGGTCGCAGGCGCGCCCGCATCTCTTCGCAAAGGGCCACGGGGTGGTGGTCGTGATCGCGATGCCATGGTCGAACACGTCCGCGAGGCCGAGCGCAGCTACGGAAGGAAGTTGGGGGTCACCGTCGCCCCCCGCACCCCTTGGGCCGAGCAGCGCCAGCTCTACCTCGACCGTCNNCACGCCTGGGAGATCGAGGACCGAAGCGCTGACCCGTGAGATGAGTCGTGGGGGACGACCTCGTGGACCGATCCTCGTCGACCGCTCCTGGACGACCGCGGTGCCGCATCGCGGGCTCTAGTGTGGGGGCGCCGTGGGAAAACTGGTCGTGGTGACGGGCGGGAGCCGTGGCATCGGTGCTTCCACGGCCACGCTTCTGGCGTCGAGAGGCTGGGATGTGGCCGTCGGCTACCAGCGCGACGACGAGTCGGCCCTGTCGGTGGTAACGGAGTGCATGGCCATGGGAAGCCGCGCCGCCGCGTTCAAGGCCGACGTGGCGTCCAACGACGATGTGGTGCGCCTGTTTGCGGCCGTGGACGAGGACCTCGGGCCGCTGGACGCCATGGTCAACTGCGCTGGCATCGTGGCTGAGAAAGCCCGCGTCGATGAGTACTCCTCTGAGCGGATCGAGCGGGTGTTCGCGGTCAACGTGGTCGGCTCGTTCTTGTGCGCCGGGGAGGCCGTGCGTCGCATGTCGACGCGCCACGGCGGTCACGGTGGGTCGATCGTAAACGTCTCATCGGCTGCGTCGCGCCTGGGCAGCCCCGGCGAGTACGTCGACTACGCCGCGTCGAAAGGGGCCATCGACACCATGACGGTCGGATTGGCGCGAGAGGTCGCAGCCGAAGGCATCCGTGTCAACGCGGTCCGGCCCGGCTTGGTCGACACGACCATCCACGCGAGCGGCGGCCAGCCCG
>PMHU01000263.1:24829-26510 GCA_003156795.1 Acidimicrobiaceae bacterium
CGGCCGGTGACAGTCGGCCGGTGGCGCTCGGCCGGTGACCCGTCAGCCGGTGACAGTTGGTGCCCTCGGCGGGGGCGATCCCCTGGCCGGAGGCGCGGCACAGAGCCGGCTACGTGGTGTAGCCGGCTCATGCGCTGAGTTGCGTTAGATCAGGACTGTCGGACGTTCGCTGCCTGAAGCCCCTTCGGGCCCTGAGCAGTGTCGTACTCGACCTTCTGGCCCTCTTCGAGGTTGCGGTAGCCGCTGCCGGTGATGGCGCTGAAGTGTACGAACANNCACTTAACGGTGCCAGTTGCCATGGCGATCCCCTCCTTTCCTGGCCTGAATCGACCCGGGGATCAAACGAGTCACGGCCTGGCTCACTTCGAGCCGGAGGGAGATCATCCAATGCTGCCCTCGGTGCCAACCATAGCACGCGAGCTTTCGCGCCGCCCGCGCGCCGGGGTCCCTCCCGATTCTGCGATACCGTGCTGGCCTCTGGCGTTTGTCGGCGGCCACCACCCCGCCCAGCCGCTCAGGGCCGATGCCCCGGTCGGGGGAGGACGCAGAGGAGCGAGATGGCACGCAATAGCAAGGTTCTGAAGAAGAAGCCGAAGCCGGCAGACAGCAAGGCTCGGGCCCGCCGCGGTCGCCCGAAGGTTTGCATGTTTTGCGCGGAGCACGTCGAGTGGGTGGACTACAAGGACCTTTCGGTCCTCAGACGCTTCGTCAATGACCGGGGCCGCATCAAGACACGCGGCGCCACCGGGGCGTGCGCCCAGCATCAGCGAGATATCGCGGTTGCGATCAAGACGGCGCGCGAGCTGGTGCTCCTGCCGTATGTCATCCGTACCCAGTCGCCGGACAAGGGCGAGCGGCGGGGCGGTCCCCGGGGACCCCGGCCGTCCGAGCCCTCCTCTACTCCCGCTGCCGATGCGACCGACGGGGCGGCAGATGACGTGACCGACGATGCTGTCGGCGAAGAGTTGGCGGAAGCAGTGGCGGCGCCGGACTCCGAGCTCGAATCCGAGGAGACGACCGCACCCGACCTGGTCTGAGGTCCGAGCGGCCGCGGTGTCGCCCGCACCGACCTGGCCGGCACCCCGGTCCTATCCGGCCGACACCCCGGTCCCGCCGGCGTCCCGGTCGTCCGTCAGCCGTCGAGGAGGTCCCGGGCTGTCGCCGCGGCCGCAGGCTGACGGAGCTTGCTGAGGGCCGCCTGCTCGATCTGCCGGACCCTCTCACGGGTGAGACCGAAGTAGATGCTGACTTCTTGCAGCGTTCTGGGCTCGCCCCGGTCGAGACCGAATCGCAGGCGCAACACCTGGCACTCCCGATCATTGAGCCTGGTCGCCAGGATGGCGTTGAGCTCCGCCGGAAGGGAGGAATCGACCGCCGCTTGCGCCGGAGATATGGCGTTGGCGTCCCGGAGGAGGTCGCCGAGCTCGAGGTCGCCGTCCTCGCCGACCGATTCGGAGAGCGAACGGGTGGCCCCGGCCGAGGATAGGAGCGCGGCCAGGTAGTGCTCCTCGACGTCCAGCAGCCGCGCCAGCTCAGAGGTCGTGGTCACCCGACCTTCTCGTTCGAGTAGCTCGTATCGCAATCGGTAGGCGTTGGCGGCGATGTTGGCTGCATGGGCGGGCAACCGGATGGTGCGGCTGGTGTTCGACAGCCCGCGCGTGATCGCTTGGCGGATCCACCA
>PMHU01000343.1 GCA_003156795.1 Acidimicrobiaceae bacterium
TGGTTCCGTGGCCGGTGGTCGGGAATCAAGCGACGGCGGGAATGGCTACAGACACGAAAGTTCGCACTCCGTACCCGAGCCTCCTACCACGGCTGTCCCCACCCCAATCCCGCCGAACACAACTAAGAGCAAAGCCTGGCCGCCCAGCCTCACAGACACCGGCGCAGAACGTCCATTTCGTACTCCCACCCTCACTGCACTAACCCCTTCACGCTCGTTCCAGAGTCGGCGTCGAGGGCTGACCCGTCTATGCGCTTGTCCGGTGAGCTGACCCGCCGTTGTTCGAGGCGCGGATGAGTAGTTATATGCGAGCAGTCCACGAAGACCGAACTGACCGCCTGGCCTGCGAAAGCCAGGCGTCGTCAGGTCAAATCAATTCCGGTGAGCGGTGGCCATGCGGGACTGTCCGAACCACGGCGCATCAGGGACGTGAACACGGCCGAGATGCTTCGCGCCGAAGCTCCCTCGTTCACGAAGTTCCGGTTCCGCACCAGTTTATTGGGCCGATCCCAGACTGAACCCGGGCGGGCAACCACCGAGATGCAGTCGATGAGGCGAGACCCACGCCAGTTCACGATCTCCTGCCCGACGCACGCCAACTTCACATCGGCAGCCATATCGACGAGACGGGCCGCCGTCATCGACTCAGCCCGCCAGTGTCCCCACTCGATCAGTTCAAGCTTCGTCAGCGGCGATCGCAGTACAGGGACACGACGGGCCACAGCTTCGGCTTGCTCCATCCTCCGTAGCTCCCGGTCAAACTGGCCGAGATTCGAGTGATGCAACCAAGCGATCCCGTCGGGAGCGAGCACTCTCGCCAACTCGCCAAGGTATGCCGCGATGACATCGGCCTCGACGTGGACCAGCGAGTCGAAGCTGAACACGAAGTCCACCGAGTCGGCCCCCAACATCGGGAGAGACCTCCCGTCGTTGACCTCGAAACTGGCATGGTCGCTGGAACTGAACCGCTCCCGGCAGGCGTCAACACAGCGCGAGGCGAGATCGACGCCGACGTAGCGATCGCATTGGCCGAGCAGGTACTGCGTCCACCGCCCGTATCCCGGCGCTATTTCACAGATGGTGCCAGTAGGTATGAAGGGCCGAAGGCGCGGCAGCAGGGTCGCGTGCCACTGGGTCTCGGCTCCGCCCCAAGGCGATGACCACTCGTCACCAGCACTCGCCCAGTCATACGTCTGGTTCCATGTGGACTTGTTTCCTTCGACTGAAGGCACAGTCCACCCTCCGGACAAGGTCTCAAAGACGCGAACGCCTCAGTTCAGACCCACCGATCCCTGCTGGTTGCCCTGGCAACCACCCCGCATCGGTGAGCTCGCGGTCAGGCGATGACGATACATCAACGCCAGCCAGCCACCTCCCTCGAACCTGGACGGCCGCATGCGCAGCTCAGACGAACGGCGGGACGACAGACCGCTCCATCTCGGACTTCGGTCTCGCGACGGCTACCAGCGCGGAGTGTCGCTCGGCGCTCCCCGTCGGGTCCAGGACGGGGACGTGCGTGAGGACTCCTGACCCGTCTGATCTGGCCCCTGGTCGTTCAGACAGACTTCGCGGTTAAGGAAGCGTGGATCGAATCTGCTCGGCGTGCGAAGTCGGGATCAGTTGTCGCCCGGTGTAGAGTGCTGAGCGGGCGCGATGATTTCGCGCGGTTGAGAGGAACGAGATGGAGTTCGGGGCTCATCTCCCGCTGATGGACTTCGGTGGTCATCCGTACACTCTCGATCACCTCATCGCGTACACGAAGGCGGTTGCGGAACTCGGCTTTTCTGCCCTGTCGGTGAACGACCACATGGTGTTCTCCGTGCCATGGCTTGACGGACCAACCGCGCTTGCGGCGGTGATGGAGCACTCAGCGGAGATGACGCTCGCGACGACGGTCGCGCTCGCAGTGGTGCGTGGACCAGTGCCTGTCGCCAAGACGTTGGCCGCGATCGATCGTCTGTCGGGAGGTCGGCTGCTCGCGGCTGTCGGTCCCGGGTCGTCGTCTGAGGACTTCGCGGCCGTCGGCCTCGATTTCTCCGAACGGTGGCAACGCTTCGACGAGGCGATCGGCGCGCTGCGGGCGTTGTGGCGCGCCGACGGTGCACCGTTCGTCGGCCGTTTCTACTCGACGGAGGGTCTTTCATTGGAACCCCGTCCCGTACAACCGAGCGGACCACCGATCTGGGTGGGCAGCTGGGGCTCTGAGGTTGGGCTTCGTCGCGTGGCGCGTCTCTCCGACGGCTGGTTGGCGTCGGCCTACAATACGACGCCGGAGCGTTTCGGTCACGCCTGGCGTGCCCTTCGCTCGATGCTGGCAGATCACGGGAAGGATCCCGATACGTTCCCGAACGCACTGTCGACGATGTGGTGCTACATCACCGACGACCGCGCCGAAGCTGACCGCATTCTCAGAGAAAGGGTCGTCCCCACTGTGCACCGGCCCGAGGACATGCTCCGTGAACGTCTCCCGATCGGCCCTCCCGAAATGTTCGCCGAGAAGTTGACCGATTTCGCAAGGTCAGGCGTTAAGCGGGTCTTCATCTGGCCGATCGCCGACGAGCGTCAACAACTCGACCGATTCTGGAACGAAGTTCGACCGCTTGTCGCCACGTAAGCCAAACTGTCAATGGACACAGAGTTGCACCGAGTCGGCGTGCCGAGCCCAGATCCATCTCGCGTCCCGTGGAAGGCTCTCCGGCCGATGTCATCGAACGCAGATTCGGGACTCGGCGCTTCCCGGTGGGTCCTGAACGCCAGGTGGGGGTGACGACTCCTGACCCGGTCTGAGCGCAGCGGCTTGCGGGCTGTGGATGATCGGTTCGTGCTGAGCGCTTCGGATGTTCTGGTCCGTGGACGGGGCTCGGCCATAGAGGTCTGCAGAGCTAGGAACTTTCTGGGCTGCTCGGGAGTGGAGGATGTATGAGGGCGACAGACGGTGAGGCCAGGGAGTCAACGCCGGCGTTGACGTTGGTGGCAGGACTGTCCGGTGTCGTGTTGGTGCTGGCGCTGGTGAGCTGTAGCGGTTCGGCGACGAAAGCCATTTCTCCCGCGACGTTGACTTCGACATCGACCACCAGTGCACCGCCGACGACCGGTGCCGTGACCCCAACGACTGTTGCACCGATGACGACTACAACGGTGCCGACGGCCACTCTGTCGACCGCTGGGCTTGTCGCTTGCAACGAGAACGAACTCGAGGCCGAGTACAAAGGAGTCCAAGGGGCGGTGGGCAACTGGGCCGCTGGTTTCTGGCTCGTAGATACCTCGCCACACGCTTGCGTCTTGCAGTCACCTGCCAGGCTCGACCTTCTGAACAGCGCCGGCGGCGTACAACTGAGCGCGACGGGTTCATTCATGTCCATTGCACTCAGCGCCGACACCTCGATGCCCCCGGACAACACCGTGCCCTCAGGACAGCTCGCCATCCTGTCAATGTTCTGGCCCAACGACTGGGACGCCGAGGGTGCCGTCAACGGTCGCTGCCCATCGCCTGATTTCGTTCCTGCGGCAATACAGATCAGCTTTGGCAGTAGCGGGGCGGTGAATGTTCGCAATATACCGATCGGTGGCCGACAGCTAGCTATCTGTGGTCAGCACATCAGCGTGGAATACGTCGGACTTCTCACACCTGGGTGAATCTTCTACCGATACGCATGTCCCGCCGTCGTTGCAGCTGGACCTTTGGCCGAGCGCCGAAAAGTTCTAACTCGTCCTGACCGAGATGGTCGGACGGACCGGAGTCAACGCGCCAGAGTCGACACTCTGCGTTCACGATCATGCCGCCAGACGCGTCTGACGTGCTTCAGGACTACCGTGACTCGGCCGATACTTTTCCTGTGTGCCCTGAGCGGGGGCGCCGCCCGTCAAATGAGAGGACACGGCGGTCTTGACTTGCAGTGTCCGAGCGCCTCATAGGCAGTTCTGCTGTGGTTGCGGCCGCGCTGCCAGCCGGCCGGCAGAGCACTAACCGATGGCCGATACGGTGGTGGGGGGGACGGACGACCTGAGTTTCGTGGCCGACACGACACGCCAGGTCCAGGACATCTATGACGCCTACCGGGCGGGGAAGCTTCCCATGACCGGTGAACTGGCGGCGGCATTGTCGCAGACCAGGGAGCACTTGCTTGCGATCAAGCTCGACGGGTCTAAGCAACCTGGCGCGGCCGACCAACGGATCGCGGCATGCGTACAGATAAAGGAGATGCAACGGGCACCCACGTCGGATTCGAGCCCCCCTGCCCTAGCCCCGGCTACGACACCGCCCGTTGTGCAGCCAAAGTCGGACGCAATGCCTGCGACGGTCGTATCCAATCCGGCTGCCGCGCCTTCCCTGCTCCCATCTTCGTACCAAGAGCCGGGCTACCAGCAGCCGCTACCTCAAGAAGCGTGGCAGTCGACTGGCGGGATGGGTAGCGACGCAGGGCAGCGGCAATACCAAGCCCCATACCCGAGCACTCCTACGAACGCCGTTCCCCTACCAGCGCCAGTTGGTTGGCAGCAGAGCGCCTGGAGCGCATCACCGCCATCGACGGGCAAGCCTCGCAAGCCTCGATTCTCACTGTTTAGGGTCCTTGCAGCCGTCGCTGGGATCTTCGCTATCGGGATTGCTGTCCCAAAGGTAGCCGTGCTTTTGCTTCACAAAGGCAGTTCATCCCCTTCGGCCTCGGTTCCGTCCGGCGCATCGCCGACATCTCCTAGTAGTGCGTTGCCGACACTCGAATCACTCCTGTCCACACCGCCAGGTTCCGGCTTCGTCCTTGACCGGCAAGCAGCTCTCAACGGCTATCTAAGTCAGGCTCAAATCGACAAGAATCTTGGCAGCGGCCTGCCGCCGGGCACCCCCGTATACGCCGCCACCTGGCTCGGTCCCAACAGCGCTGTCGTTGCCGAGGAGGCCATTCTTACCCCGAACGTCGCCGACGCCGAAGAGTTCACTGCCGGCCTCTACAACTCGACGGCAGCAAGAGGGGGACACGCCTTCGACATCCCAGGACTCACAGGTACCGCAGCGGGAGTAACGGTCCCCCCAGCCGCGAACCATAAGCCCACAGCGCTGGCAATGGTCGCACGCAACAAGATCGGACTGCTTGTCATCGCCATCGGCACCAACCTGGACGACGCAACTACACTCGCGATCGACGCAGCTCAGACGGCAGCCACATCAGTACCGGAAGACCCCATCAAACTCTAAGAGCGCACCCAATTCGAACTGCCCCAAACTCAGTACCAGACTGCACATATGTGATCCACGAAACACCAGCACCACCAACGGAAGGGTGGGCACGCCCCGACCATCTCAGCGACATCGGCATTCCTGAGTGATGCCGAATATTCCCATCCCGGTCCCTCATTGGCCAACAGGCGCGGAGTTGATCGGCTGGCGCGCTTAGGACTCGACGGGCGGCTCCAGAAAGGCCCAGAACGATCGCCCGCAGCCGACGTTCTGGGGCAGCTCTCTGCGGCATGTCGGACACGTTGTGGGGCGCGAGGAGGACCCCCGGTCTGATTCGAGTCGCTCCTCGTGCCTGGTCACGGGTTTGGTGCGATGTTCTCTCCTCGGATTCGCCCCGCCCGTGGGACCTTCGGAGTCTCGGCTTGTGGCGCGTGCGGCTGACCCCGGGTTGTTCGGCCAATCCGGACTGTCGTGTCTGCTCTCGTCTTGAGGTGTACGGTTGGAGATGACGCGGAGTTTGGACCCGCACCGTGTTGGACTATGCCGTTAGCGCGGCACTCTCCCGGGAGCGCCGCTCCGGACCTTGGTAGCGCACAGAGAAGTGCGTTACGACCAGGGAGACACTCATGACATCGTCCGGCGAGGCTGAGAACATCTTTCGTAACGACGACGGCACCCTCGTCGTTGGCGTACCTCAGGAACGACACCATCAGACCGACAACGATGGGGACGCCTCTCCTACGGGTGCTAATGGCGAGTCGCCCCAGACTGACATCGGGCCTAGTACCCGCCTGCTCCATCCGGGCGAAGGCGGCTACGACGAGGCGTTGGCCAAGTGGGACCTGCAGCAGAACCCCGATCGGGGACCGGTCGTGTCGACGGTGAACGGCCGGCAGGAGGCCATGGCACTGGTGCATGCGGTCGCGACCTCACCCGATCATGCAGTCGCACCGGCGGTGGAGGCGCTCAAGGATCCCGCAGCGAGCGGCGAGGCGTTGCGACATGTTCTCGTCGGCGGAGTGCACTCGGTTGAAGATTTCGCAGCCGAGATCGCACAGGCCGAAGGCGGTGATGCGCTGCCCGCCCATCAGACGACGAAGATCATCGNNCCGCGGCTAGGAGTATCTGCGATTTAACCTGCTGCGGGTGACGGGCGGGCGTGCGGTCCTCATCAAGCGATCGTCAGGAGACCCCCGCGACAATGACGGTCCTATTACCGACCTAAGGCGCGGGCGAGCTGGCTCTTGTCCATCCGGGAGCGGCCTCTAACCCCGCGTTGTCTCGCCTCATTGTAGAGCTGGTTGTAGGTCGGTCCTCCTGAGCCGCGATGCGATCGAAGTCCACCGCGGCGACCAGAGGAGATGTCGTTGATCGAGCTTCGGCTCGATCGTTGGGACTCTCCGTGCCGGGCTCGTTCCTTATTGACGGTCCGAGCTGCGATCTCTTTGGCTTCGGTCTCAGGTCGGCCCTGCTGCGCCAAGCCCTCGCGAATGTGGTCGTATTGACGTTCGCGTTTGGCGTTCCACGCCTTCTGGGGCATTCTGACCTCCGTGTTACCTTCAGACCCGCTGACGGGTACCGAAGCCGCTATCCCGCTGTGACAAGCCGCGCGACCAGTGGATGGGGGCGACGACGGAAGTGATGACCAGTAGCGCTCCGACGATGATCAGAAAGATGCCGTAACCCTTCCCGATACCCAGGGAGTGCGTGAAGGACGAGGGCTGTGCTGTCACCACGATCCCGAACACCAAGGCCAGTATTCCGCAGAAGGTCATCAGGCCTCGTCCGGCTCCGGGCACCGCTCCGGCGAGCACGAGCAGCGCCCCAAAGACCAACTCGATGTATGCCGTCAGCTGCGTCTGGGTAGACCCCGCCACCTTCACAGGAGTCGCGCTCACGTCATTCAAGTTGATACCGGTGCGAGCCAGTGCGACGCCACCCAGTACGAGGAATGCAACGCCGAGGGTCAATGCCACCAACTGGGCCAGACTCCACGGTTGGCGCTGAACCGCAGTCGAATAGTTGATCGTCCTCGATTGCGCCACGTTTGCGTTTTCGGCCGCGACCGGTTCGTCGCTCGACAATGGCATTTCTCAGGCCTCCGTTTCGGCTGGGGTCGAGACCAGCCTCTTGGCTCGGACGCACGACACGTCCGGACACGCCACCCGATGGCTACCCATTGGACTGGCTCCCAAACCGCTGAACCCGAAAATGGCCGCAATTACCTAGCGATGACTGCTCGCACAGGTCGGAGGAATGACTTCGGCCTCCGCTCGGTCCTGTGTCGACTGGGGCGGACTCTGCGGTTTCGAGGTCGACGAGCGGGTAGGACGACTGTGGGATCGATTGACAGAATTAGGGGGGTGGTTCGACGTGTGGAAGAAATCAGAGCAGTCGAGGAGCGCTGTCGCCCAAGACGAGCATGACGAGGGCCTCAACGATCCCACGTAGCGGCTTTTTTGGTTTAGGAACGGCCGCGTCGGGGAATGATATGCGGCGTCAGCCGGTAACGGTCACAGTCCGAAGACGAGGTAGCCATATTGGCTCGTCTCACAGAAGGTCAACCCGGTCTCGCCGTATCTGATGCCTCTGATTCGGGCTGTGCCGTGTCCTGCACAAATAGGGGGGTCAGCTCAACTGCGCCATTCCGGTCCTCCGCACCTGGCCTTACCATCCGAACGGTATGCGTTCCGCCTCTCGGTTCGATGGTTCTGGTCGGGCAACTTGGTTGCGCTGGTATAGCCACCCTGCACAGCAGCGTGGAAGCCATGCTTTCCGTGCAGCCCCAGCTGGAGCGAGTGGTGATAGACGTTTGCGATCTCAGCTTTGCCGATTTTTTCGGCGTCAGAGCCCTCGTGTCGAGTTGCGAGAGACTTGGCGCCATGAGCGAGGTTCGCGTTTGTGGGCTTCGAGCCGGGGTGCGCCAGATTGTCGATCTGGCGCACTCGTCGTTCCCGGGCAGACGGTTCTGACCTATGCAGCCGCATTCGCCAGGGTCTCTAACCGACGGGTGGAGGGTTCTACGCATCCGGCCGGTTCCGAGCCTGGTGAGCACGAGGGTGAGCGCACTAAGCGCGACTGGGCGTCGAGCGGGATCGCTCGCGACTGTTGCGTCCCCCGTTGCGAAAATTTGGGGAAGGAATCAGTTCGAGCGCCAAGTAGTGGGTAGAACCGTGGCAGGCCAGACATAGGGAGTGACGAAAATGAAAAGAGTGATCTTGTTGGTGGGTCTGGGCGCGGGATTCGTAGCCGGTTCGCGCGCGGGGCGGCGTCCTTACGACCGGTTGGAGGCAAAAGTCCGCAGCTTGGCCTCCCGCCCGGAAGTGCACCAGACCGTGGTGCAGGCGAAGGATGCCGCCCGGCAGAGGACCCAGCAGGTTGCAGGGAAGGTCAGCGATTCGGTCTCGACGGGAGGCGAAGAGCCGTCTGTGCTCCATTTGACTGAGCCGTAAGTCGATGACGCCAAGTTGATGATCCCTGCAACCTTTGACGCCAGCGACGGTTCCTTACCCGGGTCTGGTGCCGTCGGGATACTCCCCCGACGACCTAGTGGCCGATATTGCCGACCGCCTCGCGGGCCCGGTCGACCGCGCCGGCCAGAACTCCGACCACAGTGTTGGCTGGAGGCGTGTCCGGTGCCCGGGGATGGGGCATGGTGGGCGCAGTCCGCTTCGCCGCTTGCAGGGCGTCGCCGATTTCAGCCAGGCGCTTGCGGCCGAGGGCCCGGCGCACCGCCGGGAAGAGCTCTTTTTCCTCCTCTTCGACGTGGTGTCGCACTAGTTCTATCAGCACGCTCACCTTTGCCTTGAACCTCTCATCCGAGGGGTCCCGGCCTTGAAGTTCCGATAGCAGCCACTTCACTACGTGGTGCTCCTCGAGGGACTCGAGAGCCGTCGCTTCCTGGCCTTCGACTTCGGATATCACGGCCGGGTAGAAGATCCGCTCCTCGATGTCCGCGTGCACGGACAACTCGCGGATCATTTGGGCCACCAGCTTGCGCTGGGTGGCCTGGGCTCGTTTGCCGGTCTTCTCGAACTCATGGAAAAGCCGGTTGACCGTCTTGTGATCATCTTTAAGGAGGGTTATGGCGTCCATGGCCTCTTGCTACCCGGCCAACGGGGCCGGAAACCTGCCCGGCGAGAAAATGCCAGGCCGAATCGGCGACGCAACGGTCTGAATAGACGAACGGCCACATGGGTAAGAAGGCAATGGGCATCTCCATGAAAGAACTCCTGAGCCGCTACTTTCACTCTGCCGGCGAGAAACCTGGAACCGGTTTTCTGGCCCTCCTCATCTGCGTGGGCTGCATTCTGTCCCTCGCGGCCCTGGTCGGTATCACTGTCGACGTCGGCTGGCGCCAGCTGTGGCAATCCGTCGACCACGCGGACTGGGTGTTCGCGCTCTTCGTCCCAGTGGCAGTGGTGATCAGCCATGTCGGATACACCCTCACCTACTGGGAAGTAGCTCGAACCACTGATGGCGCTCGCCTCGACCTCAGCGACGCATTTCGCATCGTGACGACCGGATTCGAGCCGCTGAGCCCCCGCGGCGGGTACGCGGTCGACGTCCGTCAGCTCACCCGACGCGGCCTCGACGAAGAAACCGCCGAGAAGGCGGTCCGTCTCCTCGGGATGCTCGAGTACGCCGTCCTCGCCCCCCTAACGCTCCTGGCCGCCGTTTACATGATGGCATCGGGTATGAAAGCCCAAGCTGGTCTGCTGCCCTCCTGGGTCATCGGTGTGCCGGTCGGCGCCGTGCTCGCAACCGGTTTGCTCATCAAGTATCACCGAGACGGCCGACCCGAAAATTGGTGGTCGCTGCTCCGCAAACATCTCGACGCCATCGACGACCTTCTGCAGCTGCTCAAGTCGTGGCGGCAGGCGCCACTCGCCGTATTCGGGATGCTCCTGTACTGGGCCGCCGAGATCGCCGCCCTCGGANNACCCCGAGATCGCCGCCCTCGGAGGTTGCATCGACGTGTTCGGTCACCGCCGGGGCGCCGTAGCGGTCATCATCGTCGGCTACGCCACCGGATATGCCTTGACCAGACGGGCCCTGCCACTCGCGGGCGCCGGCGTCGTCGAAGCCCTCATGCCCTTCGCTCTCAACTGGGTCGGCTACCCGCTGGCCTCCTCCATCCTGGCCGTCATCGCGTACCGGATCTTCAACATGTGGCTACCCATGATCCCCGCCGTCATCTCTCTGAGACGCCTAGAACGCGACAACAACGGGCCCCACACGACTAGAGAGCCGAGACTCAATCCGGTCGGAGCCTCGACCAGGTGATAGTCCGTCTGCGAGCTGCCCAAAGGCCGGTAATCGCGGTCATCGTGGTGGGTTACACGGCGCCGATATGGGTAGTAGTTAGCGGTTGACCTGAAGGAGGATTCCATGACGACGAAGCCCGACCCCCTCGATCCCGAAGACCACGATCAGCAATCCCTCGAAGAGGCGGAGGAGAAGATGCTCCGTCGCCACGACGAACACGACGAGAAGTCCAGGGACGAGCCGTCCACGTTGGATGGTGATCACGATCCGAACGCTCTGGCCGACGCGGAGGAAAGGATGCTCCTTCGGGAGAAGCGCACTTGAGTCCCGCGTCTCGGGCCACATTATGCAATCGCATCACGACACTTCCCACAACCGCGCCTGGGCTGCCCTGCTGGTCGCGGCCAACTCAGTCCACGGCTCGACCGGGCTGTACTGACGCGGGAGGCGCTCCCGGTCGGCGAACCAGAGCAACCTGACGGCAGGTCTACACGGCCACGCCGAACAGCGAAACCATTCGGATCGCCTGGAGGGTAGGTGAAGACCTACGAACTGCTGATGACGGCGAGAAGATTGCTGAAATCCGCTTCCGGTAGCGATCCAGCCAGGTCGGCCTGGCTTAGGACCCCGACCACTCGATCGCCGTCGAGGACCGGGAGGCGACGGACCTTGTGGGTCTTCATCACCTCGACGGCTTCCCGGATGTCGTCGTCAACTCCAATCGCCACCACGTTGTCCTGGTCGGCTAGCACTCCTACCTTCGTCTGACGGGTGTCGAGACCGAGGGCAACGACTCTCACCACGATGTCCCGATCCGTCACTATCCCTTTGAGAAGGCCGTGCTTGTCGCAAACTGGTACCGCACCGATGTCGGCGACCGCCAACCTCTTGGCGACGTTGATGATCGAGTCCGTGTCCTCCGCGTACTCCACGCCGGTGGTCATGATCTGACTAACGTTCGTCATATCCGATAGCTACCTAGTAGCCGGCGTGCGAAACGTAGCGTCAGGCCCGGGTCGTTCAGGGCGCGGGCCGTTCGGGGGCATCAAAGACGCGGGTGAGCGGAGAATTTTCCCCGAGGTCGGACAGGCGTGCCGACGGGGCCGGGGTCAGCCCTAGCGGCTCGGCGATGTCTTCGAGCGATCGACCTTCGGCGTTAATTCCGAGGATCAGTTCTACTGCGGCGCCGGTGATCATCACCGCGGCGCCGAGAAGGTAGCCGAGGAACAGCTCGAAGTGGTCGGTGCCGTTGCCGATGAGCTTGCCGTACAGCCACGGCCCCAGAGCGCCGAAGGTCTGGGCGATGGCGAAGAACACGGCGATTGCTTTGGCTCGCACCTCGACGGGAAAGATCTCGCTCACTGTCAGGTACGCCGCGCTAGCGCCGGCGGAGGCGAAGAAGAAGATGAGACACCAGCACAGGGTCTGGGTGACTGCGTTGAGAACGCCCGCCTTGAACAGGAGCGCTGAGATGGCAAGCAGGGCGCCTGAGGTGAAGTAGGTGCCCGCGATCATCGCCTTGCGGCCGATGGTGTCGAACCATCTACCGATCAGGAGCGGGCCGACCAGGTTCCCCGCTGCGAAGAACATGAAGTAGTACGCCGTCGAGCTCGGGCTGACGCCGTAGACCTTGGTGAGGACCAGCGAGTACGTGAAGAAGATGGCGTTGTAGAGGAAAGACTGGGTGATCATCAACGCGGCCCCGAGAATGGCCCGCCTGGGGTAGACCGCAAAGAGCGTCTTGCCCAGGACTAGGAAGCCGATGTTGCTGGGAGGGCGGATCTCGAGCGCCTTCGATTCGTCCACGGGGTCCAGCGTTCCGCCGGTCTCTTCGACGTGGCGCTCGATCTGGGCCACCGCTCGCTCCGCCTCTTCGGCCCGCCCGTGCATCAAGAGCCATCGGGGGCTCTCCGGGAGATTGCGGCGGACGAACGNNTCACGAATCCCAACGCCGGTCCGAGCAGGAAGGCAACCCGCCACGAGTAAGAACCCGGGAGGTGCTTGACGACGAGCAAGAACAAGACCGACGCCAGCAGAGCGCCACCCCAGTAAGTGCCGTTGACCGCGATGTCGACACGGCCGCGATAGCGGGCCGGGATGAGCTCGTCTATGGCCGAGTTGATGGCGGCATACTCACCACCGATGCCCATTCCGGCGATAAAGCGAGTCGTGTCGAGCCAGTAGACCCAACCGTGGGGTGTGACCTATCGTAAGGGCGGTCAAGGCGCCGCCGACCAGGTACACCCCGAGGGTGATCATGAACAGGTTGCACCGGCCCCACTTATCCGACAGGCGGCCGAAGAAGAGAGCGCCGACGACTTCACCCAAGAGATAGACGGTCCCGACGGAGAAGGCCACCGACGAAGAAGAAAGGCCTAGGGCCGACTTGCTCGAGATGATGGCCGTGGAGTTGCTGGCGATGGTGATCTCAAGGCCGTCGAGGATCCAGGCCACTCCGAGGGCTATCACGAGGCGGGTGTGGAATCGAGACCAGCGAAGGCGGTCGATTCGAGCCGGAACCAGGCTGGACTCCGTGCCTAAAGAACCGCCCTCTCGATCTTGTTTGATCGTTGTCGTGGTTTGCTGCCCCAGGTCTTGGCCGGATCGAATCCGGTCGGCGGAAGCCGAATTGTCGAGCACTGAGGCTCTGGACTTGAAGTCCATAGGGGCCTACCAGCGCCCGTACCACTGCCGGCGTGATCCCGACGCCTCCCCCCGGGCGAACGCCCAGCCGATTATCCACACGAAAAAGATGATGACGGCCACGACCCACAGAAGATGAGCGGCGAAGCCGAGGCCGAAGAACAAGAGCGCGAGCAGTAGAACGAGCAGGACCAGTGCCACGGAAACCTCCGGTTGAAGGACCAATACTTGCTGCGTCATCACTCTTCCCCGGTGGTCGCGAGTCAAAACGTAGATTCCATGGGCAGGGACGAAAAGGGGTTGAGCATCCCGGGCCGGGGTAGGGTTTGCACGCAGCCTGCTCTGGTTCATCACGCGCATAGGAGTTCGATGTCTGCTTCCGAGCACCACAGCGTCGATTCGAACAGCGGTGACGCCGGCCCCAGAGATGGATTGAGTCACCTGGCGTTGCTCTACCGGGGTCCAAGAGAATTCGTCGACGCGGTCACCGGTTTCGTCGACGAGGGCCTGGCGGCCGGGGAGCCGGTCATGGTCGTAGTTCCGAGGTCGCGGATGGACATGATCAAAGCCGGGTTGAAGGGGGACGGAACGCATTTCGCCGACATGACCGAACTTGGCCGCAACCCGGGTCGCCTCATTCCCGCCGTCCAAGAGTTCCTGGAACAGTTTCGGGACCACCGGACCCGCCTCGTCGGTGAGCCCATCTGGCCTGGTCATAGTGCCGACGAGATTGCAGAGGCTACCCGCCACGAGGCGTTGATAAACGTTGCTCTGGCCGACTTTCCTGTCACAGTGTTGTGTCCGTACGACCAGGACCAGCTGCCCGCCAAGGTCATCGAAGACTCCTGGCGTACGCATCCCATGGTGGTCAAGGATGGGCAGGCCCGCGCAAGCGACGACTACTGTGACCCCGCCGACGTGTTTGCCGATGAGGCGTGGCCGCTGCCGCCCTCGCCCGCCGGAGCGGAGGTTCGCGAGTTCCGTTCCGATAGTGACCTGTCCTTGATTCGATCCTGGGTGCAACACTTCGCTTGGGCCTCAGGGATGACGATGGGGCGAGTCGACGATCTGTGTCTTGCCGTGAGCGAAATCGTCGGCAATGCCTTGCAGCATGGTGGGGCCGGAGGGGCGTTGCGGGTTTGGCGCGATGACGGGGGAGCGGTCATGTGCGAAGTGCGCGACGTCGGTCGCATCGCCGATCCCCTGGTTGGGCGCTATCCGCCCGGCCCCGACCTCGAGGCGACCGGCTTGTGGCTCGTGAACCAGCTGTGCGATCTGGTGGCGATACGTTCCGGTGTGGACGGAACCCAAGTTCGCCTAACCGTCAACCTCTGAGAACGTCGCGCTCGGTCAGCGTCGAAGTTTGGCCACGGCTTGAGCCAGCAGGCGCGATACCTGCATCTGGCTGACCTCGAGTTCGACGGCAACGTCGCTCTGAGTCAAGCCATCGAAATACACCCGTTTCAGCACCAACCGCTCCCGATCGTCGAGATTGGGGAGAGAAGCCTGGACCTGTAACCGGTCGAGGCACTGATCGAACGAGCCGTCGATGATCGGTACCTCGGTCCCTCCGTCGTCGCCGAACCATCCGTCCAATGAGGCCGGCCGTAAGTCGTCGCCGGCCCGAATGGCGTCGAGCACCGCCAATTCGCTGACATCGAGGCGAGCGGCTATCTGTGCCACCGTTGGCGTTTCAGACAGCTCGTGGGTCAACTCGTCACGCGTATGTTTCACGGACAAATAAAGCTCCTGTACGGTCCGAGGTACGCGGAGCATCCACGTTTTGTCGCGAAAGTGTCTTTTGAGTTCACCCAGGATGCTCGACGTGGCGTAGGTGGCGAATTGGATGTTGCGATCGGGATCGAAGCGTTTGGCTGCCTTTAGCAACGCCAGCATGGCTACCTGTTCGAGGTCATCCGCCGGCTCGCCATGGTGAGCGAACCTTCGGGCCAGCGAGCGAGCCAGACGAACGTGGTTGGTTACCAGCTCATCCTCCGCTCGGCGCCGGGCGAGCGTTTCGGGCCGCTGTTCGATCCGGCAGTTAGTCGCCGAACGCACCCGACTTCTCGTCTGCTCGCACTTGCGGTAGACCTGCCCCGAGCCGTTCGCGCCGATGGCCGTCAGGCCGGCGGGAACGGCTGTTTCATAATCCGGTTGCCGGGTGATGAGGAGCAGCTGTCCGCCCGGACGGAGCTGGTCGACAGCCTCATCCAGGAGAACATCGCACTTGTCCTCGGTCGGTCGCACGGCAACCAGGTCGACGGGAGCAGTCGGATTGGTAAGGAACACATGCTCCGCCAGTTGGTCCGCTGCGACCCAGCGCCGATCTTGGCGTATGAGGCAATCGGACTGTCTCAGGGTCGGGACACGCCTTAGATCAGCCAGCCCAAAGCCCATCTCGCCCCGACCAGGTGACGGCTCCGACGCGTAAACGTCCAAATGGCTGGTCCCGGATCGTTGCCCGTGTCGGAAGGCGACCGCTAGCGCGACGGCGTCGTCGACGCAACCTATCGACCACGCCGTCGGAGACCGACTCGGATCCGTCAGTAGCGGCGGGATGACATCGCTTTGTAGAAAGTCCCAATCTCGAAGCAAGGCCGGCGCACATCCAGACACGACCACGTAGTTCTCCCTGTATGAGATGCCCTCGATGTCACCGATCCCGCCTCGCGGGACCTTGTTACAGCTACCCGTTTTATTGCTACCCGTTCCTCAGACTTTCAAAACACCCGCGCTCTTGGCGGTGTCAGATGCCCCTCCCATTCCTGCGTGGGTCGCCGAGAGTCGGCGCAAACGAGGCTCCGGGTGACGTGGCGCTTGGACAGACTCCCAGACAGCAGCTCACGACCACCAACGTCTAAGCCGCGTTCCTAGTCGGATCGCGACTGAGAGGTTTGACGCCTCCCGGGGTGGATATATGTCTGACGCAAGCACGTAGGAGGCGACTGTCATGGCTAAAGCCGCTGGGTCCTTCCAGATGTCGTCGTGGAACGAGGAGACCTATGACGACGGGAAGGTCCGCGGGATGACGTTGGCTACAGGCAGCCAGACGTTCTCGGGGGACATCACCGGCTACGGGTCGGTGCGTTGGCTTATGACCTACGGTGCGGATGGAACGGCTCGCTTCGTCGGCCTGCAAAAGGTTGACGGCGCCGTGGCCAAGCGACACGGGACCTTCATGCTCGAAGCCGCGGGCGATTTCGACGGACAGTTGGCCCGTTGGGAGGCAACGGTTGTCCCAGGATCAGGCACCAACGAGCTCACGGGGCTGAGCGGGTCAGGCAGCTTTGGCGCCGAGCACGGCACCGATGCGACCTACGAGATTCACTACCAGCTTCCGGGAGGCGCACACGCGAGTAAGAGAACCGCCTGATCCGGCGCCTCCCTAACCGGGCGCATCCACTCGGAGTCTTCGATTAGCCGGGTCCGCTGTTCCTCGGCTCAGTACCGGCCCGCTTCGACAGGACCGCTACTGTCGAGTTCAGGCCGTCCACCGAAGGACCACCCACTAAAAACCTGGAGCGGACATCTGAACGGGGACCGCAGGCAGTCGTCTTCACCTCCATACCGACCTCGGCCCCTGCACCTCCAAGAGCCGATCGGGTTGCACACGCCCTGGACCCTGGACTTCCAGGATCTATCTTTCGAGTGGCGTCGGCTCTTCTCCGAGACTTTGGGCACGTTCTTTCTGGTTCTGGTGGCCGCCGGGGGGGCAGTGGTGAACGCCCGCAGCCGTGGACAGGTGCCCCTCGACGCCCGCGTAGTCGCCCCCGGCCTGATGGTCATGGCGATCATCTACTTCATGGGGACCATCAGCGGCGCCCACCTCAACCCGGCGGTCACCGTCGCATTCGCCCTGCGCAGAAACTTTCCCTGGAGGCGCGTGCCCGGCTACGTGGCCGCCCAGCTCGCCGGCGGTCTCCTCGCCGCGGGCTTCCTGCGAGCCACCTTCGGCAACGTCGGACACCTTGGCGCCACCGAGCCCGGCGCCGGTATCAGCGCGGCCACTACGACACTGATCGAGATCGTGCTCACGGCCGGGCTGGTCAGCGTGATCCTCGGTACCGCCTCAGGCGCCCGTAACATCGGCGGCAACGCGGCCCTGGCCGTGGCCGGCTACATCATCCTCGCTGGCCTGTGGGCCGCGCCGATCTCGGGGGCATCAATGAACCCGGCTCGCTCTCTAGGCCCCGCGATCATCGGCGGTCATTGGCATGACTGGTGGGCCTACCTCATCGGGCCGATAGCCGGCGGAATCATCGCGGTCGGCTTCGCCTGGATCCTACGCGGACCACCCAGCAAGACTGCGGACGAGGCCGCCCAAGGAACGGCGGCGGACACACCTACCGAGCGGAACTCCTGAATCGTTCCTGATCCAACCTGTAGCCCAGGGCCCGTGGAGCTCTTGGGCGGCTCCGGCGAATTCGCTGACCCAGAGCGGCCCCCGGCGGCATCGACCTGGCAGGCCGTGTATCCCTGGCCCGGGGTCGGCTCGAGGCCATGCCCGCCGCAGGGGCCTTCCCGATCGAGACAAACCGAACCTGGCCAAATCGATGGCGGGCGGGGCGCGCCCGCATTCAACCGAAAGTAATACAAAGCCAGTTTTGGCGCTTACAATTAACGTCGACTATAAAAAACTCATGAAACTCCTTTCGAGCTTTCCTACGGAACTCGTGCGCCGGTCTATGCAGGAGCCGAAGAGCTAGGAGGGAACTCTTGCCCTCCAGCCTGGGCCTGCCTGGCCGACCTTTTCGTAGATCTCTGCAATAGCTTCTCAATACTTGCCGACTGCGCTATTCTCCCGTCCGTGGTGGCCGGTCAGGATGGCGTCTACAGCATCGGTGCCGTAGTCAAGATGCTCGGCGTTCCGGCGCAGACGCTTCGCAGTTGGGAGGAGCGCTACCACCAGATCGTCCCCCAGCGAAGCGCCGGGGGCCAGCGGCTTTACAGTCGCGACCAGGTCGACCAGCTGAGGTTCATCCTAGAAGAGCTGGATCGAGGCATGCAGCCGGCCGACGCTCACCGCTTGTTGAAGGATCGCGACCGCTTCCCGATCGAGCCCCGGCCGGGGAACGAGGACCTGATCACTGTGTTGCTCGCCGAACGCGACCCGTTTGGGGCGGACCTCTCGGACTATTTCTTGCGAACGGAGGGCTATGCCACTCGGGTCGCGCTCGCAGCGAACGGGGCTCGGGAGGCTTTGGAGCGAGAACCCGTCAGCCTCGTGGTGGTAGACGTGCTTATCGCGGGCGGGGCCGGTCTCGAGCTGTGTCGTGTTGCGCACGAGCGGGGGATCCCTGTCCTGGCCGTATCGACGCTCGACTCTCGAGACCAGGCGCTCCGGGCAGGTGCCGACGCCTTTCTGCAGAAACCGTACGATCCGCTCCGGCTGGTCTCGACGGTGAGAGACCTGCTGGGTACTAGCGCCTACCTAGATAGGACGGTCAAGGCCCAATGACCGATCGTCTTGCGAGCGGCTCGGCCCGGCTCGACGCCGTGCTCGGGGGAGGTGTGCCCCTGAACGGGATCAACCTCGTCATGGGGCGTCCCGGAACCGGTAAGACGATCCTGGCCCAGCAGTACCTCTTCCACAACGCGACCACCGAGCGACCCGGGGTGTACTTGTCGACCGTGTCCGAGCCACTCGAGAAGATCCTTCGTTACGGCCAGTCACTCACGTTCTTCGACGGCACGGCTGTAGGAACACGCGTCGTCTATGAGGATCTCGGTCAGCGCCTGAACGGCGACGGCCTCTCGGGTGTCTTGTCCCGGCTGGTCCAGCTCCTGCGGGAGCGACGGCCCTCGCTTATGGTGATCGACAGCTTCAAGGCTCTCCGGGTGTTTGCGCCCGATGACGGAGCGTTCCGCCGATTCCTGCATGACCTGGCGGGCCACCTGTCAGCGACACAGATCACCTCCTTTTGGGTCGGCGAGTACGACAACGCTGAGGCGACTGAGGCGCCGGAGTTCGCCGTCGTCGATGCGATCATCTCGCTCGACATCGAGCACGTCGCCGACCGCGAGACGCGCGTCCTCCAGGTCCTCAAGCTGCGCGGCAGCGGGTTCATATCAGGCAAGCATGCGTATCGCGTTTCGTCGAGTGGTATCGCGGTCTTCCCACGCTTGGCCGACCATGACGATGGCGCGGCCTATCACTTCTCCTCAGAGCGAATCTCGTCTGGAGTGTCGCTCCTGGACGCCATGCTGTCGGAGGGATATTGGCGGGGGGCCTCGACGCTCGTGGCCGGTCCATCGGGATCGGGCAAGACACTCCTCGCCCTTCACTTCGTGTTCTCGGGCGCGGAAGTCGGTGGACCAGGGATCTTCGCCACCTTTCAGGAGAATCCGGTCCAGCTGGAACGGATAGTGCAGGGCTTCTCGTGGTCGCTCGATAATCCAAACGTCGAGCTGATGTTCCGGCCTCCTGTAGACCTCTACCTCGACGAGTGGGTCTATGAGCTCCTCGAGCTTGTGGAGAGGACCGGGGCGCAGCGGATCGCTATCGACAGTCTCGGCGATCTGAGAATGGCATGCGGTGACGAACACCGGTTCCGGGAGTACATGTACTCGCTTCTGCAGCGCTGCGCGCGAAAGAATGTGAGCGTGATGATGACCCAGGAGGTGACCGAGCTGTTCGGGGTGACACGTCTGTCGGAATACGGAATCTCCCATATCTCCGACAACGTCGTGCTGCTCCAGTTCCTCCGCGGGGACTCCGAGGTGAAGCGGGCCATCACTGTGCTCAAGACTCGAGGTAGCGCCCACGACCAGCGCATCCGACAGTTCGAGATCACCCGAGAAGGACTGTCGCTAGGCGATCAGTTCCTGCCCGAGCAGAGCCTTCTCTAGCCATGAAGACCCCGGACCGGTCATGATCATCGACGACCGACACGACCGACGACTCGGAAAGGGAGCGCTCGACGCACCGTCGGGTTCGGCCGCGACATCAGCGGAAAATGGCAACGCCGCGCCTCAAGCTGGGTCCTCGTCTACGGCTGTTCTTGATGACGTCAGGAATCACAGCCGTGCCAGCCGACGGCAGCTGCCGCGTCGGCACGGCGTCGTGGCCTTCGTGTTGGTGACCGGTCTGCTGATCACCGCGGCCGTGTCGTGGACCTCATGGTCGCTCAACAACCGCAACGAAACCCGACTCCTGGAACTGCAAACCCATCAAGCCGCTGACGTTCTCACGGCCGCCCTTCCAAGCACCTCGACACCTCTCGCTACAGCGATGCAGATAGTGGCTGCGTCGAACGGCAGCGTGGCCCAGTTCAGTAGCTACATGTCGAGCTTCGTTGGTGCGAAAGGCCAGTTCGTCTCTGCTTCGCTTTGGCGACGGACAGGCTCAATGATCAGTCGGATTGCGGTGGTAGGTGTTCCGCCAACATTTTCCACACCGACTGAAACCAGGTCCTTGGTCGCACGAGCGTTCCATAGTCCGACGTTCATCGTGAATGAGCTCGTCAACGGGAGCTTGGCGCGCCTCGGCTACGCCTACGCGTTACCCGCAACCGAGTTCGCTATCTATGCCGAGCACCCGATTCCGGCGGACCGGAGAGCCGCGATCTCCAAGGACTCCGCTTTCTCCGAGCTTCGCTACGCAATATACCTCGGCACCAGCGAGCAATCGCCGAGACTGCTGACGACGAGTTTCAGCAAACTCCCGCCAACCGGTCGGATCGCGAAGGTGACGGTTCCATGGGGCAACACGGTGCTCACGTTGGTGACGGCGCCGAACGAGTCGCTTGATGGTTCCCTGCCAGCGCGGCTCCCCTGGATTCTCGGGATCGCCGGTGCGCTCATCAGCATTGCCGCCGCCCTGATCGCTGAGCGTCTGGTGCGACGACGTCGGTCCGCGGAGCAAGATGCGACCGAGATCCGCGATCTTTACGAAGAGCTTGGGTCGGTCTTCGAAGAGCAGCGCACGATCGCTGAGACACTTCAGCGCTCCCTTCTTCCGAAGCAGACCCCGGACATTCCGGGCATTCAAGTCGCCGTTCGATATGTGCCGGGTGCCAAGGGGATGGAGATCGGCGGCGATTGGTACAGCGCGATCGCCCTCTCCGAGGGACGGTTCGCTTTTGTCGTCGGCGACGTGTCCGGGCACGGACTTGATGCCGCATCGGCGATGGCAGCGCTTCGGTTCACCATTCGGACCTACGCCCTTGAGGGTTACTCGCCCTCCACCATCCTCGAAAAGTGCTCTCGCCACCTTAACCTCGTCGACGACGAACATTTCGCGACCGTACTCGTGGGGGTTGGAGACGTCGACCGCCATGAGATCACATTCGCCAACGCCGGCCACCTCAATCCCCTAGTCATCGACAGCGAAGGGTCGCGTTTCGTCGAGACCAAAGTCGGCGTGCCGCTCGGGGTCTCCGGCGGAATCTACGAGTCGATCACCGTCGATCTCCGACGGGGATCCACCGTCATCGCCTTCACCGACGGCCTCGTCGAGCGCCGCGACGAAAGCTTGGATGTAGGCCTCAAACGTCTCCAGAACGCAATCCGAGGCGACAGTCAGCCCCTTGAGGGTCTTCTTTCCAAGGTCATCTCCGAGCTCACTGACGATAGGACGGAAGACGACATCGCGATGTTGGGACTGAGATGGGAGAAGTAGTGAATCCAGACGCACCGGCGACGCTGGAAGTGAGCCTCGATCCTTCCGGCAGACCAATCCTCAAGGTAATCGGAGAGCTCGATCTCTCCAGCGTCGGTCCGATTGGGTCAGCGATCGAGGCGATCGTCACGGGAAAACACGATCGGATCATGTTCGATCTCAGCGAACTCCGATTTATGGACAGTTCCGGTCTAAGAATGTTCTTGGCCGTGGCTCATCAGACCGCCGAAGTCCAGCTCCGGGATCCATCGCCGATGGTCCGTAAGGTAATCGAACTGACCGGCACCTCGGGCGCGTTCGTCATCACGCCGTGAGACCTCAAGGTGGCACCTCGTACGCCTATGCTCACGTTTACGCGGTCGCCGAGGAGGGAATATGTTTCTCCGGCGGGTGCAGGGCGCCCAGACTGGACGAGCACGCATGATGGTCGAGGCACAACAGACTGACTGTGGGCACGCCGTCTGCTTCTATGAGCGCGATTCCGACTTGATCGGGCGTGTGGCCGCATACCTGACGGCTGGGGAGGCCGACGCGGGGGCTTCGATCGTCATTGCCACCGAAGAGCACCGCCGAGTGTTTGAGCTGACCTTGGAGAAGGCCGGCATCGACGCTGAGAAAGCACAAAAGCTGGGAACGTACATAGCTCTCGATGCCTCCGTCACTCTGTCGCAAATATGCGTCGACGGCCGCGTCGACGGAGAGGCCTTTGGCTCGGTTGTCGGCGGTCTCGTGCGCCAGGTGGCACGTACGGGTCGACCAATTCGCGCCTACGGCGAAATGGTCTCGCTGTTGTGGGAAGCCGGCGACGTGATGGCGACCATCGAATTGGAGAGGCTGTGGAATGACCTCCGCCGCGAGGTCGCGTTCTCCCTTCTCTGCGCTTATCGAAGCGAGTCGGTTTCGACTTTCGGAGAGCCCGAGGCGGTGGCGGAGGTCTGTGGCCTCCACTCAGCCGTGCTTCGGACCCCCGCCAACGGTCTGGATGCGCCAGGCCGGCCCAGCCTCGGTCCCCAACGGCGGGTGTTCTGGTTTGAGGCCGGTCCCGATGCGCCACGCGCGGCTCGGGCCTTCGTGGTCCAGGCCTTGCGCCAGTGGGGTCGTGAGAGCCTCGAAGCTGATGCCGAGCTGGTGGTTGCCGAGTTGGCGACTAACGCGGTCATCCACGCGCAGTCGCCTTTCACCGTCGTCGTGCGATCAGACGACTTCGGGGTGCGGGTCGCGGTATACGACAGCAGCCGGGTCCTACCGGCGCGGCGCATAGAGGGCGTGCGGACACAGTCAGGACATGGCCTCGGCATCATCGCTGCGGTCGCCGGGTCCTGGGGATCGGATCTGACCTCTGACGGCAAGGTCGTGTGGGCTGAGTTCGACGCTCGATCTGGGCCGTAGCTCAGCGTTGAACGAATCCAAGACGCCGGCCCGAGTGGCCGGAAGTGACGCTTCGGTCGACCCTGTCCGGTCGAGGAGGTCAGCACCGACGAGGTTCGGCCGGGCCGACTTGCTGTTAGTGGGGTCCATATGGGGGTATGACGATTGTCAGCGCAATCTCGCGGTCGTACTGCCCAGAGATTGGCGCCGCAATGTCATCGTCAACGGACAGAAAAGGACGTGTGCTATGGGAATTATCTTGTTGGCTTTGCTCTTGGCTCTACTTTTTGTCGGCTTGGGTTTCGCCGTTCATCTTCTTTGGATAGTGGCGGTGATTTTCTTCATCGCGTGGGTAGCAGGTTTCGCGTTTCGCAGTGGCTCCGGTACCCGCTGGTATCGATGGTAAGCCGCGGCTCGAATTCTCCCTTTTCGCATTGGACGGAGGTCTGACGACACCCAAAGCAGACGAGGCCACCGCCGGACTCCGGCGGTGGCCTCGTCGCTAGTCTGTTGGCGGCCAGATCACTTGGCGGATTCGGCCGCCCGCTGCTCGAATTCCTTCTCCTTGGCTTCCAGCTCATGGCCTTTGGCCTTGACCCGCTCCTGGTCTGCGGCGCGCTGCGCCCGCCCCTTCTCCTTCTGCGCGTAGCCCTCCTCCTGCAGGGTGGGGTCGTTGGTCGCCTTGCCGACGGTTTCCTTCACCTTTCCTTTGCCTTCTTCGATGATGCCCATAGCGTTACTCCTCCTCGTCTCTTCTCGATTAATTGGTGCCGAACTCGCTGGCCTCTGGCTACTTGGCGTTCTGGGCGGCCTTCTGCCGCTTCTCGTATAAGTCGGCCTTGACTTCGTGTTTCTGCGCCTTGAGCTCGTCGCGCAACGCCCGCAGCTCCGCGGTCGCTCGCTCCTGCTGCGATTCCCCTTCCTGCTGCAAGCGGTCACTGCCCACAAGGACTCCCATGAGTTCCTTGCTGAGCCCAACTCCTTTGTCCGCCATGAATCGCAGCTTGTTGACATCGACGGTACCTACCTGCATCAGCTCTCCTTTTCTCGGTCCGGTCGCCGACGACGACCTACCAGAACCACCTACCCGCCCACGCGTGGAGCTAACGCTGGTAAGCACAATGCTCAGCGCAGTAAGCGTCGAGGTCGAACCACCTCGCCAGTCGACTTCGACGCCACCCACCTAGGCGAGTAGCGAGTGACTTCTCAGGTGGAGGGCAGCCGCTTGACGATCCAAGCCGAGAGTGCGGCTAGGACTTCCTGCTGGTTGGGTTCGTTGAAGATCTCGTGCCACAACCCGGGCCACAAGACGGCGGTGAGATCCTGGCTGGAGACTGCGGCCACCGTGTCCTTTAGAGCCTGTGGGCTGACGAGCAGGTCGGCGCTTCCCTGCATTATCAGCAGCGGAAGGGTGAGCTCCGGCAGACGCTTCCTGACCTCCTCGACCTGGCCGACCGATCGCAGAAAGTCGCGCGGCGGAGGACCGAGATAGTTGAGGGGGTCGTCTTTGTAGGCCTGGACGACGGCAGGGTCGCTCGACACGGCGTCGGCCAGCCCGAGATCCGGAACCTCATCCGCGTCGGCAAGAGCGGCGATCGCCGGATCGACGTGCAGAAGGGGAGCGGAAAGGACCAGCCCGGCGAGACGGTCCTGGTGCTCCTCGGCGTACGCGGCCGAGATGAACCCACCCATCGAATGGCCGACGAGGAACTTGGGACGGCCGGCTGAACTCTCCCCGACGAGGTCGACGAAGAGGTCCAAGTCGGCGACGGCCTTGCCCACCGACTCGATGTTGGCGCGATCGCCTTCGGACCGGCCGTGACCCCGATGGTCGAGAGCCCACACGTTGACCCCAGCCCCGGTGAGCGCCCTGGCCACGTGGTCATACCGGCCGCTGTGCTCGGCGAAGCCGTGGGCGATGATCGCCTCGCCGCGTGCCGGTGCATCGGATGACCAGGAGCGGTAGTAGAGCCGTCCGTCTGCGAACCGCCCTTCCCCGGATTGTCCCATGGCTTGCATCCTTCCTCTAGATTTTGCAGCGCGACGCGGCTGCAGTTTTGAAGTTGTCCTGACTGCTCTTTCAGGCCCCGCCGAGGGAAAGTGATCCTCCGTCGATGGCGATCGTCTGTCCCGTGATATACGAAGCGTCGTCGGATAGCAGGAAGGCGATCAGGGCGGCGATCTCGTCTGGTCGACCGACCCGGCCCAGTGGGATTCGCCGGCTGGCCCGCTCCACGATTTCGGGCGGCACGTTGGCCAGGAAGGTTGGAGTTCCGATCATCCCGGGAGCGATGGCGTTGCACCGAACGCCGCGTCGGGCGTAGGCGGCGGCGATGTTTCTCGTCAGACCTGCGATCGCCGCCTTGGACGATCCGTACGCCGATCGAATGGGCTCGCCGTGGAGGCCGGCTCCGGAGGAGAGGTTCACGATCGATCCTTGACCGCGCTGGAGCAGGTACGGAATGACGGCTCGACTGGTACGAACGAAGCCCATCAGATTTACGTCGTAGATACGGTCCCACGTCTCCTGTGGGGTCTCGACAACGTCGACGTCGTCATCTGAAAAGGTGGCGGCGTTGTTGACCAAATAGTCGATGCCCCCGTAAGAAGCCGCGGTGCTCGAGGCGAGGGCCTCCAATGAAGCGTCGCTCCGTAGGTCTGCGTGCACCGCCGTGGCCTGGCCACCGGCTGCGGTGATCTCGGACGCCACCGCCTCGGCTGCATCCGACGCCACGTCGGCGACGACGACGCTGGCTCCTTCGGCCGCCAAGCGCCGGGCCGTGGCGGAGCCGATCCCGCCGCCCCCTCCGGTAACTATGGCGACCTTGGCGTTGAGGTTCATTGCAATCTCCCAGGGTGAATCCGCTGCTGCCGGCGGTACGGCATCGCGGCAACCTAGCGGTCCGCCACGCTGACGGGTACCTTTCTCGGCGGGAGGTCAAGCCATGACAATCACCAGCCGGGTCCTTGGTAGGGCAGCCAGGCTCAGGCCAGCCGACACGGCCGAGGTCGTCGTGGAACGCGACGTCGAAGCGAAGATGGCCGACGGCTCGGTCCTTCTGGCTGACCGTTGGTACGCGCCGGCCCACGTGGCCACCGCCCCCATCGTGTTGATCCGGTCACCGTACGGTCGCCGCCAGTTCGGTTTCATTGGACGGTTGTTCGCGGAGCGGGGCTACCAAGCCGTGGTCCAGAGCGTGCGAGGGACGTTTGGATCCGAGGGAACCTTCGAACCGTTCCGCCACGAGACGGAGGACGGCCGGGCCACCCTGGACTGGCTAGAGGGACAGGCCTGGTTTACCGGGGCGGTCGGGACCTTCGGGCCGAGTTACTTGGGTCTGACCCAGTGGGCGATCACCGCCGACGCGCCGGAGTTCGTCCGGGCCATGGCGATGCAAGTGACGGCCGCCAACGTTCGAGACGCAGTGGTGTTCCCTGGCGGTTCCTTCTCGCTCCAGACAGGAGCGTTCTGGGTCCAGATGGTGGAGGTTCAGGAGAGAAAACCGGCCCACTTCCTATGGGCGATGGCCACCAGCCACAAGCGGCTCGCTTCGGTATATGACACCTTGCCCTTGCGCGACGCGGACACCGCCGCCTTTGGCCATCCGGTCCAGTACTACCAGGACTGGCTCGAGCACGAGGCCCCGAGCGATCCTTGGTGGGAATCCGTCGACTACTCCCGGCACGTGGCGCTCACCCCTCCGTCATCGCACGTGGGGGGCTGGTTCGACCTGTTCCTGCCTAGCCAGATCGACGACTACTGCCGCCTACGTGACGCCGGACGGGACGCCCGCCTGACCGTCGGACCTTGGACCCACAGCGGCCCGGGGGCCGGGGCCGCCGGGCTCAGGGACGCCCTGGACTGGTTCGACTGTCACTTGCGGGGCATCCCGGAACGTTCTCGACGGGGTCGGGTGCGCCTGTATGTAATGGGGAGCGACCGCTGGGTGGAACTCGAAGATTGGCCGCCGCCGGCGACGCCGCGGCCTTGGTATCTGCACCCGGGTGGTGTCTTGTCCACAGAGGCGCCTGGAGGTGGTGTTCCGGATCGCTACCGGCACGACCCAAACGATCCGGCTCCGAGCCTCGGCGGTGCCACCCTCGACCCGATGCTGGCGGGCGCCAAGAATCAGAGCAAGCGCGAGGCCCGTCCCGACGTCATGGTCTACACGACGGCCCCGCTCACCAACGAAGTCACCGTCGCCGGTCCCGTCGAAGCGGAGGTCTGGGTCCGGTCCGACCGTCCGTCTTTTGACGTATACGTCCGGCTTTGCGATGTGGACCGGGCCGGCAAATCCCGCAATATCTGCGACGGAATCCTTCGAGTCGACGCCGGATCGACCCCTCCCGACGGCGATGGAATCAGTCGCGTGCCGGTGAAAATGTGGCCGACCGCGGTCACTTTCAAGGTTGGGCACCGAGTCCGCGTGCAGATATCGGGTTCTGCCCATCCTCTCTTCGCCCGCAACATCGGCAGTGGAGAGCCGTTGGCCACGGCTGCGACTGTGTTCCCGTCTGATAACGAGGTCTTCCATGACTCCGAACACCCCTCGTCCATAACGCTGCCAGTCAGCTCCATCTGAGCGCAGCATGAACGAAAGAATCCGTGTGTCATCGGGCTCCAAGTTTGAGCCGCTCATCGGCTTCAGCCGTGCGGTGCGGGTCGGTGATCGGGTGGTCGTCTCGGGGACGGCGCCGATATGGCCCGACGATTCATGCGATCCCGATGCTGGCACGCAGGCCCGGCGGTGCCTCGAGATCATCGGCGAGGCCCTCCGTCAGGCCGGGTCGGATCTGTCCGACGTCATTCGCACTCGCATGTACCTGGTTTCAGCCGGCGACGCCCAGGCGGTGGGTGAGGCGCACGCCGAGGCATTCGGCTCTGTCCGACCGGCTTCAACGATGGTCGTAGTGGCCGGCCTGCTGGATCCGAGGTGGAAGGTCGAGATGGAGGCCGAAGCGCTGATCGGGTGAGCCGCGGGTCAGAATCGGGGGGTGGACCGCGCCGCCGCTGAGACGATGGACCTCGCCGACCCTCTGGCGCGACACAGGGTCCAGTTCACCGCCGCCGACGAAGACGGGCCAATCTACCTCGACGGTAACTCTCTGGGCCGTCCCTCTCAGGCCGTGACCGAGGCGCTGGCAGACGCGCTGCGCGACTGGTCGGACAACCTCGTCGGTGGGTGGTCCCGATGGATCGACCTGCCGGCCACCGTCGGCGACCGGATCGGCCGGTTGATCGGCGCCGCCCCCGGCCAGGTGATCGTCTGTGACAGCACCACCGTGAACCTTTACAAGTTGGCGGCTGCCGGTCTGGCCGCCCGCCCCGATCGCCGGGTCGTCGTAGCCGACGCTGACGACTTCCCGACTGATCGTTACGTGCTGCAGGGACTGGCCGCGGCCACCGGATGCGAACTGCGCCTCTTGAACGGCGGCGCCATCGACGGCTTGGATGTCGACGCCCTGGAAGCGGCCATCGACGCCGACACCGCGCTCGTGTGCCTGTCACACGTCAACTTCCGATCGGGGGCCCGTCTCGACGTCGCAGGCGTCACCGAAGCGGCCCATCGCCGCGGCGCGTTGGTTCTGTGGGACCTGTGCCACAGCGCCGGGGCCGTACCCATCGGATTGGACCAGGCGGGTGCCGACCTGGCCGTGGGCTGCACCTACAAGTACCTCAACGGCGGTCCGGGTTCTCCCGCCTTCCTGTACGTGCGACGTGACTTGCAGACACAGCTGCGCCAACCGGTGTGGGGTTGGTTCGGCCAGCGGGACCAGTTCGCCATGGGCCCCCGGTACGAGCCTGAGACCGGAATGGCGCGATTCCTTGCAGGCACCCCGCCGGTACTCGGGCTGCTGGCGGTCGACGCCGCTGCCGCGGTAATCGAGGCGGCTGGCATCCCTGCGCTGTGGGCCAAGTCTCAACAGTTGACCGCCACGCTGGTGGACCTGGTCCGCAGCCGCCTGGAGCCCCTCGGGGCCACGTTGGCCAGCCCGAGCGACCCGGCTCGCAGGGGAGCGCACGTCTCGGTCGCTCACCCCCGGGCCTGGCCGTGGTGCCGGGCTTTGACGGAGCGGCGACTGGTCGTCGGAGACTTCCGACCACCAGACGTGATCAGGCTCGGGCCGGCGCCTCTGTACACGCGCTACGTGGACGTGTTCGACGCGGTCGAGCGCATGGCTTCGGTCCTCGAGGCTGGCGTCGACGACACCCTCGACCGCCCACGGGTGACGTAACTGCAGGCCCGGCTGGTTGAGGTCCCGTCGACGATCTGAACCTCTGCATCGGCGGAGAACTCTGTTCGCCAAGCCGTCGATCGCCGGGGGTAGGGTCGCCGGTCATGCGCCTGTTGATGGTGGCTCCCCCGGGAGCTGGGAAAGGGACCCAAGCCAAGCTGCTCTCAGCCCATTACGGGATCGTCCACCTGTCGAGCGGGGACCTTTTCAGACGTGAAGTAGCGGCTGGGACTGACCTCGGGCGCCGGGCATCCGAATACCTGCTTCGGGGCGACCTCGTGCCCGATGATCTGGTTATCGAGATGTTGACCCAGCCCGTCCTGGCGGCGGCGGCCAAGGGCGGCTACGTGCTCGACGGCTTCCCGCGATCGCTGGGCCAGGCTGAGGAGGCGTACAGAGTCGCCACGCAGGTGTCGGGAGTGGAGCTCCAATCGGTCGTCCACCTGATCGTGCCGCGCAAGGAATTGCTCCGCCGCATGCGGGCCCGGGCCGCCCAAGAAGGACGCACAGACGACAATGAAGCGACGGTCGAGCACCGCTTGGACGTCTACGACTCCGAGACGGAGCCCATGCTCGGCTTCTACGCCGGGCGCGGCCTGGTCGTCGACGTCGACGGGTATCAACCGGTGGAGGCCGTTTTCGACGACACCGTGAAGGCGGTCGACGCCTTGCGGCCGGGCCTCCGCTAGGCGTCGATCGCGTCCCAAGTCCGGGGGGCTGGCCCGTCTCCCACGACGATCCCGCCATCCACGATCACGAGCCACGGCGCCCGAGTGACTCCGTAGGCATTCCAAGCCTCGCTGGACATGACCACCTTGACCCCCGGCGGGGCCAGCTGACCCACCCGCCGGCGGCTTTCGGTCGACGGGCTGGGAGTCACGAGGGCGACCTGGCCGGCGACTGCTTCGCCCCAGAGATTCTGGCAGGGAGCGCACGAGCTGGTCAGGAACACCAGGCCGACCCGACCGTGCTCGGTCGAAACCGTTGCGGGCCGACCCCAAGGATCGACCCCTGCGATCGCTGGAGCCGGCAGCCCGGTGCGCGCCCGCCTGATCGAGCCGGCGGCCACGGGCGCGCCGGCTCTGTTCAGTACCTCCCGCAGACGCTGGCCGATTCGCACGGCGTGGAAAGTAGCAACCGGCCCGGCGAAGAGCGCCTCTGGGTCGACCGACGGGTCCGGCGCGTGCAAGTCTGCCCGTCGTGCGAATCGGAGTCATTGGAGCAACGGGCCCGGCCGGCCAAGCCGTCGCAGTCCAGTTCGCGGGCATAGGATTCGAAGTCGTCGTCGGATCCCGGTCGCTCGATCGGGCCAACGACACCGTTTCCGCCTTGCACGATCGCTGGGAAGGTCGCCAGCTCTCGCTCGTGCCCGGCGACAACGAGGCGGCGTCGGGGGCCGATCTGGTCGTGGTGGCAACGCCTTGGGACGGTGTGTTGTCGACCGTCGCCGCTTTGGAGGGCCAGCTGGCCGGCAAGATCGTCGTTTCCATGGCCAACGCCCTGACCAAGTGGGGCAAGAACATGGTTCCGCTCCTCCCGCCGACGGGCTCGGTCGCGGTGGCGGTCGCCAGGGCCCTGCCGGCGTCTCGCGTCGTGGGCGCGTTCCACCATCTGCCCGCCGGGCCCTGGAGCGACTTGGACCATCAGCTGGATGCCGACGTCCTCGTCTGCGGCGACGACCGGGAGGCGACTTCGGAGGTCGTCGGGCTCGTCGACCGCCTGCCGGGCTTGCGTGGCGTCGACGCCGGGGGACTGGCCAGCGCTTTGGCCATCGAGGCCCTGACTGCGGCGTTGCTCGAAGTCAACCGGCGCTACAAGACCCACGCCGCCATCCGGCTCACCGGTCTACCGGCGCGCCGCGAAGCGTGACCGAGACCATGCAGCTTTTCGACACAGCCAGGCGACGCGTCGTTCCGTTCGAGCCGGGCCCCACCGTGAAGATGTACACGTGCGGGATAACTCCTTACGACTCGGCCCACCTCGGCCACGCCGCCACCTACCTGGCCTACGACGTCCTGCAAAGACGCCTGCGCGACATCGGCCATGAGACGCAGTGCGTGCGCAACGTCACCGACGTCGACGACGACATTCTCCGCAAGGCCGGCGAGCTCGGAGTCCACTACCTGGACCTGGCGGCCGAGGAAATCGGCCGCTTTGACTCGGACATGGCGGCCCTAGGGCTCCTGCCCGCCTTTTCTGAGCCGCGGGCCACGTCCGCCATCCCGGACATCCTCGGGTTCATCGGGATGGTCCTCGAGTCCGGTCACGCCTACCAGTCGGACGGGGCCGTGTACTTCGACGTGTCCTCCTTTGACCGCTTCGGCCAAGTCAGCCATCTCGACCGGGACACGATGCTGTTACTAGCCGCGGAGCGCGGCGGCAACCCCGGCGACCCGTCCAAGCGCGATCCGCTCGACTTCGTGCTCTGGCAGCCGTCTGCGCCGGGGGAGCCGTCTTGGGATTCGCTCTGGGGACCCGGCCGGCCCGGCTGGCACATCGAGTGCAGCGCCATGTCGCGAGCACTGCTCGGCGTCCCGTTCGATCTGCATGGCGGCGGCTACGATCTCATCTTCCCGCATCACGAGAATGAGATCGCCCAGAGCGAAGCGCTGATGGCGGTACCGCCGATGGCGGACATGTGGGTGCACGGCGGGTTGTTAAACTTCGAGGGCCGCAAGATGTCGAAGTCG
>PMHU01000150.1 GCA_003156795.1 Acidimicrobiaceae bacterium
CGCCCCCCCGAGCTTGCGCAAGGCTCGGATGACGGCATCTCGACCCCAGTCCCCCTCCAGCTGCACCGCGGACGCGGCCAAACGCAAGGCGGCCAGCTCCGACTCGTCCAACCCCGGGTCGGGAAGCTCGTAGAGCTCCCTCGGTATGCGGTAGCCCAGGTCGTCGGGGTGGGCCGGGNNCCTTGTCGCGCTCGAAGTTGCGGCGGAACGCTTCGTCCTCGTCCGAGTAGCCGTCTATCCGCTGGCGGATCTCGGCTCGGGTCAGGGGCTGGCCGGTGTCGATGAGGGCCGCGACCAGGTTCACCAGGCGTTCGAGGCGGTCCATAGCGGGAACCTACAGCGAGGCGATGAGCTTCTCTACCCGCTCGTCGCGGGACTTGAACGGGTCCTTGCACAGAACCGTCCGCTGCGCTTGGTCGTTGAGCTTGAGGTGGACCCAATCGACGGTGAAGTCGCGCCGTCGCTCCTTCGCCCGGCGGATGAACTCGCCGCGGAGCTTGGCTCGCGTCGTCTGGGGCGGCTGCTCGACGGCCAGGTCGATGGCCTCATCGGTGCACGTGCGCTCCACCATCCCGGCGCTCTGCATCTTGTAAAAGAGTCCCCGCTGGCGGTTGACATCGTGGTATTGCAAGTCGATCAGCGCGACTTTCGGGTGGGTCAGCGGAAGCCCGTGCTTGGTCCGGTACCCCTCGATCAGGCGGTGCTTGATGACCCAGTCGCACTCCCGGTCGAGTGACCACGGGTCGCGCTCCAGCCCGGTCAGGCAGTGCTCCCACATGGCCAGGGCCTGATCTTCCAGAGGGGACAGCCCCTTCGTTTCCTGGTACCGCTTGGCCCGGTTGAAGTACTCCGACTGGATCTCCAGGGCGCTGGCTTCGCGCCCGTTGGCCAGGCGGACCCGCCGCCGGAGCGTCGTGTCGTGGCTTATCTCGCGGATGGCCCGTATGGGGTTCTCGAGGGTCATGTCGCGCAGCACCACCGCCGGGTCCTCCAGCATGCGCAGCAGGATGCTCGTAGCCCCGACTTTCAAGAAAGTGGCGTACTCGCTCATGTTCGAGTCGCCGACGATGACGTGGAGGCGGCGGTAGCGCTCGGCGTCGGCGTGAGGTTCGTCGCGGGTGTTGATGATCGGGCGGCTGCGCGTCGTAGCCGAGGACACGCCCTCCCAAATGTGCTCGGCCCGTTGGCTGACGCAGTACATCGCGCCTCGGGCAGTCTGCAGCACCTTGCCCGCCCCCGCGTATATCTGGCGGGAAACGAGGAACGGAATCAGCACCTCGGCGTAGTGGGCGAAGTCATCCCTTCGGCTCGTCAGGTAATTCTCGTGGCAGCCGTAGGAGTTGCCGGCCGAATCGGTGTTGTTCTTAAACAAGAACACCACGCCTCGAATACCCTCCTCCCGCAGACGGACCTCGGCCGAGCTGACCAGCTGCTCGAGGATCCTCTCACCGGCCTTGTCGTGGGCGACCAGATCCGCGATCGAGTCGCATTCGGGCGTGGCGTACTCGGGATGGCTACCGACATCGAGGTACAGGCGAGCGCCGTTCTCCAGGAAGACGTTGGAAGATCGGCCCCAGCTGACCACCCGTCGAAACAAGTATCGGGCTACCTCGTCGGGACTGAGCCGGCGCTGGCCGCGAAGCGTGCAGGTGACCCCGTATTCATTTTCCAAGCCGAAAATGCGCCGATCCATGACTTCGGCGCACGCTAGCGCCGTTCACCGCCCACGCAGACGCATATCCACCCCGAGATGACCTGGGGAAGAAAAAGGGGACGCTTGGGCGGGCGCTACTCCTTCTCTTCGGCTCCCGGGACCATGTTGTCCCGGATGGCGGCGACGACGGTGGGGTCGAGGAGGGTGGTCACGTCGCCCAGCTCGCGCTTTTCGGCGACGTCGCGCAGGAGGCGGCGCATGATCTTGCCGCTTCTCGTCTTGGGCAACTCCGGCGTGAGCAGGATCTGGCGGGGTTTCGCAATGGGCCCGATTTCCTTGGCCACGTGCTCACGCAAGTCGGCGACCAGCTGATCCCCGTGGTCGGCTCCCTCGCTGACACCGCTTTTGACGGTGACGAAGGCCACGATGGCCTGGCCGGTGGTGGCGTCGGACGCCCCGACCACGGCCGCCTCTGCCACCGAGGGGTGGCCGACCAGGGCGTGCTCGACTTCAGTGGTTGATATGCGGTGGCCCGAAATGTTCATGACGTCGTCCACCCTCCCCAGGAGCCAGATGTCGCCGTCGTCGTCGCGCTTGGCCCCGTCGCCTGCGAAATAGCGACCGGGGAAGCGGGACCAGTACGTCTCCTTGTAGCGCTCGTCGTCGCCCCAAATGCCTCGCAGCATGCCCGGCCACGGCTCGGTGATGACCAGGTAGCCGCCCTCGCCGTTGCCGACCGAGCTCCCGTCTTCGCGGATGATGTCGGCCGAGATACCCGGGAACGGGGTCATGGCCGCGCCCGGCTTGGTGGCCGTGATGCCCGGCAGCGGGGTGATGAGGATGCCCCCGGTCTCGGTCTGCCACCACGTGTCGACGATCGGGCAACGATCCCCCCCGATGTGGGTCCGGTACCACATCCAGGCCTCGGGGTTGATCGGTTCTCCGACCGACCCCAACAGGCGCAAGCTCGACAGGTCGTGGCTAGCGGGCAGGTCCTCGCCCCATTTCATGAACGTCCGGATGGTGGTCGGAGCGGTGTAGAGGGTGTTGACCCGGTACCGCTCGATGATGTCCCACCACCGGTCCCTCTTGGGCGTGTCGGGAGTCCCCTCGTACATCACCGACGTGGTGGCGTTGGCCAGTGGTCCGTAAACGATGTAGCTGTGGCCGGTCACCCAGCCGATGTCCGCCGCGGTCCAGAAGATGTCGGTGTCGGGCTTCAGATCGAAAATCAGGCGGTGGGTTGCCGCCACGTGGGTCAGGTACCCGCCTGAGGTGTGCAGGATCCCCTTGGGCTGGGCCGTCGTCCCACTCGTGTACATGATGTACAACGGGTGCTCGGAGTCGAACAGCTCGGGCTGGTGGGATTCCGGCTGGCTGTCGACCAGGTCGTGCCACCACACATCCCGTCCTGGCACCCAGGCCACGTCCTGGCCGGTGCGCCGCACCACCAGGACCTTGGCCACGTCCGGGCAATTCAGGAGGGCGTCGTCGACGGCCGGCTTGAGGGCGCTCGGCGCTCCCCTTCGGTTGCCCCCGTCAGCGGTGATCACATAGCGGGCGTCGCAGTCGAGGATGCGGCCCTTGAGGGCGTCGGAGGAGAAGCCCCCGAACACCACTGTGTGCGGGGCCCCCAGGCGGGCGCACGCCAGCATGGCCACCACGGTCTCGGGGATCATCGGCATGTAGATGGCGACCTTCGTCCCCTTGGCCACGCCCAGCTCGGTCAGGGCGTTGGCGGCCCGGCACACGTCGGCCTTCAAGTCTGCATAGGTGAGGGTGCGGGTGTCGCCCGGCTCCCCCTCCCAGTAGAAGGCGACGCGATCACCCAGCCCGGAGTCGACGTGTCGGTCCACGCAGTTGACGGCGACGTTGAGCTTGCCTCCCACGAACCACTTGGCGAAAGGAAGGTCCCATTGCAGGGCCTCCTTCCAAGGCTGGCCCCAAGTCAGGTGCCGGGCCTGTCCCTCCCAGAACGCGACTGCGTCCCTCGCAGCCTCCTCGTATATGTCCGGCCGGGCGTTGGCTTGAGCCGCGAACGCTTCGGGCGGCGCGAAACGCCTGGTCTCATGGAGCAGGGCCGAGAGCGATTCTTCCCGTGCATCGGTCATTTCGATCCCCCGTATCGGTGAGCCATCGGTCAGCGCGAGCGGCTTCCCCACGAACAGTACCGGGCCTCCCGCAACACCGCTGACGCCCACGGCCGCCATTGACCGCCGCGGGCGCAGACTTCTTTTTAGTCGGCCTCGCCGTCGGGAGCTGCCGCCTCGGGCGCCTCGGCGCCCGGAGCGCCGTCGTCGGGCCCGTCGCCTTGGGGATCGGCCGCACCAGTAGCCGCCGCGCCAGTAGCCGCAGCGGCGTCGCCGCTCGGGACCTGCCCGCCGCTCAAGGCCTGCGCCACCCGCTCGTCGTCGAGGCGCTCGAACGCCCTGCGGCCGTTGCTACGGGCGAGGATGGCGACTTCCAAGTCGCCCGCCACCGGTTCGCGGTCGGGGCCGAACAGGGCTCGAGCCGACCGTCGTACCGCTTCCTCGAGGTCCCAGCCGGGGTCGAAACCCTGCTTGAGGCGCTCGAGGATGGCTTCTGCCTCCCCTCCGAGAACGGAGTACGAGTCCTCGTCGACAACCGAGCCGTCGTAGAGGATATGGAATAGCTGATCGCCCGCTGGCCCCGACCCGACCTCGGCCACCAGGATTTCGACTTCGAGCGGTTTCAACTCGTGGGTGAAAACGTTTCCCATGTACTGGGCGTACAGGTTGGCGAGCGACCTGGCGTCCACGTCCTCCCGGCTGTACTGGTAGCCCTTGACGTCGGCATGCTGGACGCCGGCCCGCCGAAGCGAGTCGAACTCGTTGTACCGACCGACTCCGGCGAAGGCGATTCGGTCGTAGATCTCGCTCACCTTGTGCAGCGACTTAGAAGGATTCTCGGCGCAGATCAGGATTCCTGACGCACACACGGTTGCCACCAGCGGTCGGCCGCGCGCGATGTTCTTGCGGGCAAAGTCGGCCTTGTCCTTCATGAACTGCTCGGGTGCTACGTAGAACGGCATGCTCATGGCGTCGAAGCCTCCGCGGGCGACATGGGCTCTGTAGCGGCAACCACGGTTGCGAAACGTTCGGCGACCTCGGCCTGCTCGACGTGCTCGAACCCACTTCCCGTGATGGTCGCCACCGTGGGGTAAATGCCCCGGACGGCGTCGGGTCCGCCGGTGGCGGAATCCTCGTCGGCGGCCTGCCACAAGGCCCGCACCGCCAGCTCCACCGCTTCGGAGCGGGACAGGTCGGGGCGCCAGCCGAGCTTCACCGTGGTGCGGGCGTCGCGGCCGCCCGACCCGTCGGCGTGGAAGTCGGTCTCCTCGTAGCGCCCGCCGGTCACGTCGTATGAGTAGATGCGGCCCACCCCTCGCCGCACGTCGAAGCCGGCGAAAAGTGGGACGACCGCGAAGCCCTGCATGGCCATGCCCAGGTTCGATCGCACCATTTGGGAGAGCTGGTTGGCCTTGCCTTCGAGGCTGAGAGGCGACCCTTCGACCTTCTCGTAGTGCTCGAGCTGAAGCTGGAACAGCTTCACCATCTCCATGGCGGTGCCGGCTGCGCCCGCAATCGCCACGCCGCTGTGACGGTCGGCCGGATGCACCTTTTCCATCGACCTGTGGGCGATCGACGAGCCCGCCGTGGCCCGCCGGTCACCGGCCATTACGACACCGCCCGCATAGCGGAGGGCCACGATCGTCGTGGCGTGACGAATCTCGAACGGCGGAGGGCGGTCCGAAGAAATACCGGCAAACGGGTCCAAGCCGACTCTTCGCAGCACCTCGGTGAAGCTCGGCCCGGGAGCGTCCGTGGGCCCAAACATGGGAAGACTCATAGGGTCTGGCACCCTACCCGCACTCGAGACGTTGAGGCCGCGGTGCGGCCTCAACCGTCCGGAGCACCCTATTCGCCGCCCTTCTGCACGTAGCTCCGCACGAACTCCTCGGCGTTCTCTTCGAGGACCTCGTCTATCTCATCGAGGAGGTCGTCGAGCTCGGCCTTGAGCTCCTCGCCCTTCTTGTTGGTCGTCGGGACTTCTTCGACTGCGGCTTCGTCGCTCCGAGCGGGAGCTTGCTTCTTGATCTGTTCGCGTTCTGCCATGGGATTGCCTCTTCCTCCTACGAGCCCAGGCGCTCGAGCAATTCGGCTGGACTCGACACGCTACTCAGCAATTCTTCGACATGGGCACGGGTTCCTCTGAGCGGTTCCATCATGGGCACCCGCCGCAGCGGGTCGGTGCCGAGGTCAAACACCATGGAATCCCAGTTGGCGGCGGCGATCGACGACGACCACCTCTGGAGACATTTCCCCCGGAAGTAGGCCCTGGTGGTCTCAGGCGGCTCGGTGACTGCTGTGAGGACCGAAGCGGGGTCCAGGAGGGTTTCCAGACCCAAGCGTGGATAGAGCGATCGGGCTGGGTTGACGTCGTGGTACTGCAAGTCCATCGCCGCCAGCTTCGGGTCTTGCCAGCTGAGCTCATGGCGCTCGCGGTACCCGTTGATGACCCGGTACTTCGCCACCCAGTCCAACTGGTTGGCCAGAGACATCGGGTCGGACTCCAGTGCCGCCAGGGTCTCCTCCCACCGGCGGAGGATGTCCTGGCCGATCTCGGCTCCCCCCACTGCGTCCATGCCGCAGTCCTCGGCGTACTTGCGGGCCAGATCGAGGTGCTCCCACTGCATCTCGAGGGCCGTCATGCGACGACCGTCGGCCAGGTCGAGCGACCGCTCGAGGCGCAAGTCGTACGAAACCTTGCGGAGGCAGCTGACCGGCGACTGCAGCGTGAACTCGCGATTGGCGCGGGTAAACCAGTCGTCCTCGATCATGGCCAGGACCAGGGCCGTGGTGCCCACCTTCAAGAAGTTGGCCAGCTCCGACATGTTGGCGTCACCCACGATGACGTGCAGCCGCCTGTACTTGTGGGCGTCGCAGTGGGGCTCGTCCCTGGTATTCACGATCGGCCGCTTCAGCGTGGTCTCCAAGCCGACTTCCTCCTCGAAGAAATCGGCCCGCTGGGTCAGCTGGAAGTCGACTTGCAGGCCTCCCGTCGAGGCTGCCTCGCATCCGACCTTCCCCGCCCCTGTATAGATCTGGCGGGAAACGAAGTGCGGCATGACGTTCGAGACGATCCGGGCGAACGGGATCGAGCGGTCCATCAGGTAGTTCTCGTGGGTACCGTAGGAGTTGCCCTTGCCGTCCGAGTTGTTCTTCAGTACCACCAGGCTCTGGCCCGGGGGCAGAGACCGGCTGGCGGCTTGAACGGATTGGGCCAGGATCAGCTCCCCCGCTTTGTCGTAGCGGATGACGTCATAGACGTTGGCGCACTCGGGGGTGGAATACTCCGGGTGGGCGTGGTCGACGTAGTAGCGCGCCCCGTTGGTGAGCACGGCGTTGACCAGATGGGTTTCCACCTCGGGCGGCATGGCACCCTCTCGGGCGAACCCGCGGGCGTCGCGCCCCGGCGTCTCGTCCTCGAAGTCCCAGTCCACCCGGCGGCTGAGCTCCGCCACGTAGGCGTTGATCAGGGTCGAAGAGGCCGCGATGGGGTTCGGATCCGCAGCGCCACGGATGATGATGCCGTACTCGGTTTCGAGGCCGAGCACCTTGACGATCGCCACGGGTCGACGTTATCCCCCAATTGGGGTATCTGGGGGTGAGGGGCCGCCACGAAACAACTTGACGCAATTCTCCGACAGGAGCGTCCTCGTGGATAACGACACGTTCCAAGTTGTCTCGGGCCAGCCCTGAGGGCCCGGGCGGGGACTTCGTTGGGCGGCCTCAGAGGTACTGGCCGGTGGTGACGCGCTCGATCGACCTACCGCCGGTCGTCTCCTCGCCTTGGGACATGATCGTGCGTATGTAGACGATCCTCTCGCCCTTCTTGCCGGAGATCTTGGCCCAATCGTCGGGGTTGGTCGTGTTCGGGAGGTCCTCGTGCTCCTTGTACTCCTGTTTGATGGAGTCGAGCAGGTCCTTGGTCCGTATTCCGGGCGCGTCGCCGGCGATGACCCGCTTGATGGCGAGCTTCTTGGCCCTGCGGACGATGTTCTCGATCATCGCTCCGGACGAGAAGTCCTTGTAGTACATGATTTCCTTGTCACCGTTCTGGTAGGTGACCTCGAGGAACTGGTTCGCTTCGTCATCCCGGTACATCTCGATGACGGTCCGTTCGATCATCGCCTGCACCGCTTTGTCACGGTCCCCGCCGCCGAGAGACGTTATTTCGGCCGCATCGAGGGGAAGGTCGGAGGTCATGTATCGGGCGAAGATCTGGGTCGCCGCTTCCTGGCCCGGACGCTCGATTTTGATCTTGACGTCCAACCGCCCGGGTCGGAGGATCGCCGGGTCGATCAGGTCCTCCCGGTTGGACGCGCCGATGACGATCACGTTACGAAGGGTCTCGACGCCGTCGATCTCGGCGAGCAGCTGAGGCACGATCGTCGACTCCATGTCGGAGCTGATGCCGGTACCCCGGGTCCTGAACAGCGAGTCCATCTCGTCGAAGAAGACGATGACCGGCACTCCTTCTTCGCTTTTTTCCCTGGCCCGTTGGAACACCAGCCTGATCTGGCGTTCGGTCTCCCCGACGTACTTGTTGAGCAGCTCGGGACCTTTGATGTTGAGGGAGTAGCTTCGCGCCTCCTTGTCCCCGGACACGTCGGCCACCTTCTTGGCGAGGGAGTTGGCCACCGCCTTGGCGATGAGGGTCTTGCCGCAGCCCGGAGGGCCGTAGAGAAGTATCCCCTTGGGGGCCGGAAGCTTGTGCTCCACGAAAAGGTCGCGATACAGGAAAGGAAGCTCGACCGCGTCGGTGATGGCCTCTATCTGATCGTCGAGGCCCCCCACGTCGGCATAGGAGATGTCGGGCACTTCCTCGAGGATCAGCTCCTCTACCTCGGGCCGGGGCAGCTTCTCGAGGAGAAGGCCGGTGCGGGAGTCCATCAGTACCGAGTCCCCTGAACGGAGCTTGACGCCGTCCAGGCTGTCGGCCATCTCGACGACGCGCTCCTCGTCCGCCCGTCCGACTATCACGGCCCTTCCGTCGTCCATGACGTCGCGCAGGGTGACGATCTCACCGGAGCGTTCACCGGAACGGGCCAGTACGACGTTGAGGGACTCGTTGAGCACGACCTCGGCCCCCCGTTGAAGCTCGGAATCGGCCCGCGACGCGATTTCGGGGTGCAAGGCGACTCGCATCTTGCGGCCGCCCGAGAACACGTCGACGGTGCCGTCGTCGTTTCGGGCGAGGAACGTGCCGTAGGCGGCCGGCGGCTGGGTGAGCTTGTCGACTTCCTCGCGCAGCGCGGCGATGTGCTCGCGCGCTTCTCGCAGGGTAAATGTCAGTCGCTCGTTTTGGGATATGGCTTGCTGTAGTTGCCCTTTGGTCTCCAGCAGCTTCTCTTCCAGGGTCCGGACGCGCTTGGGTGCTTCCTGCATCCGACGGCGGAGCGAGATGAGCTCGTCCTCCAAGACCTTGGCGTGCTCGCGTAGCTCGGCCATCTCCATGTCGTAGGCGGTCGTGCGGGCGTCACCCTCGGTTTCAGCCCGGCCGGGCGGCGCCGCTCGGGGTGGGTCGCTATCCGCTGGATTGTTCGCTCCAGGCATGTCGCTCACTGTGGGGCACCTCGTTCCCTGGGCTTGCGATGGTGAACTTACCCCCATCGTCAGGTCATCCGCGCACGGTAATGACCCCTTTCTTTTGTTGCCGCTACCGGTAATTGACAGTACAAACCGGCGATCTGTACCTTCAACCAGGTAGAGTTGGGCTGGAGACCGCCAAACAGCGAGGCAAAGCGGACCTATGAAGGTATGGATCGATCAAGATCTCTGCACGGGCGACGGACTGTGCGAAGAGATCGCCCCGGCAGTCTTCACCCTGCTCGATGACGGCCTGTCCTATGTCAAGGAAGGCGACAAGGTCTTCGACAACCCTGGCGGCCAGGAGGGTCTGGCCGCCGTCCCCGAAGGCATGGAGGACGCCACCCGCGAGGCGGCCGAGGAGTGCCCCGGGGAATGCATTTTCATCGAAGAGTAACCATCCGCCCCACTTAGTGGTCGACGGGCGCTGACCCGGTCGTCGGCGCCGGCCTGGCGCCGCCTCGCGGACATGCCTCCGGCGTGAACGACTCCGCCTTCTGCCAGTCCGGCCCCTCCCCTCTGTTATCTCGGCGCGCTCCCGTCCTGGCGGGTACCAGTCCTGGCGCGTGTTCGATTTGTGTTTCTGTGCGCGAAAACTGTCGCCGGGCGCCACTTTTCGCGCACGCGATTCAAGATCGAACACGGATGTGCCCGGCTCCCCGGCTGTGCCCGGCCCCCCGGCCCGGCCCCCGGCCGGGCCTGTGCCCGCCCCCCGCCAGTACCCGGCCCCCGGCCCGGCCAGGCATACGCGGGGCTCAGGAGATCAGGCAGGACCCGGTCGACGCCCCGCCGGGCGTGCGGGCCTCGACCAAGGCCGCGTCCAGCTCGCTGCTGCTCAGGGCGTAGGCGGTGTCGGGCTGGTCGGCCGAGATGGCGAACGCCACGCCGATGACCTGGCCGGCCGGATTCACGAGCGGTCCTCCAGAGTCGCCGTGGGCCAGGACGGCCGCCAGAACCAGAACGTCGCGTTTGGTGGTGTGAACGCCGTACAGGTCGCGTCCCACCGCCACCTCTTCCAATACGACCCGGGCGGGTGCGACAGCCACCTCGTCCTGGCCTTCGGGGTGACCGAACACGGCGCCGACGGTCCCGGTGTGGGGAACGTCAACGCTCAAGGGGCTCTCTCCGAGGGACGTGACCTCGAGCAGGGCCAGGTCGATGTCGGGATCGAACATCACCACGGTTGCGGGTAGGCGCCGCCCGGAGGGAAGCAGCACGTCGGTGTCCCCGTGGCCCTCGCCGGCTACGACGTGGGCGTTGGTGACTATCAGATCGGAGGCCACGGCAAAGCCGCTTCCTTCGTAGATGCGACCGCACTCTTCCCCTTCGACTTTTACGGTGGAAGCCAAAACCCTGGTGGTCACGGCCACACCGAGCGGGCTGGTGGAAGGGGCGGGACCGGCGGCGTGGCCCGGGTCGAGCTCGGCGAAGACTTCAGGGGCGTCGCTGCCGATCAGGCGCCGGAGCACTTGCGCGGCGTCGGGGGGGGCGGGAAGGTCACGGGACACCCAACGGCCGATGTCGGATCCTGTGGCGGCGCGAGCCGGCCAGCCCGGGACGGCCGCCACGGCCGGGATCAGCAGCCAGACGATGGNNCCGAGGACGCCGACGCCGGCCCCGACGGTCCGGTCCACTTGCCGCCAGGGACCGGCGGGGAGGGCGCGGTGGATCCGCGAACCGGCCAGGAGGCCGATCGCCTGGCCCGTCATCGCCAGGCCGATAAGGAGGATCGTGGCCATGGTCACCAGGACGCCGGGGGAAGTCGACGCCAGGTCCAGCGCGATGGTAGGAAGGAGCCGGATGGCGAGATAGAAGCCAAGCCCCAACCCCAGCCACGACGCCACCCGGCCGATGAACCCGAGCCGGTACCCGCCGATTGCGGCTGCAATGGCCAGCCCCACGATGATGAAGTCGAGGAGGTCCACTCCGTTCAGGCCTCCGCGTCTCCGACCTCATCCCCGACCGCCCTCGTGTTTGCATCTTGACGGATCTCTGCACCGGCGATGTGTGCGTCTTGCAGCAGGCGCGCTGACGTGAGGAAGCCGGTGTGGGCGACCATCCGATGATCGGGTCTCACGGATTGGCCTTCGATGTGCCAGCTGCGCTGTAGCACTTCGATGGTCTCGGCCATACCGAAACCGCTCCTGTCGAGCGCTTCGCGCAAGGTGCTCACCTGGCCGATGGTCGGCAGATAGCTCACCATTATTCCCCCGGCGCGCATGGCAGACTCGGCCAGCTTCACCACTTTCCAAGGCTCGGGCAGGTCGAGCACGATCCGGTCGAACCCCGTCTCTTCGATGCCGTCATATATGTCGCGTACGCGCACGTCGTAGTGATCCAGAGACGCGCTTCCGAGGAATCCCGCCACGTTGACCTGGGCGCGCGACGCGAAGTCGGCCCGGATCTCGTAGCCGGTCACTTCTGCCCCGGCTCGCAGCAGAGCCATGGAGAGGGCACCCGACCCCAGCCCCGATTCCAGCACGCGGGCGCCAGGGAAGATGTCGGCCAGGATCAGGATGGGCCCGAGGTCCTTCGGGTAGATGACTTGGGCGCCACGGGGCATTTTCAGCACGACCTCGGCGAGGGTCGGTCGCACGGCGGTATAACGCGCCCCTCGGGCCGACCGGACCACGACGCCCTCCTCTTGCCCCAGAAGTTCACTGTGGCTGACCGGTCCCGAGTGGGTATGGAACTCACCTCCGTCGGTCAGCGAGACCAGGTACCGCCTCCCTTTCGAGTCGAATAGGAGGATCCTCTCGCCCACCTCGAAGGGGCGGTTCACGAGTGGCCGCCGGCGCGCGCTGCGAGCTTGCAGAAGGCGCACACTTCACTCACCGTCGGGGACCCACAGCGTGGGCATGGGTGCAACCCTTCCCGCTCCTCTTCGGCTGCAGGGGTCACCAGTGGCGCCAGCCTTTCGAGAAACCCGAAGTAGAAGGCGGCCTTGGAGCCCGGCGACCGGGCTTCGATGTCGTTGAGGGCCTCCTTGTAGCGGAGGTGTCGGTTGCCGGCGCTCATGGGGCATTCTTCGACGATGTAGTCGATGCCTTGGAGGACGCAATAGGCGGCCGTCTCCCGCTCGCTGAGGCGCACCAACGGCTTCACTTTGCGGGCGAATCCATCTCCCGACGGAAGGACGGGAAACTGGCGGCCTAGGTACGGCAAGTCCCATCGCAACACGTTTCCGAACAGCACGGCGGCCTCGTCATCGAGGTTGTGCCCGGTCGCCAAGACGTCGTAGCCCCCGTCGAGGGCCGCCTGGTTGAAGAGGTGTCGCTTGGACAACCCGCAGGCCGAGCAAGGCGCCCGCTTGGCCGCGGACGACCCGGTCGGGATGTCGTAGCCGAAGTCAGTAGGTAGGTCGATCTCGACCAACTTGGCGCCTCGCAACTCGGCGAAGGCCCGGGCATACCTCCGCGACTCGCTGCTGTAATCCCCTATACCGAGCCCCACGTACAAACCGTCGGCGCTCATCTCGGCCTGCAGGAGGATGTCCCATAGGGCGAGAGAGTCCTTGCCGCCCGATACCGCGACCAGCACCCGTTCTCCCGGGTGGATCATGTCAAAGCTCTTGATGGCCCGCTCCACTTGCTCGCGGCAGTGGCGAAGAAAACATGGATGGCAAAAAGCCGCGTTGTGCCGGTAGACGTCGATCACGGCTGGGGCTCGACAGGACCGGCACTTCATGACGCGCCGCCCGATATCACGGCGCGGACCTCGACGGTGGATCCGTCGCCTACGGAGGCGTCACTGGTGACCAGTGTGCCGTCAACGATGACCAGAACCGACTCTCGATTGACATCCAGACGCTGGAGGAGTACCGAGACGACCATCGGGCCGCGGAGCTCCAGCTCTCGGCGCGGGTTGCGAAGGAGTACTTTCACGGCCCAATTGTGGACCGTGAGAGATCAGGACGCAGCCTCGTGGGTGATGCGGATCGACTCTCCGGGTTTGAGCTTCTCCGAGAACACGACTTCCGGTTCCCGGTGCATGACCTTGCCGGCGAGGTACCCGAGCAGGGCCACGGCGCCCACGACGAGCCACGCCGGATTGCCATCGACGACCCCCCGATTCCAACCGTGCCGCATGCCGAGGCGCAGCAGCCTTTGCACGAGCTTCACAACCGTCGGATCTCGACCCAGGTGGCTTTGCGCTTGCCCCGCTTGCGGCCCATCACGAAGGCCAACGCAACGATCACAACCACGCCCGCGACCGCGGCGTAGGTAGCCATGGGCTTAGCCTTCTCTGTCGTCGAGTCGACCTCGCCGCTGATCTCGCCGAGCTTGGCTCGAATGTCGCTCATCTCGACCCGTCCGCCGGGTCCACTGCCGTTGACCGCGATGGGCTTGAGGGCTGGGATTTTCGGGCTCAAGTGAGGTATCTCCCGTCGGTGTGGCTACCCCCGACCGGATCCGGATGTCCCGGATGACCCCGATCGGTCACTTTTTGACCTTGGTGATTCTCGACGCAGCCCACCCGGCTCCGGCTGCAGCCACGAGGATCCCCCCGGCGTACGGCACCCAGGTGAGGTTCCCCCGCAGATGTGCCCCCGTCTCCGACTGCACGACCCGGACGGCCGTCAGCGTCAACATGCCCCCACCGATGGCGAGGAGAAAGGCTCCAGCAACGCCGAACGCGACGAATCGCCCGAGGGCCTTGATGGGAACGACCGTCTCCTGCTTGACGTACGCAATGACCAGGCCGGCCAGCTCGTTGACGAGGGTGCCGACAGACTTGTCCTCGCCCTTCTGCGGCTCCGGTCCGGTCACAACTCGCCGATCCTTATCGCCCACGCAGGCGGAATGCAAGAACCTTGGAAAGCTCGGCCGCCTGGATGGCGAGGAGGTCTAGCCGGGCTGGATGGCTCGGCGCCTCCAGCAGTCGCTGGCGGTCGAACGATCCGACGGGGGCGACGGCGCACAGCTCCCAGGCCGCCAGGGCCGGGTTGGCAGAGAGGGCGAAGCCGGGCCGCACGGTTGGGTCGCCGAGCTCGGCGGCCAACGCCAGCGCCTCGCGGACCGCGTCTTGGGCCCGCGCCAGCGCGGCTTCGTCGTTTGGGTCCCACTCGGCGTCGGCCATCTCGTCGACCTCGGCTTGGGGGTACGGATCGTCAGGCAGCCACCGGGTCACCCGAAACCTGTGGCTGCCGGCGAACACCGCTACCCACCTGCCGTCGGGCAGCGGTTCGGCTTCGATCAAGTGGACCACGGTGCCGGTGTCGACCCTCACCTCTCCCCCACCGACTTCGCTGCCGCGCTCTATGAGGACCACGCCCAGCTCTCCGCTCGAAACCCGGTCGGTGAGGACCTCCATGAGGACCCGGTAGCGGTCCTCGAAGACGTGAAGCGGCAGGACTTCCGTAGGCATTACGACGTTGCCGAGCGGGAAAATGGGCAGGTAGCGGGTCATCCGCTCGGCTCGATGGCCGATAGCGGCGGCACTTTCGGGTAGGAGGCCAGGGCGATCCCGATCCCGTCGGCGAGGTTCTCCGCCTCGTACTCAGGCAGCCCGTTGAGGATGATGGAGAATATGACCGGCAGGCGCAGCTCGGCCACCGGCGCCGAAGCGGATATGGGGGTCACGAAGCCGCTCAAAGCGACCACGTCGTCCAAGGTTCCGGTCTTGGCGTGCAACCGGCCCTCGGCGGGCGTGCCCAGCATCCGCTTGGCCAGGGTGCCCGTCTTCCCGGCGATGGGGAGACCGTCGGCGATCACGCCCGTCGTGCCATCCCGGCGCAACGTGGCCGAGATCAGGTCGCAGCTCGCCCGGTCGTCACGGTCGAGGCCCGACCCATCGACGTTGACCAGCTGAGACACCGGCAGACCATCAGCGGCCAGGTCGGCCCTGACGTCTGCTGTTCCGGCGGCCGTGGAGCCGGACTTGGACTCCTCGTAGCCCAGCTCCTTGGTAAAAAGCTCCGCAGCGGTGTCGTCGCTCACGGTCAGCATGGCGTCGATCTCGTCGCCGAGCGGAGCGCTCGCAATCGATGTGATCAACGGGGCACCCTGCGGTGCCACCCCGCTGGTCGATCCCTGCACCACCTCGACCCCATCCTGCTCGAGCAGTCCCTCGAAAGCTTTAGCGGCGGTCGCCGGTGGGTTGGACGCGGCGGCGTAAGCGAACGCACCCGCAGTCGACGATTCGGTGGCGGCGGCCTTGGATCCCGGGGCCGGAGGGGGCGGTTTGGGCACGAACCCGTCATCGACGTCGAGGGCGCTCAACGGGCCTACGTCGCCCTCGGTGGAGTAAACGGGCTTCCAAGTCGCCACCGTCCGTTGGGCGTCGTAGCGACTGTCGTCACCGACCACCAGGCCTGTCACTTTCGTAACGCCGGCGTGCCTGACGTCCAGGGCCAGCTGGTCGAGCGACGTGTACAGCGGCTGCGGGGGATACAAGCTGGCGGCATACGCGGACGTCCGTAGGAGCGGGTCCCCCCCTCCGACCAGGTACAAGTTGCCGTAGATGACGCCGCCTTCGGGCTTCCTGTCGCCCAGCACCCGGGTGACCAGCCGAGCCGATGGGCCCAGCTTGTCGAGTACGGCGGTGGCCGTGAGCAGCTTCAGGTTGGAAGCCGGTATGAACGGAGCCGTCGCGTTGGCGGAGAACAGGACTTGACTCCCTTGGGTAACGACCACGCATCCATCTGGGTGGCCGCCTCCCAACACGCTGGGCCCGGCGAGGCGGCCCAGGGCCGCATCGAGGTGCTGGCCCGCCGCCGTCGTCTCCAACCAAGCCGGGAGCCGCCGAACCGACAAGACCGGCGTGCCCCCCAGCGCGGTCGCGGCCGAGACGCTTTGGCTCGACGCCGCAGCAGACACCGGCAGACCGGCCGGAACCGCCGCCAACCCCCCCAGCGCGACGATCGCCAGGGGCGCCGCCGACCAACGCCACCTTCGCATCGGCGCAAGGGTAGGTCACCAAAGGTATGGCGTCATGGCCATCCCGACGTCTACCGGGTGGTAGGTAGAGTACGTTTGGGGCGTGCCTGGCATCCTTCTTGCAGTCATCGTGGGCCTGGCGGTCTGCCAGGTAGCGATCTTCCTGACGACCATCTTCCTGCACCGAACGCTCTCCCACCGGGCGATCACCATGTCGCCCGGCCTGCGTCTGGCCTGCCGGTTCCTCACGTGGATCACGACGGGGATAGAGCCCCGCCAGTGGGTAGCCGTGCACCGCCGACACCACGCCTTCACCGACGTCGAAGGTGACCCGCACTCACCCCTGCTGGAAGGCTTCGCGGCCGTGCAGATAGGCAACGTCGTCCTGTACCGCCGGACCGTTCGGGACGGTGTCACGGTGGATAAGTACGCCAAGGACCTCGCCCCCGACAGATGGGACCGGGTGCTCTTCGATCACGGCCTGGTCGGCCTGGGAGTCGGGATAGGGATCCTCTATCTCGTGTTCTGGGGTAACTGGGAGCTGGCCGCGATCGCTGCCGGCACGCACGTCGTAACCTATCTGGCGCTCAATTCCGCGGTCAACGCGGTCGGGCACCGCTTCGGTCGTCGACCCTTCGAAGGCTTTGCTGCCAACACGCAATGGTTGGCCTGGCTCACCGCGGGGGAAGGTCTTCACAGCAATCATCACGCCGCTCCCACCTCGGCCCGGCTGGCCTTCCACCGGGGTGAGATCGACCCGGCCTGGTGGCTGATCGCCCTGGCCCGAAGGTTCCGGTGGCTCACGGTTCGCCACCAAGAGCCGAGGGTCGCGACCCGGGCCCGCCGGGTGGCCCAGACCGTCTAGAAGCCGACGACGCCTCCCGGAAATGGACATCATCTCCGCTCTCTTCGCCGAAAACATCGACCTGCGCTCCGTACCGGGGCCATCGACGCGCATCGATCTGACCGGGATCATGTTCTCTACGCCGGCCCCGTCGGCCCCCCCGGTCTCGATAACGCCGCACCTGATCGTCCTGGTGCGTTGCCGGCCTGCGGAGGACGGCCAGGGCGTGCTCGAAGTCGTCTTTCGTGACGAGAGCGGCGAGCAGATCGCGCGCAACGTCTCTCCTTTTCAAGTGGAGCCCGGAAAGTTCACCTACCGCCTGGTGCGTGGCGAGCTCGAGTACAAGGACTTCGGCACGATCGAGGCCCACTGCAGGCTGCTTCCTGACGGCCCCGCCACCGTCGTCCCGCTCACGCTCATACCGCCCGTCTAGAGGGGGCAGCCCCGGCGGGCTGGCCTGGTCAGCTCCACGTCGGGACCGTGGGTATGGTTGCCCGCATGACAGCACCCACGGCCGACAGGCAGACCGACCTCGATCGATTGGGCATCAACGTCATACGGGGCTTGGCCATGGACGCACCCCAGAAAGCCAACGCCGGGCACCCGGGCACCGCGATGGCCCTCGCTCCCCTCGCCCACGTCCTATGGACCCGGGTCATGCAGTACGACCCGGCCGACCCGGCCTGGCCCGATCGCGACCGCTTCGTGCTGTCGTGCGGCCACGCCTGCATCCTCTTGTACTCGATGCTGTACCTGACCGGCTACGGGCTCGAACTCGAAGACCTCAAGCAGTTTCGCCAGCTGCACAGTCGCACGCCCGGTCACCCCGAAGTGCACGACATGCCCGGCATCGAGGTCACGACCGGCCCCCTGGGTCAGGGTGTCGCCAACGGGGTCGGGCTCGGGATCGCGGAGCGGATGCTGCGAGCTCGCTTCGGGTCCGACGTGGTCGATCACCGCACCTTCGTGATCTGCAGCGACGGGGACCTCATGGAAGGCATCAGCCACGAGGCCGCCTCCCTGGCTGGACACCTCAGGTTGGGCCGCCTGATCTACATATATGACGACAACCACATCACCATCGACGGNNAGAGGCGGCCGTGCGGCGGGCCATCGCAGAAGAGGAGCGGCCAAGCTTTCTCGTGCTTCGCAGCCACATCGGCTACCCCGCCCCGCACCTGACCGATTCCCCCAAGGCCCACGGGTCGCCGCTCGGCGCGGACGAGGTCCGGGCGACCAAGGAGATACTCGGGCTGCCACCGGACGAGTCGTTTTGGGTCCCCGACGAGGTCCTCGAAATGTATCGCCAAGCCCTGCCGCGTGGCCGGGCCGTCCGCCACGAATGGGAGAGCCGGTTTTCGAGCTGGACGGGCGACCGAGAGGAATGGACCGCGGCCTGGGCCAATGAGGGACGACCGGGTTGGCGCGACAAGCTGCCGAAGTGGACTGCTGGAGAATCGGTGGCGGCCCGCAGCTCGATCAACGTGGCCCTCAATGCCATCGCGGCCGACGTACCGGG
>PMHU01000265.1 GCA_003156795.1 Acidimicrobiaceae bacterium
TGGGCCTTCTGCACCCGGGCCAGCGTGTCGCCAGCGTGGACCGGAAGCCGGATCGTGCGGCCGGTATTCGCGATGCCGCGGGTGATCGCTTGGCGGATCCACCAGGTCGCGTACGTGGAGAACCTGAATCCGAGGCGCCAGTCGAACTTCTCCACGGCGTGGATCAGGCCGAGATTGCCGTCCTGGATCAGGTCCCCGAGGGTGGAGCTGGTCGTCTGGTACTTGCGAGCGACCGACACCACCAGGCGCAGGTTCGCCCTGACGAACGCCGCCGTAGCCTGCTCGCCGTCGCGCACCAGCTCCTCGGCCTCGATTCGCGCTGCGGGTGCCAATTCGGTCCGCCCGCTTCCGGCCGACTCGACCAGGTGGCGCGCTTCCCGACCGGCTTCGATCGCTTGGCTGAGGGTCACTTCCTCTGTCTTGGTCAGCAAGCTGTAACGGCCGACGTCGTCGAGATAGAGACGAACGAGATCCGGATAGGGCCCCCCGCCACCCCGGCGGTCGGCCCCGGGCGTCATGACGGTCCGGCTGAAGTGTTCAACGCTCCTCGGTCAACCAGGCGCGCAAACGGTCGATCGTCGCCAGACGGCGGACGCGATCCGCTTCGGGCTTGGTGGCGTCTGCGCTGACCCGTGCCGTCAGTCGGTCGAGGCGGGCCGACTCCTCCTGGCGCACGCTGTCCTGTTCGCCTTCCGGTAACCGACGAACCGCCCGCTGAAAGGCACGTTGCGCTTCGACGGGGCGGCTCATCCCCAAGTCTCGGCTTATACCGGCAAAAGCCCGGCCCTTGCTGCGCATACGCAGCACTTCCGTATCGAGGGCCTCGGACTGGTCCGGCATGGCGTTGCCTCCCCGAGCCGTACAAGACCCGGCCCAAGCTCCGGAGGGGCGAGCACCCGACCGCACGTTGATGATACTGGTCTTTACCCCCCTCGCGGAGGCTGGCGAAAAAGCGGCACACCGGAACAGCACGTCCTGCCGCGCCTCGGTCGGTTCCGGTTGGGACCAGGCGTCGAGCGCGTTCACGTCGGCTGGAGCGGCGTACCGTCGACGGCGCAGTGCCAGTTTCGAACTGGTGTGATCGGGCCGCCGGCGCCCACCGGGTTGCGGATCAAGACGGCCGCGAGGAGGCCGCCCGCCGCGCACATGGCTCCGGCGATCGTCACCGCGATCCGGAATCCCGGCCCCAGGGTGTCGGCCCGCAAGGCTCCGGCGCCGGTAATGCCCGCGGCCAACGGCAATACCGCGACCGCGATCAGGCCGGCGGAGCGGGCCACGACGTTGTTGACCGCCGACGCCACCCCGGCGTGCTCAGGCGGCGCCGCGGCCATCGCCGTCGCGGTCAGCGGGGCGACGGTGATCGCCAACCCGACCCCGAGCACCAGGACTCCAGGTAACACGTGGCTGGCGTAGCTAGAGCCGTGGGTAGCTCGCGTGAGCAGGACCAGGCCGGCGCCGACCACGAGCGGGCCGACGCCCATTTGCAGTCGAGGTCCGATGCGCGACGCCAGCCGAGCCGATCGGGCCGAAAAGACGAGCATGATCGCAGTGACGGGCAGCAGGGACAGCCCCGACGCGAGCGGGCTATATCCAGATACCAGCTGGAGCTCGACGGGGAGCAGGAACAACGCCCCACCGAGCGCCCCGTAGATGATGAAGGTCACCGCATTGGTGGCGCTGAATTGGCGGACCCTGAACATCGGCAGGGGCAGCATCGGGTTGGCGGCCCGCCTCTCCAAGACGATGAACGCCGTGCCGGCGACCCCAGCGACCATCAGAGCGAACACCACGAGAGGCGAGTTCCAACCGAGGTTCGGACCTTCGATCAAACTGTAAGTCAGACCCGTGAGGAACGTCACCGCCACCGCCGCCCCGGATGAGTCGATGCGGCCCGACACCGAAGGGTCGGACGACTCTGGGACGTGGCGAGCGGTCAGAGCGATCACCCCGGCCGCAACGGGAAGGTTGATGAAGAAGACCCAGCGCCATGAGCCGACCGCGATCAGGTACCCGCCGACCAGCGGCCCGGCGGCCGTGGCCAGGCCACCGAGACCCGACCAGGCGCCGATCGCCCGCGAACGGTCTTCGGCGCGAAACGAGGCCTGCAGTATGGCCAGGCTCGCCGGGGTGAGGAGGGCGCCGCCCACCCCCTGGAAGGCCCGGGCGAGGATCAGGACGGATGCGTTGGGGGCGAAGCCACACGCCGCCGACGCGATTGCGAACCAGGCCACGCCGACCGAGAACACCCGCTTGCGTCCGATGCGGTCACCCAAGGATCCGCCGATCAGAAGGAACGACGCCAGCGTGAGCGAGTAGCCGGTGATCACCCACTGGAGCGATCCCACCCCAGTGTGAAAAGACCGGGCGATCGACGGCAGGGCTATTCCCACCACGGTGGCGTCGAGTGACGCCACCCCAGAGCCGAGGACCGCCGCCGCGATCACCCACCTGGCTTGCGGAGTGCCGTACACCAGTCCGGCGTCGGAGGCGGGGCCGGCCACTAGCCGCCGCGACCATCCGGGACGTTGCACCGGCCGGGCCACCACGGAATCACCGCGGCAGGTTACCCACGAGGTCGAAGTCGGAGGCGAGCGAAGTCCGAGCCCGCACCCGAGCCCGCGCTACAACTCGGTTCTGACGGCCCACAGGTCTGGGAACAACGGGGTGAACAGGGTCGATCGCAAGTAGTCGGCTCCTGAGGATCCGCCCGTCCCGGACTTGTCGCCGATGGTCCGCTCGACCATCTTCACGTGCCGGTAGCGCCATTCCTGGAGGCCCTCGTCCAAGTCGACCAGCCGCTCGGCGACTTGGGCCGGCTCCCCGTCATCGCGGTAGGCGGCCAGGAGCACGGCCCGCACCTCGGCTGACGATTCCAGCGGGTTCCGCACGTCGCGGCGGATCACGCCTTCTGGTACGGCATAGCCGCGGTGGGTCAGATAGCGCATAAAGGAGTCGAACAGCGACGGGCTGCTCATGGCCGCCGAGACGGCTGCTCGGGAGTCGCCGCCTGCTGGGTACGGCTCCAGCGCGTCTGAGTCGCGGCGGCCGAGCACCGCCTCGAGCCGGCGAAACTGGACGGATTGGAACCCGCTCGACGCGGCCAGGCGGTCCCGGAAGCTGGTGAACTGCCGCGGCGTCATGGTCTCGAGCACGTCGATCTGGGCTACCGCCACCTTCAAAATGGTCAGCACCCGGCGCAGCGTGTGCAGCGCGTGGGCCCCGTCGCCTGCGTCCAAGCGGCGCTGCAGATGCTCGAGCTCGTGCAGTAGCTGCTTGAACCACAGCTCGTAAACCTGGTGGATCACGATAAACAACATCTCGTCGTGTTCCTGCGACAACGGACGCTGCGCCCCGAGCACTTCATCCAAGGCGAGATAGTTGGAGTAGGTGAGGGCGGGCGACGTCTCGCTCATTGGGCCGCGACCGCTTCGACTTCGACCAGCTGGTCGCGGTACCCGAGGACCGTGACCCCAACCAGCGTGCTCGGCGGCTCGTGATCTCCGAAGCGCTGGCGGACCACACCCCAGGCCGCATGCAGGTCGTCGCGGTCGTCGCTGGCCACGTAGATGGTCGTCTTGACCACGTCGGACAGTTCGGCCCCGGCGGCGTGCAACGCGATTTCCAGGTTGTCCATGACCTTGTCGGTCTGCTCCCGTATGCCGCCGACGGCGACGGTTGCGCCGTCCTTGTCGATCGGACACGCGCCGGCGGTGAACACGAGACGGGAGACGTCGCTCGCCACCGCCGCGTACGCGTAGGGTGCCCGGTCGGACAGTTCGGGAGGGCGGATCAGATCAACACGGGGCGAACTCGGCATGGTCGCATGATGTCACGGCGCCCATGGGCCTGATAGACCGAACCCGGGAGAACGGAAGGGAACATGGCCGACATGCAGGAAGCCGACACGCCGGGAGCTGATATGCAGGAAGCTGACGTGCAGGAATACGACGTCATCGTGATCGGGGCGGGATCGACCGGCGAGAACGTGGCCGAGCGGGCCGTCAAAGGAGGACTGACCGCCGTCATCGTCGAGTCCGAACTGGTCGGAGGCGAATGCTCCTACTGGGCGTGCATGCCGAGCAAGGCTCTGCTGCGGCCGGGCCAGGCCCTGGCCGACGCCAAGAGGGTCGCCGGTTCGCGGGAAGCGGCGACAGGGACACTCGACGTCCAGGCGGTGCTGGCCCGACGGGACTCCTTTACCAGCCATTGGAGCGACAAAGGCCAGGTCGCTTGGCTGCAGGGCGTGCCCATCGACCTGATTCGCGGGCGCGGCCGCCTGGCGGGGGAGCGCCGCGTCGAAGTCGAGACGTCGACCGGATCGGTTGGGCTCGCCGCCCGCCAGGCCGTCGTGGTGGCGACGGGTTCCGCCGCCGCCCTCCCTCCGGTGGCCGGGCTCGCCGACTCGCGTCCGTGGACCACGCGGGAGGCCACCAGCGCCAAGAAGGTGCCTGAGGACCTGATCGTGTTGGGTGGCGGGGTCGCCGGCTGCGAGCTGGCTCAAGCCTGGGCCAGCCTCGGCAGCCGAGTGACCGTGGTGGAGATGGCCGATCGAGTCCTTGCTGCCGCGGAGCCGTTCGCGAGCGAGCTGGTCCTGGCCTCGATGCGCGCCGGCGGCATCGAAGTGCACCTCGGCACTGCCGCCGCGTCGGTCGGTCGCACGGGAGACGGCCGGGTTAGAGTCGAGCTCGACCACGGCCGGGCCATCGAAGGAGACGAAGTGCTGGTCGCGGCCGGACGTCGTCCCCAAACGGCCGACCTGGGCCTCGAGAGCGCCGGCCTCGAACCGGGCAGCTGGCTGACGGTGGACGACAGCATGCGGGTCGAGGGAGTGCAGGGCGGCTGGTTGTACGCGGCCGGCGATGTTAACCATCGAGCCCTCCTGACCCATCAGGGAAAATACCAAGGCCGGGTCTGCGGAGACGCCATTGCAGCCCGGGCCCGGGGTGACATCGACACGGGCCAGTGGAGCCAATATTCGGCATCCGCAGATCACGCGGCGGTACCGAGCGTGATCTTCACCGACCCCGAAGTGGCGTCGATCGGCTACACCGAGGCCCGAGCCATCGAGGCCGGACTCAAGGTGCGCGCCGTCGACTACCCGATCGGCAACACCGCGGGCGGTTCCCTGTACGCCGATGACTACAACGGACAGGCGCGCATCGTCGTCGACGAGGATCGCAAGGTCATCGTCGGCGCCACTTTCGTCGGGGCCGGGGTGGCCGAGCTCCTCCACTCGGCGACCGTTGCCGTGGTCGCCGAAGTGCCGCTCAGCCGGCTGTGGCACGCGGTGCCGTCGTACCCGACGATCAGCGAGGTGTGGTTGCGCCTGTTGGAGGCTTACGGGCTCTAGCCGCGCCCAGACCTACTCGCTTGGAGCCCAGGACGGAACGTGCGGCCATCGAATGGTCCAGGGATCTCCGTCGAGATGGCGGTGCAACCTCAGGAGCGTGGATCCGATGCCCGGGGCTCCTTGTAGGTAGGTGGTTTCCGGGGCCAGGTTGGGCTCCTCGGCGCGATGCTCGTAGTTGGACCAGCGCATGCCCGAGCCGTCGCTGACCGCTCGTTGGAGCAGATCGTCGACGAGGGTGACGGCGAAGGCGAGGTCGTCGGGCCGCCCTTCCAGGCGGTGCAGGTCGAGGAAGAACTCTGCGACGCCGGCCGATCCGCAGCACCTGGCCACGTTGTCCCAGAACCCCGGTTCCCGCTGCTCTGGGATACCGCTCATAGAGTCGGCTCGGGCCGCCCGGCGCAGCCAGCCTCGCCACTCCACTGACCCAGTCGTCAGCTCCAACTGACGGAACAGCAAACCGAGCCCGGGCGGCCCGTGACACCATCCGAGCGTGAAGAGGTCGGTGCCACCGGGATCGTGGTGGAAGGCCGCACACGTGTCGTCGTCGGTGCGAGCGGTCGAAAGGATCCATTCCGTGGCAGCCAGGCTGCCGTCCAGGAAGCGACGTTGACCGCTGTCCTGGGCCAAGCGGGCGAGAAAGAACGCGATCCCCGCGGCGCCGTGCGCGAAGTTGGGGTACCGATGACGGCGGGTCGGGTTCTTGGCGTCGTAAGCGGGGCCGAGCGACCAACGGATCCCCGCCGGCGCCGGTTCGGCCTGGGCCATAAGCCAGTCCCCCGCGCCGACCGCCAACTCGACTGCTGACGGTCCCAGGTACTCGGAGCCGTGGGTCAGCATCAAGGCGCCGATGCCGGCCGTGCCCCACATGATCTCGGTCATGTCGTGCCAGTGCACCCCGCTGTCAACGACGTTGGCGCGCCCGGCGATCTCTTCCAGCACCCGTTCCAACAAGGTCCTGGCCTGCTCGTCGCCCGCTGCGCCGGCCAGTTCGTGCAGGACGACGGCCCAGCCGCCGGTGCCCGTAAAAAGACCGCAACCGCCCTCGTAGATCCCCGGGCCGTCCCACGCATCGAGGGTCGCTTCGAGGTGGGCCGACATCCAGCGGCCCCCCTCTTGTGCCGCGACCAACCAACGTTCGTCTCCAGTCGAGCGGAAGGCCTCGACGAAGAACAGCGTCGGGGCGGCCGTGCCCCAGCCCAAGCCGGGATCAACCTCGGGTGAAACCCCCGGCTTGGCCGCCCAGCACCATCCGTCGGCGTCCTTCTCGGCCGTCGACAGAAGCCATTCGCCGACCTGCTCGGCCGCCGAGAGGTAGGTCACCGTCAAACACTAACTGGCCGACCCTAACCGGCCGGGCTGCCGAACCCGACCGTCATGGGAAGGTCACCGGAAGATGCCGGGGTCCTCTGACCTGGCCGCCCGCCCAGGTGACCGCGCTGGGGTCTTCCAGGTGAAATTCGGGGATCCGGGCCAGCCAGGTTTCGATGGCGATGCGCATTTCCATGCGGGCCAGGTTGGAACCGACGCAACGGTGGATGCCGGCGCCGAACGCAACGTGACGGTTTCGCTCTCGGTCGATGATGACCTGGTCCGCGTCTTCGAACGCGTTCGGATCGCGATTGGCGGCTGGGAACGCCATGAGCACCCGATCGCCGGCCCGCATTGTCGCCGATCCCACGTCGGTGTCCTCGGCGACGATGCGAGCCATGGTCACCGGCGAGTAGGCGCGGAGGAATTCCTCGATGGCGTTGGGCACGAGCTCTGGCTCGGCCACCAGGCGCTTGCGGTCGGCGTCGTGGGAGGCCAGGTGCCACAGGGCGGAGCCGATGGAGCTCCAAGTGGTGTCGGCCCCGGCCACGAGCAGCAGCCCGCAGGTACCCAACACGTGCAGGTCCGGTACCGGCTCGCCGTCCACCTCCTGAGCGAGTAGGTACGAGATGAGGTCGTCGCCGGGGTGGGCCTTGCGGTCGATGATCTCCGAGTGCAGGAAGGTGAGAGCTTCGACCCGGCTGCGCTTGGCCAGCTCGGGGTCTATGGCCGCGAACTCCAGCACGCCACGAACCCAGTCGGTGAAGGTGTCCGACATCGACTCAGCGATGCCCAGCATCGCGGCGATCACCCTCACCGGGATCTGCTGGGCGTACTCGACGGCCGCATCAACGGAGGATCGATCGATGAAGCCGTCGATCAGGGAGTTGCACAGCTCTTGGGTGGACTGTTCGTACCGGGTGACGGCCCGGGGCGCGAACGCCGGGAGCAAGAGCCGCCGCGACCAGGTGTGTTCGGGCGGATCGCTCTGGATCGGCGCCGCCTTTACGTTGGCGAACTCGTCGTCGAGGTCGGGTGGGACCACGGTGATCTCGATGGACGAGAAGCGGCGCGGATCCCGGGCTATGGCGCACACGTCTTCGTAGGTGGTCGGCAGCCACGAGCCGCCCAACCGCTCCGTATGGGCCACCGGACAGCTGCTGCGAAGCTCGTCCCACACCGGAAACGGGTTGGTGATGTACCCCGGATCGAAGACGTCGTAGTCGCTGGCCCAATCCACCACAGGGTTTCCGGTCATCGGTCCCTCCATCGACTCTCGGCCGGCGCCATCCCGACCACGGCAGGGATTCTCCCATACCCCCGGTCGTCCCGGCCGACGGGCTAGGCCGGGCCGATACCCGTCGCGCGCCGTGTACCGACGGGGTCGGGGGTTAGGTGGCTAGACGACGTCGGGCGAAAGTGGGAGGAGGTGGCGGAGCGGCGGGAGGCGGAGTCGTTAATGCCGAAGGCATGTCGCGGAGCCTCCGACGGTCCGGGGCCGAACCCCACCGAACTAGCGGCGTTGGTAACGCGCTATCTCGGCCCGGCCCACGACCATGTGATGGACCTCGTCGGGCCCGTCGGCGAAGCGGAGCGTCCTCTGGGCCGTGTACATGTCGGCGAGCGGGGTCCACTGCGAGACCCCGGTGGCGCCGTGGATCTGGATGGCCTGGTCGATGATCTGGCACACCCGTTCGGGCACCATGGCCTTGACCGCGCTGACCCACACCCGGGCGTCGGCGTTGCCCATGAGGTCCATGGCCTTGGCCGCTTTGAGGACCATCAGCCGCATGGCTTCGATCTCGATGCGAGCGCGCGAAACCCACTCCACGTTCTTGCCCAGCGAGATGATCGGCTTGCCGAAGGCTTCGCGGTTGAGGCCCCGCTCGACCATCAGCTGCAGCGCCTTCTCGGCCGCGCCGATGGACCGCATGCAGTGGTGGATGCGGCCGGGACCCAGGCGCAGCTGCGAGATTTCGAAGCCGCGACCAATCCCGAGCAGCACGTTGTCCTTGGGTACCCGCACGTCCGTGAAGCGAAGGTGCATGTGCCCGTGGGGTGCGTCGTCGTGGCCGAACACGAGCATGGGGCCGACGATCTCGACACCAGGTGTTTCCATGGGAACCAAGATCTGTGACTGCTGCAGGTGGCCCGCGGCGTCCGGGTTGGTCTTGACCATCACGATCATGATCTTGCAGCGGGGGTCGCCAGCCCCCGAGATGTAGTACTTCTCTCCGTTGATCACCCACTCGTCGCCGTCGAGCACGGCCTGACACGAGATGTTCCTGGCGTCCGACGAGGCCAGGGCCGGTTCGGTCATGGCGTAGGCGGAGCGGATCTCGCCGTCCAGCAGAGGCTCCAGCCACCGCTTCTTCTGCTCGGGTGTGCCCACCCTTTCCAAGACCTCCATGTTGCCGGTATCGGGGGCGGAGCAGTTGAGGCACTCCGATGCCAGCGGGGTTCGTCCCAGCTCGAACGCGATGTAGGCGTAGTCCAGGTTCGACAGGCCCTGGCCGGTCTCGGCGTCGGGAAGGAAGAAGTTCCACAAGCCGTTGGCCTTGGCCTTGTCCTTGACCGCACCGAGGACGTCGAGTTGACCCGGCCCGAAGCTCCACCGGTCCGCCCGCCCCTCGCCCAGCGCGAAGTACTTTTCCGAGGCGGGCTCGATCTCTTCAGAGATAAAAGACTTGACCTTCTCGAACAGCGGCCGAGCTCCGGCCGACATGCCGAGGTTGAACAACTCGCCCCCGAAGTCGTCGGTGTTCAGCGGGTTAGCGGGCATGGGCGCGGACCTCCATATATGAGTAATGCTGTCTGTCAGTACGGCTGTGTATTTTCGAAGTATCGGCGCGGCGTGTCGATGAGCATGGCGTCGATTTGCGCCTCGGTCACACCGTGATCGCGTAAGTAGGGGAGCACGTCGTCGTGGATGTGGAGGTAGTGCCACTGGCTCATGGCCCCAATCAGGTTGGGGTCGATCCAGTCGATGTAGCAGGACGCGTCGTGGGATAGGACCATACGGTCGGCGTAGCCCCGGCGACACAGCTCGGCCACCGTATCGGCCCTGGACTCGAACGTCGTCTCCATGTTGATTCCGAAGCGGTCCATCCCGAGGATGAACCCCTCATCGGCGAGTGCGCTGAGGTGGTCGACGTCGCCGCTGTCGCCGCTGTGGCCGAGCACCACCCGTGTCGGATCCACGCCCTCCTCTTCGCAAAGGAGCTTCTTCACGGCCAGACCGGTCTTTGTGCCCGGGTGGGTGTGAACGGTTATGGGCGCGCCGGTCTGACGGTGGGCTTTGGCCACGGCGCGCATGACGCGGGCGACTCCACCGGTCATCCCTTGGTGATCGATGGCGCACTTGAGAAAGGCGGCCTTGACCCCCGTGCCGGTGATGCCCTCGGTGATGTCGCCCACGAACATGTCGACCATGGGATCGGGTACATCTACCCCGAGCACGGCCGACAGGGCCGGGCCTCGGCCGTAGAAGAAGTTCGGGACCAGGTCGTAGGTGTAACAGCCGGTCGCGACGATGATGTTGAGCTCGGGGACCTGGTCGGCGATGCGCCGGATGCGAGGTATGTAGCGGCCGAGTCCGATGACGGTGGGGTCGACGATGCTTCGAATCCCCTGGGCCGCGACCGCTTTGAGCTTGGCGACCGCGTCGGCGATGCGGTCCTCTTCGTTGCCCCACTCCTCCGGGTAGTTCTGTTGAACATCAGGGGTCAGGACGAAGATGTGCTCGTGCATGTAAGTGCGGCCGAGCTCCATGGTGTCGATGCGACCTCTAACCGTCTCTACTTCGGGCATGCCGGCTCCTTCCCTACCCCGTGCTCTGAGACCTTATTGGCCCGCCGGCGGCCCGGCTCTAATCGCCGATCCGATCGCCGACCCGTTCGAATCAGCTCGGGGCTGGCAGAATGCCCGGCATGACGGACCCGACCCGCCTCGTTGACGAACGCATCGACCAGCTGCTCGAGAAGGCCGATCCGAAGACCACCCCCGTGGCGGAGCTGAGGGGCTTGCAGTACGACATGGGTCTGGCGTGGGTCCACTTCGCGGAGGGTCGCGGCGGCATGGGCGTGGCGCCTACCCTCCAACGCCAGGTCGACAGCCGGCTCCAGGCGGCCGGGGCCAGGCCCCCCGACGGTCGCAACTTCTTCTGCCTGGCCATGGCCGGTCCCACCATGGTCACCCACGGAAGCGACCAGCTCAAGGACCGTCTGCTCCGGCCTGGATTCACGGGAGAGGACGCCTGGTGCCAGCTCTTCAGCGAGCCGGGCGCCGGAAGCGATCTCGCATCGGTACAGGCGAGAGCGACCAGGGACGGCGACGAATGGGTGATCAACGGGCACAAGTGGTTCACGTCGAACGGGCTCGAGGCGGACTTCTTCATCGTCATGTGCCGGGCCGGCGATGCCGACGGCGGACGCCCGGGCCGCATGATGCAGGTGATCGTCCCGACGTCGACGCCCGGCGTCACCATTGTCCGCGGCATCGGCATCTGGGGCTCTTCCTCGTCCGACCACTGTGAAGTTCGCTACGACAACGTCCGCGTCCCGCTGGCCAATGTGCTGGGCCAGGTGGGTGACGGGCACCGCGCCGCCCAGGACCGCCTCGGCGCCGGTCGGATCTTCCATTGCATGAACTCGGTCGGGCAGATGTGGCGGGCCTTCGACCTCATGGTCGAGCGCCTGCTGAGCCGCGAGGTGCACGGCGGGCTCCTCAAGGACAAGCAGTTCATGCAGGGCTTCGTCGCCGACAGCTACACCGACATTCAGGCCGCCCGGCTCCTCACCATCCACGCCGCCGAGAAGGTCGACCAGGGCGACCCCCAGGCCCGGACGGAGATCTCCTCCATCAAGGTCTTCGTGCCGGCGGCCTACAGCCGGGTCGTCGACCGGGCCATCCAGGTCTGGGGGGCGGCCGGCGTGACCAGCGACCTCCCGCTGGCCCAGATGTACCTCGGCGCCCGCACGCTGCGCCTGGCCGACGGTCCCGACGAGGTCCACCGC
>PMHU01000155.1:0-5033 GCA_003156795.1 Acidimicrobiaceae bacterium
CGGTCCATCGACGAGTAGACCTTCTCGAACACGCGTGAGGTTGCGAGGGTGGCTCCGATAGGAACGAAGCCGCCCGAGAGGGTCTTGGCCACGGTGACCAGATCGGGCTGGACGCCGTCGTACTCGAAGCTCAAGAAGCGTCCGGTCCGGCCTATCCCGCTCTGCACCTCGTCGCAGATCAGCAGGGCGCCGCTCTTCTTCAATAGTGCCGCGGTCTCGGCTAGGAAGCCGTCGGGCACCACTTGGACCCCTTTGCCTTGGACCGGCTCGATGATTAGAGCAGCCACGTCGCCAGTCAGAAGTTCACGCCGGATGGCGTCGATGTCGCCGAATGGGACGGCCGTACTTGGAAGCAGCGGCCCGAACCCGTCGCGGAACTCCTTGGCTCCGTTGACCGACAGTGAACCAGCGGTGAGACCGTGGAAGGCGTGATCGCAGAACAAGACCCGGGGTCGGCCGGTGGCGCACCGGGCGAACTTGAGGGCGGCCTCGACCGCTTCGGAGCCGGAGCTGCAGAGGTAGACCCGATCCATGTATGGGGCCCGCTTGATCAGCTCCTCACCGAGGACGCCGGCCAGAACGGGGGTGTCCATCTGGACCATGTCGGCGAGTTCGGCGTCCAGGACATCGTGGAGCGCCTGACGCACCACCGGGTGATCGCGGCCGATGCCGAAGACACCGAAGCCGGAGAGGTAGTCGAGGTATTTGGCGCCAGTGTCGTCGTACAGGTAGCAGCCACCGGCTCGCTCCCACCGCCGGTCGAAACCGATCGAGTGCAGGACCTTGGCCGTCTGGGGGTTGAGGTACCGGCCCCATAGAGCCGGCCCTTGGCCCGCACGCTCCCGCAAGACGCTCGTCAGATCGAAGCCCACGGCGACTAACCGCTGACGGCGGCCCGCAAGGACTGCCGCAGAGACTTGGTGGTGGCGAGCACCGCGCTCGGCTCGTAGCCGCAGTGCGCCATGCAGTTGGCACACCGTGGGTCCTTGCCGCGGCCGTATCGACTCCAGTCGGTCGAGTCCAGCAGCTCCTGGTACGTCTCGGTGTAGCCGTCGGCCATCAAATAGCACGGGCGCTGCCAGCCGAACACCGAGTAGCTCGGGATCCCCCAAGGCGTGCACTCGAATTCAACCTTGCCTTCGAGGAAGTCGAGGAAGAGCGGGCTGTGGTTGAGACGCCAGTGCTTGCGCCGCCCTTCCGCGAACGCCTCTGCGAACAGATCGTTGGACGTCTTGGTGCTCAGGAAGTGGACCTGGTCCGGGGCCTTCTCGTAGGCGTAACCAGGAGAGATCATCATCTGATCGACTTGAAGCTCGTCATTGAGGAAGTCGAGGACGTCGCGCACGGTTTTGGGGGAGTCGGTGTTGAAGAAGGTGGTGTTGGTAGTGACCTTGAATCCCTTGGCCTTGGCCGACTTGATGGCGGCGACCGCTTTGTCGAAGGTGCCTTCCCGGCTGACCGACTCGTCGTGACGCTCCTTTAGACCGTCAATGTGCACCACCCAGCTGAAGCGGGGGTGGGGCTTGAACCGGTCCAGCTTGCGCTGGAGCAACAGGGCGTTGGTGCACAAATACACGAACCGACCCCGGTCCAGCAGGGCCTCGGTCATCTTATCGATTTCGGGATGGAGCAGTGGCTCTCCGCCCGCGATCGAGACCATGGGCGCACGCGATTCCTCGATGGCGCCGACCGCTTGGTCCACCGTCAGGCGCTTGCGGAGGATCTCCGTCGGATACTGGATCTTGCCGCACCCGTTGCACTCCAAGTTGCACGCGAACAACGGCTCGAGCTCGACGATCAGCGGGAACTTGTCCCGGCCGGCGAGCTTCTGTCGGATCAGATACGAGCCGATCTTGAGGCTCTGACGAAGGGGTACGCCCACTTAGCGAACCTCCAGAGGTAGGGGGGTTTCGATCCCGTGATCCGGCTGGTCGGCCCCGCTTGGCCTGGCCGGGACTCGGGGGAGGGTCTCGGGCCGGAGGTCGATCCGGGTGCAACACAGTGACCGCATGGTCACAAGATGTACGCGCGGTCAGGGCCGCCTGTCAAGCACCGTCGGGGAAGGGTCTCCTCGGCGCTCAGCCTTGGACCGCACCGGGCCCGTCCGGCGGCGGGTGGTCGGGGGGCCAATCCGGGCCGATCGACCACGACAGGACCGTCGAAAATGCGCTTTCGATGACTCGCAGCCCCGCCTTGACGGCGTCCTCCGTGTCGGCATCGGGACCCTCGAACGGCCGGCCCGCCGTCTCTGCCAGCGTCCGGAGAACCCTCCGGGCCAGGTCCGCACTCGGTTCGTGTCCCTTGGCCGCCCGGGCCCCGAGTTCGAGGAGCATCGGCAGCACCCCGGCGACCAGGTAGCCGAGCACTATGGCGGCCTTCTCGGGATCGCCTTGCAAGCCGACGACGCCTCCGAGCGAATCGAGCGCCGACTCGAAGCGCGCCTTGGTGTCAACGAGGAGCGTTTCGATGGCCGCGGTGAGCAGGTCCTCCTTGGAGTCGAAGTACCTGTACAGGTTGCCTTTGGCCATATGGGCCGCTTCGGCGATGTCGTTTACCGTGACGTCGCTGTCACTGCGGGTCTGGAACGCGTCTATGGCTGCGGCGACTATGCGAGCCCGGCAATCCGGGTGTTCGGCAGTGGCGTGAGACCGGATTTGCACGAGGGCCTCCAAGTGCCGCTCGTCATAGGCAAAGCGGTTCGACGCCTCTCTCGCCGGCGGCGGGATCAATCCCGCCTTGCGGTAGTGATGGATGCTGCTCGCCGGCACCCCACTTCGCTCCACGAGTTCCGAAAGCGTGAGTCGGGTGGGCGCCGGCACTAGAAGAACTTCCTCAGGATCCGTCGTTTGATCGAACTGTACGGAGGATACGTGACGGGCGGATCGAACTTGGTGGGCCGTTGCAGGAAAGCCTTGCGGTGGCTGAAGGTGTCGAAGCCGCTCTTGCCGTGGTACGCGCCCATCCCGCTATTGCCCACCCCACCAAAAGGCAGGCCGGGAACGGCCAGGTGGAGCAGCGTGACGTTGGCGCCGACGCCGCCGGAGGACGTCTGGGCCACGACCCGGTCGATCACTTCCTGGTCCTCGGCGAACACGTAAAGGGCGAGGGGCTTGTCGTGGGCGTTGATGGCGGCGATGGCGTCGTCGACGCTGTCGACAGGGATTACGGGCAGGATCGGTCCGAAGATTTCTTCGGCCATGATCGGTTCGTCCCAGGAGACGCCACGAAGGATCGTCGGCGCCAGGTACTTGGTGGCGCGGTCGCCGGTACCGCCGAGGACCACCCGGGCGGACTTCCGGCCGTCGATGAGGGCCATCAGGCGGTCCCAGTGCCGGGCGTTGATGATCCGCGGGAAGTCCGGGCTGTCTTTGGGTTCGTCACCGTAAAAGGACTTCACCGCTTCGACCAGGGCATCCACGAAGCGGGGCTCGATCTCGCGGTCGACGAGGACGTAGTCGGGGGCCACGCAGGTCTGGCCGGCATTGATCAGCTTGCCCCACGCGATCCGCTTGGCGGCGACCTCGATGTTGGCCCCGCGGTCGACGACGACGGGGCTCTTGCCGCCCAGTTCCAACGTGACCGGCGTGAGGTTCTTGACGGCCGCCTCCATCACGATCCGGCCGACGACGCCGTTCCCGGTATAGAAGATGTGATCCCATCGCTGCCCGAGCAGGGACGTGACCACGTCGGCGTCTCCCTCGACGATGGCGACGGCGTCGCGGTCGAGGTATTTGGGCACCCACTTGGCCAGGGCGGCCGACGTTGCCGCCGACACCTCCGACGGCTTGCCCACCACCGCGTTGCCGGCCGCGAGCGCGTAGGCCATCGGGAGCAACAGGAGGTGGACGGGGTAGTTCCAGGGGGCGATGACGAGCGCGACTCCCAAAGGCTCCGGAATGATCCGGGCCCGAGCCGGCCGCAGGAGGGCGCGGACGCCCACGACCTCGCTGGCCGCCCACTTGTCGAGGTGGCGGAGCATGTCACCGATCTCGTTGGTGACGTGGCGCAGCTCCGTCATCCACCCCTCGATGCTCGGCTTGCCCAAGTCGGCGGCGAGGGCTTCCAGCAGCTCGGCTTCCCGCTCCACCAGGAGCTTCCTCATCGCCTCGAGCTGCAGGCGTCGCCACTCGAGCGGCCTGGTGGTGCCGGCCGCGAACGTGTCTCTCAACCGGTCGACCAAAGCGGCGTGATCGAAGGTGACGGGCTTGGTTTCGGGCGGCCGCTCGACGATGGTCATGCCTGCCAGTCTGCCCCCTTCACCGCTAGTCGGCCATATGCGTGGCCGGGATCGTCCCCATCCTTCCTTTCTCAAAGTCGTCGAAGGCTTCAAGGAGCTCTTGACGGGTGTTCATCACGAAGGGGCCGTAGTGGGCGACGGGCTCACCGATCGGGCGCCCTCCGAGGATCAACGCTTCGAGGCTCGGGGACCTTTCATCCTGGTGGCCGTCCGCCTCCGTGACCACCGTGTCGCCGGGGCCCAGGGCTGCGAGCTGTCCTGCGACGAACGGCCTGAGGTCCGCACCGACCCGGCCTCGGCCGGCCAGCGCGTACACGAGCGCGTTGTAGGAGGGGTCCCACGGAAGCTCCAGGCGGGCGCCGGCCGCCACGGTGGCGTGGACCAGCGAGATGGGGCTGTAGGTGATCCCCGGACCGTGATGGTCGCCCACGGCGCCGGCGATGACTCTGACGAGCGCGCCGCCGTCCGGCGAGGACAACAGCGTCACGCTGTCGCGCCCGATGTCCTGGTACCGGGGATCGACCCACTTCTTCGCAGAGGGAAGGTTGACCCACAGCTGGATTCCATGGAACAGGCCGCCGCTCACGACCAGCGCCTCGGGTGGGCGTTCGATGTGCAAGATGCCCGACCCGGCTGTCATCCACTGGGTGTCGCCGTTGGTGATCACGCCGCCGCCGCCGGCTGAATCATTGTGCTCGAACGTGCCGTCGATGATGTAGGTGACCGTCTCGAAGCCGCGGTGGGGGTGCCACGCCGTGCCTCTCGGCTCGCCGGGCCCGTAGTCGACCTCACCCAT
>PMHU01000155.1:5056-12318 GCA_003156795.1 Acidimicrobiaceae bacterium
ATATCGATGCGGCCGGCACCGTGATCTTGGGCAGGGTGAGAAGGTCGTCGACGGATACAGCGGGCATCGGGCAGCGCTCCTTGGTTTCGGCTTGGCCATTCTGCTTCTTCGTGCCGTCTTCAACAATGGTTGCGGGCGCAAGTATTCCGTGGGCCGTTACTATGCGTCGATGCCTGCGGAGTCTGCACCGGCCGACGAGCGCTTGTACTTCCGCCAGATGCTGTCCGGGCGTGATTTCGCCGCCACCGACCAGCTCGCCGTGCAAATGGTCAATTTCTCGTATCTGATAGGTGATCGCCATACCAGGAAGGCGCTCCTGGTAGATCCGGCTTACGGGGTGGCCGACCTGCTCGACAAGGCCGCGGCCGACGGCATGGAGGTCGTCGGCGTGCTCGCCACCCACCACCATCCCGATCACGTCGGTGGATCGATGATGGGATACTCCATCGAAGGGCTGGCCGAGCTGTTGACGAGGGTCTCGGTCCCGATCCACGCCCACCGCGCCGAAGCGCCGCTCATCACGAGGGCAACCGGCCTGGCTCCAGGCGACGTCGTATCCCACGACAGCGGGGACACGGTGAAAGTCGGTGCGATCGACGTCGAGCTGCTTCACACCCCGGGCCACACGCCCGGTAGTCAGTGCTTCTTGGTGGACGGGATGCTGGTTGCCGGCGACACGCTCTTTCTCGAAGGCTGCGGGCGGACCGATCTACCGGGGAGCGATGCCTCCGAGATGTACGACAGCCTTCAGCGCCTGGCCGGACTTCCCGAATCGACGGTCGTGTACCCGGGCCACCGCTACTCGGTGCAGTCCGCCGCCACGATGGGTGCGGTCAAGGAGATCAACATGGTCTTCAAGCCGCCGACCAAGGACGCCTGGCTGTCGGTCTTCGGACGTTGAGGGGCCCAAAGGGCCCGATCGTCAGTCCCTGACGCCCAAGTCGCCGAGGCGGCACCGCATCCCCGCCTCGTCGCGCTCGAAGAACCGCCCGAGCGCCTGCAGGTCTTCGTTGCGGATGGCCACGCAGCGACCGCTGAAATCTCCACGCTGTACCTGGATCATGTTCACGTAGCGGCGGATCACCTCCCCCTCGGGGGCGTCGACCTCTCCGAGGCGGACGAGGTCGATCCGCGTTGGCGGGTTGGAGGATGGCAGGTCGCCATCGACGGATTCGCCGATGGCGCCGGCACCGACGGTCGCCGGGCGGGGTAGGAGTTGATCGACCGGAACTCGGTACAGCTGAGCCAGGCGCTGGAGGCGGAGAACCGAGATGATTCGTTCTCCTCGTTCATAGGCGCCGAGAACCGAGGCCTTGAATTCCCGGCTGGACGTTTCCTCGACCGCGAGGAGCGACATTCCCCGTTGCCTGCGCAAGTTGCGCAACCTGTTCCCGACGGCCCGGGCGTACGAGAGCGGAACTTCGTCCGGCATGCTGGCAACCTCCCCAAAACGCAGATCCTACGCTGCGCCTACCAGCCTTTTCTGCTGAATTGTCCTTCCGGCGAATTGCGCCTAGGGACCCGCCGTGGGGGCGGACTTGAGTAGGAGGAGCTGGTGCCCCGACATCCGCAGGACGGCACCGGCCGGTCTCCGGTCGGGCGGGGCACCTAGCGGGTCGGCCGCGTTGGCGACGGTGTCGAGCACGACTTCCCAGGTAGAGGTCCAGCGCGCTTCTGGCAAGGTCACGTCGATCTCCTGATCCCAGGCGTTGAATATCAGATAGAAGGAGTCGTCGACGATCGGGCGTCCGTGCACGTCGGGGTCGGGTATGGACAGGCCGTTGAGGAACACGCCGATCGACTTGGCGTAGCCGACTTCCCAGTCGGTGTCGGTCATCTCCGCGCCGTCAGGACGAAACCAGGCGATGTCGGGTAGGCGATCCGTCGGCGCCACCTTGCGTAGGGGCCGACCTTGAAAGAACCTGCGCCGGCGGAACACGGGGTGCTCCTTGCGCAAGGCGATCAGGTGCCGCGTCCATGCGAGTAGGTCGAGGTCAACCCGAGACCAGTCGTACCAGGAGATGGCGTTGTCCTGGCAGTAGGCGTTGTTGTTGCCGGCCTGGGTACGGCCCAGCTCGTCACCGCCCAGCAGCATCGGTACGCCCTGACTAAGGAAGAGGGTGGCCAGCAAGTTGCGCACCTGCTGTCGGCGCAGGTCCAGGATCTGCGGGTCGTCGGTCCGGCCTTCGGCCCCGCAATTCCACGATCGGTTGTCGTCGGTGCCGTCCCTACCTGACTCCCCGTTGGCATCGTTGTGTTTGTCGTTGTAGGACACCAGATCAGAGAGAGTGAAGCCGTCATGGCAGGTGACGAAGTTGATGCTGGCAAAAGGGCTGCGCCCGTTGGCTGCATACAGGTCGGAGCTCCCGGTGAGTCGCTCGGCCAGCTCGCTTATCGGCGTGTCCTGGCGCCAGTAGTCCCGTATGGAATCACGGAACTTGCCGTTCCACTCCGACCACAGCGGCGGAAAGTTGCCGACTTGGTAGCCGCCGTCGCCCACGTCCCAAGGCTCCGCGATGAGCTTGACCTGACTGATTACAGGATCCTGTTGGATCAGGTCGAAGAAGGCTGACAGGCGATCGACTTCGTGGAACTGTCGCGCCAGCGAGGCCGCCAGGTCGAACCGGAACCCGTCGACGTGCATGTCGAGGACCCAGTACCGCAGCGAGTCCATCATCAGCTGGAGGACGTGAGGGTTGCGGACGTTGAGGCTGTTGCCCGTGCCCGTGGAATCGCTGTACAGGCGGGGCTGGCCGTCGACGAGTCGGTAGTAGCTGGCGTTGTCGATCCCTCTGTACGCGAGCGACGGCCCCAAGTTGTTGCCTTCTGCGGTGTGGTTGTAGACCACGTCGAGGATCACTTCGATGCCTGCCGTGTGAAGGGCGCGGACCATGGCCTTGAACTCGTTGACCACGCGGTGGCCGGGCCGGGCCGCGTAGCCGTTGTAGGGGGCCAGGTAGGCGATCGAGTTGTAGCCCCAGTAGTTGCTGAGGGAGAGCTGCGCCAGCCGGTGATCGTGGATGAAATGGTGCACGGGCATCAGCTCCACGGCCGTGACCCCGAGCTTGGTGAAATGCTCGATCATCGCGGGGTGAGCCACGCCGGCGTAAGTGCCTCGTTGGCGCTCTGGGATGTCCGGGTGGGTCCAGGTCAGGCCCTTGACGTGGGTCTCGTAGATGACGGTGTCGGCCCACTTGGTCTTGGGCGCGTGATCGAAGCCCCACTCGAAGGCCGGGTCCACGACCATCGACTTCGGCATCGAATCCGCAGAGTCGGTCGTATCCATGTGAAGGTCATCGAGCGTCAGGTCGTAGCCGTACGGCGCCTGGCCCCAACGCACCGAGCCTTCGACCGCCTTGGCGTACGGATCGAGCAGCAGCTTGGCCGGGTTGCAGCGGACGCCCGCTTCGGGTTGGTAAGGGCCGTGGACCCGGTAGCCATAGCGATGGCCGGGTTCGATCTCCTCGATGTAGCCGTGCCAGCAGTAGGCGTCGACCTCTGGAAGTTGGTAGCGCGTTTCGTGGCCGGCATCATCGAACAGGCACAGCTCGACGGCTTCGGCGACGTGCGAGAAGAGCGAGAAGTTGGTCCCGAGTCCGTCGAAAGTGGCTCCGAGAGGGAACGGCTCGCCGGGGGAAACGATTCCGCTCACAGGTCGAAGCTAGCGCCGTAGGCCATCATCCCCACCAGAAGGCGGTGGCGATGATGACATACAGCCCGATTAGGGCCACGCCTTCGATCCACGTGTACTCCCCGTCATAGATGACGACGGTGACCACCAAGGTGGAGATGGCGAGGGCCGCAACGAGCAGGGGAGGGAAGACCAGGGTCAGTTTCGTCGGCCCCACGACGCTGCTCAAAAGGACCAACACCGGGGTGAGAAGGAGGGCAACCTGGAGTGGGCTGTTGAGCGACGTGCTGATTGCGTACTCGGGCTTGGCCCGCAGTGCGAAGCGGATCCCTACCGCATTCTCCACCGCATTCGAGGCGATGGCGACGATCACGAGGCCGGTGAAGGTCTCCGAGATACCGATGGAACGGGTGGCCTCCTGCAGGGGTTGCACGAACCAGTTGGCCGCCAAGGCCGCCCCCGCGCTGCCGACCGTGAGCATTCCGATCGACAAGCGCAGCGGCCACGGCTCGGAGTCTGCACGCGCCTCGACCTTGGTGTCGGGTCGGTCAGTGTCGCGGGAGCGGTCGCGCAAGTAGAAGGGCAGGCTGGCCGCGTAGACGACGAGGAGCACGATGGCGCAGGCGTTCGAAAGCGCCCCGGTGTGGCTGGCGGCCGGGGTTCCCAGCTTGCTGGCCAGCGTCGGAACCATCAGGGCGGCCACCACCAGGAGCAACAAGGAAGCGTTGAGCCGGGGCTCTTCCGGGTCGAACTTCTGGGGACCGTGGCGAAGGCCACCGGCGACAAAAGCGCATCCGAGGACGAGGACTGCGTTGCCGAGCACCGACCCCACGAGCGCGGCCCGGACGACCCCGTCGAGGCCGTCGCTGAGTGCGAACAGACAGACGAAAAGCTCGGGCAGATTTCCGAGGGTCGACTGCAGCAGCCCGGTAGCGCTGGGGCCGAGCCGTTCTCCCACCTGCTCGATCGCTTGACCTACCACCGCCGCGAGCGTCGCCAAGGCCAGTCCGGCGATTACGAACCGTGGAACCGGGGCGACGCCGGCCGCTTTGGTCACCCCGGCCGCCACCGTCACCGCCACCGCGGTCACGAGGGTGAGTCTCTGGCCGCGGCCGAGATGCTTAAGGGCGGTGGTCTCGAGCATCGTCGCCTGACGGTAGCTTGTGACCGGTCGGTCGGTCGGGTTGGCCCCTGGGTCGGACCGACTCGGACCGCGTTCCTCGTCTGCCCCGGCCGTCGGTCTCAGTCAAGCCTTCGGCCGCGCCCGGGCCTAAGGGCAGGGCCCTTCAACCGGCTGGGCCCTTCAACCAGCCGGGCCCTTTAACCGGCTGGGAGGTAGACCTCGCCGCCCGAGGCTCGGAACTCGTCGGCCTTCTGGCGCATCCCGATCTCGATTGTTTCGAGCTCGGCGGCGGAGTCGCGGATGTCCTGGCTTATGCGCATCGAGCAGAACTTCGGCCCGCACATGGAGCAGAAGTGCGCCGTCTTGGCGGGAGCCGCCGGAAGGTTTTCGTCGTGGTAGGACCGGGCCGTATCAGGGTCGAGCGAGAGCTCGAACTGGTCCTCCCAGCGGAACTCGAAGCGGGCCTTCGACAGAGCATCGTCCCATTCTCGGGCGCCGGGGTGGCCCTTGGCCAGGTCGGCCGCGTGGGCTGCGATCTTGTATGCGATGACGCCCGCTTTCACGTCGTCCCGGTTGGGCAGCCCCAAGTGTTCCTTGGGCGTGACGTAACAGAGCATCGCCGTCCCCGCCCACCCGATCATGGCCGCCCCGATGGCCGAAGTGATGTGGTCGTAGCCGGGGGCCACGTCGGTCGTGAGGGGCCCGAGCGTGTAGAAGGGAGCTTCGTGACAGTACTCCTTTTGGAGCCGCATGTTCTCCTGGATCAGGTGCATGGGAACGTGGCCCGGGCCTTCGATCATGACCTGCACGTCGCGGGCCCAGGCCACCTTGGTCAACTCCCCGAGGGTGCGCAGCTCGCTCAGCTGGGCCTCGTCGTTGGCGTCGGCGACCGAGCCCGGCCGCAGGCCGTCTCCGAGGGAGAAGGACACGTCGTAGGCCGCGAGGATTCCGCACAGCTCTTCGAAGTTGCTGTAGAGGAAGTTCTCCTGGTGATGGGCCAGGCACCACGCGGCCAGGATCGAGCCGCCTCGGCTGACTATTCCCGTGACCCGCCTGGCCGTGAGCGGCACGTACCGCAGGAGCACCCCGGCGTGGACCGTCATGTAGTCGACGCCTTGTTCGGCCTGCTCGATCACCGTGTCCCGGTACACCTCCCAGCAGAGGTCTTCCGCCACGCCGTCGACCTTCTCCAAAGCCTGATAGATCGGAACCGTGCCGATCGGGACGGGGGAGTTGCGCAGGATCCATCCGCGGGTGGTGTGGATGTCGCGACCGGTGGACAGGTCCATGACGGTGTCGGCACCCCACCGCGTGGCCCACTCGAGCTTGGCGACTTCTTCAGAGACGGAGGACGCCACCGACGAGTTCCCGATGTTGGCGTTGATCTTCACGGAGAACTTCGCTCCGATCAGCATCGGCTCCGACTCGGGATGGTTGACGTTGGCTGGAAGGATGGCACGCCCGCTGGCGATCTCTTGGCGCACCAGCTCGGGTTCCATTCCTTCGCGGAGGGCCGCGAACTCCATCTCGGGCGTGATCGTCCCGGCCCGGGCGTAATGGAGCTGGGTCACCGTCTGCCCCGCGACACCCCGTCTCGGCGGTAGGCCCTCTCGAGGGTGGGCGGGATAGCGCTGGCCGTTGCGGGCCACGGCTCGTCCGTCGTCGCGGACGGTACCGGCTCGGCCGGGGTAGCGCTCCGTGTCGCCGCGCTCGTCTATCCAAGGTCCCCGAAGTTCGGGCAGACCCTCGTCCCGGTCGGACCCCGGACCGCCGGTGTCGTACAGCCGAATCGGCGTATTTGGTTTGCCGCCCGGAGAATCGTGCAGGCGGATCTCCTGAAACGGCACCTGGATATCGGGGCGCGATCCCATCACGTGTACCCGGTGACGACTGGCTTCGGTCATGTTGTCCTCCCTCCACCGGCATTACCCGGATCAGGTCCGACGGTCGAGGCCGGTCGAGACCGAAGTCCCGCAGGCCCCCTCTCAGCCCGGTCCTTCCGGGCTCCCGTGTCTGCGCCCCACCATACCCTTGGGACGCCGGGGCGTCGTCAAGGTCGCCGACTACACTGCCGCCAGGTATTGCTGGGCGGCGTGGCCGAGTGGTTTAGGCAGGGGCCTGCAAAGCCCCGTACGGCGGTTCGATTCCGCCCGCCGCCTCGAAACTTCCTCGATCGGCACCATCTGGTGCCGGGTTGCGCGCCCCTCACGGCGGGAGTGCTGGTTGCGTGGGTCTCAGCACGGCCAACTCGACCGACGTCGGCAGCCAACAGGTCGAGGGCCGAGAGACGGCCTATTGGTCGCCGGGCGGTGTGGCGTAGTCCCAGAGGAGGCGAGACTCCTCGTCGGCACCGAGGAGCAGGTTCGACGGGATCTTCTTGTGGATGTGGCCGATGAGGCCCCGGTAGACGCCGTATCCGACCAATTGCTGCAACCTCGGGGGGAACCGCTTGACGGTGTCGACGCTCAGTCCCAGTTGCTGGTTCTCCTGCTGGCGGATGTAGCCGGC
>PMHU01000169.1:0-3146 GCA_003156795.1 Acidimicrobiaceae bacterium
GACCGTGGCGCGGACCACCGGGCCGTGGCCGCTCGAGTCGACGACTACGAAGCGGTCGGAGTCGTCGTCGGCGTACCCGTTTCCATGTCCGGTTCCAACGGACCGGCGGCGGACGCGGTCCTAGACGAGCTGGCTCAGATCCGAGCGGTCGTCGCCGTGGAAGTCGAGACGGTGGACGAACGCCTGACCACCGTGGCCGCGTCGCGGGCTCTGCGGGCCGGGGGACGCAAGGCGCGCGACCAGAAGGGCATCATCGACCAGACAGCGGCCGCGGTGATCCTGCAAACGTGGGCGGATAGGCGTCGGTCTGCGACCGGGGCCGGGCTGTGAGCGACACCGACCAGGCCGAGCCTCACCCGGTCGAACCCTACCGACCACCTATGCGGCGCCAACACACGGCGCCGAGGCGACGGGGCAGGTGGGTTCTCAAAACCTTTGCCGTGCTGGTGGCATTGCTGTTGCTGCTCGTAGGGGCCGGGCTCCTGTGGGCCCAAGGCCAGATCGACCCCAGCGGCCACCGCGGCCCCAACGTGGCCGTCGTCATACCTAAAGGGGCCTCGACGGCGGACATCGGGCGAATATTGAGTCGGGCCGGCGTGATCCACGACGCCACCCTGTTCGGTCTGTACGTGCAGCTCCATGGAAGCGGGCCCATGTTCCCCGGGTCGTACACGCTGCCCAAGAACTCGAGCTACCAGTCCGCCATATCCACGCTTGAAAGCGGGCCCGCCCTCATCGTGGACAAGCTCGTCGTTCCGGAGGGCTTCACCGTTCGAGACATCGGCGAGGCGGTGGCCGCCCTGCCCGGTTTGCACCTTTCGGCGGAGAAGTTCGTCGCCGCCGCCACCGATGGCACCGTCCGCAGCCCGTACGAGCCGCCGGGAGTCGACAACCTCGAAGGGCTGCTGTTCCCCGCTACCTACCCAGTCCAGCAGGGAGAGTCAGAAATCGACATCGTCCAGCAGATGGTCGCGGCCTTCGACGAGCAGGCCGACGCCATCGGATTGCAAGCGGCCGCGGCCAGGCTCCACGAGACCCCGTACCAACTGGCCACGGTCGCCTCGATCGTGGAACGGGAGGCCAAGCTGGACAGAGACCGCGGCCCGGTGAGCAGCGTCATTTACAACCGGCTGCGCATCGGCATGACACTCGGAGCCGACTCGACGGAGACGTACTACTTGCGCCTTACCGACCCGAAGCTCATACCGACCGCGGCGCAGCTCGACGAGGCCGGGCCTTACAACACCAGGATCAACAAGGGTCTGCCACCCACGCCGATCGCCAACCCGGGAGTGCCGTCGCTTGAGGCGGCCGCTTCACCGCCTGCGACGAGCTATCTCTACTTCGTTGAAATCAACCCTGACGGCCAGCTCGGGTTCGCGTCGACGCCCGACGGCTTCGTCCAGCTTCAACAAGAGTGCCAGGCCGCCAACCTCTGCTGAGGGCGCTCGGCGGTCCCACAGCCGCGACCCGTGTCGCGGCCGTGATCGGCGACCCGGTCCGCCACTCCCTTTCACCGTCGCTCCACAACGCCGCCTTCGCCGCCCTGGGATTGGATTGGGTCTACGTGGCTTTTCATGTGCCCGGAGGCAGCGGCATGTCCGCGGTCGAGGCCATGAGGACGCTCGGGCTCGCTGGGCTGTCGGTCACCATGCCGCATAAGGCCGACGTGGTCGCCGGCGTCGACCGGCTCGGCTCCGTCGCCACGCGACTGGGAGTGGTCAACACCATCAGCTGGGCCCGGTCATCGGACCGTGAGCTGGTGGGGGAGAGTACCGATGGTGCCGGCTTCATCGATGCCCTCAAAGGCGACGAAGGGTTCGACCCGGCCGGCCGCCGGTGCGTGGTGCTCGGAGCGGGCGGGGCGGGCCGGTCCGTGACTTTGGCCCTGGCGGATGCGGGCGCGGGCTCGGTAACGGTCGTCGGCCGCAAGCCCGATGCGGCGCAGCAGTGCGCCGAGCTGGCCGGTGCGGCCGGGTCGAGCGCCGAGCCAGGCAGGTTGGAAGAGGCGGTCGCGGCCGCCGACCTCCTCGTCAACGCCACCCCGGTCGGGATGGCTGCCGGGGACGGATTGCCCTTCGGCATGAAGTCTGAATGGTTGCAGTCCAGCCATTTCGTCGCAGACCTGATCTACGCGCCGGCCCGGACCCCGTTGGTGATCGAGGCTCGGGCCCGAGGGGCTGCCTCTGTCAACGGCCTCGGCATGCTCATTCACCAAGCGGGGCGCCAGGTTGAGGTCTGGACTGGTCGTCCCGCCCCCCTCGAAGCCATGTCCGCGGCGGCCCTGTCTGCCCTCTCCCACCCGTCCGAATAGGGCCTGGTAGAGGGCCCCGTGAGCACCACATCGACGGCCGTCCCGATTAGAAATCTCGCCGAAACTATTTGGGCGGCCAAAGGCCGAATCGTCAGTTTGGCTGGGGGTAAACCAGTCGGATCCGCGTAAGTAGTTTCGGCTCGGGCTCTTGGTCCGACAGAGCTGATGGGGGCCACGACGGCCTTTAGTTCGGCGGGGAGATGCCGATATTGACAGGACCACTGGTATCGGAGGTTCCCCGTGTCACTCAAAGGCTCTCTAGACACTGTCGCACTTCCCGAAGTGCTTCAACTCTTGGTCGACACTTCGAAGAGCGGTGAACTCTACGTTCGTGGGACGCGACCCGGCGGCCGCCTGTGGTTCGACACGGGGGCCCTGTGCGGCTTTGAGGTGGGACGAAGCGACGAAGTGGCGGATGCCCTCTTCGAGTTGTTGCGACTGGACTCCGGCGAATTCTCGTTCCACGCCGACGCCCCGCGGTCTCAGACCGCTCAAGTCCCGGCGAACGGACGCGAGGATGTCAGGCCGGCGCTCAGGACCGCGCAGGCCAGGCTTGAGGAGTGGGTCGAGATCGTGGCTGTCCTTCCGACCCTCGAGCATCGTCTGAGGCTGAACGATGAAGTGGATCGCGAAGAAATCACCCTCGACCGCCACCAGTGGTCGCTGCTCGTCGCCGTCGGGGAAGGGCATTCTGTGCATGACGTGCTCGCCTCGCGGAAGCTTCCCGAGTTTGACGGCTGCAAGGCCGTGAAGGTCCTCGTGGACGCCTCCCTGGTCCGGGTCGGTGACCCGGTCGGGAACCCGGTCGGGCTCGTGCTGCCAGTGATCGGCT
>PMHU01000169.1:3161-12768 GCA_003156795.1 Acidimicrobiaceae bacterium
TCGTCGAGGAGCCAGTCGTCGAGCAGGCAGTAGTCCAGGAGCCAGTCGTCGAGGAGCCAGCGGTCGAGGAGCCAGCGGCCGCCGTTGTCGAGGAGCCGGCGGTCGGGGCATCCGAGGTCGAATCGGGGGCGCAGGACGGAGACGCCTCCGTCGACCAAGCGGACGGTCTTCCGATCGACGGCCGAGCCGCCATGCAAGCCCTCCTGGCCGAGCTGACGCCGCATGATGACGAGCAGGTCGCCGACGACGAGGTGGTCGACGGTCTTCAGGACCGTGGGCCTTGGACATCGAGCGAGCTGCTGCAGATGGGTGGTTGGCAGGACGGGGCCGAGGGCCAGATGGCCGCCTCCACCCCTGAGCCAGTCGGGGTTACCGAGTCGCTTCCCGCGTTGGACGACTCAGGCTCGGCGTTCCACCCCGGCTCGGTTTACGACCCGACCGTGCCTTCGGAAACCACCTACGAGGGAGAAGCTCAGGACCAGAACGCATACGACTCGGCCGCCAACGGTCAGGGCGCTCACCAGCCGTTCGGCTACGAGCAGCCCGCCAACGAGCAGCCCGCCAACGAGCAAACTGCCAACGAGCAGTCCGGGTACGACGAAGCTGGCTACGAAGCCGAGCCCGACGAAGAGGTCCCGGATGAGAACGCGGAAGAGCCCATCAACCGCGGTCTTCTGCTCAAGTTCCTGTCCTCCGTCCGTAACTAGCCGACCTGACCGTGTCCACGCCAACTGCTGTGGTGGCCACGGGCCCCACCGTCCTGACCGACGATGAACGCCTCGGGGCGCTCCTCGTCGCCGGGGGTGTCCTCACCGAGGAAGCCCTCGAGCGGGCTCTGGGTGCCCGCACCGAACGAGGCCACGGGCTCACCAGGGTCCTCATCGAGGACAACCTGGTTACCGAGTCCGATCTCGTCGCCACCCTCGCAGCCCACCTCAAGCTCGAATACGTAGACCTGGGCGAGTACCCCGTCGACGCCTCGGCCGCCCGGCTGGTGAGCGACTCCCTGGCCCGGCGCTATTTGGCCCTGCCCATCGGTTGGATCGAAGGCCGCCTCGTCGTCGCCATGGCCGACCCGTCGAACGTGTTCGCCGTCGACGACATCCGCACCGTCACCGGGGCCGACCTGCGCATCGCAGTAGCGACGCGTAACTCGATCGTCGAGGCCATCTCCAAGTACCACCGGATGATGTCGGACGCGGAGGACGTTTCGACGGAGGCGTCGAACACATTCGAGTCGGAGAACGACCTCTCCTCGGTGCGCGAGGTCAACGAGGACTCGCCGATCGTCAAGCTGGTCAACTTGCTGATCAACCAGGCCATCGCCGACCGTGCCTCCGACATCCACATCGAGCCTGGGGAGCGCGACGTCCGGGTCAGGTACCGCATCGACGGTGTGCTGCACGAGGTCATGCGGCCACCGAAGAACATCCAGTCCGGGATCGTCAGCCGGCTGAAGGTCATGGCGGACATCAACATCGCCGAGCGCCGCATCCCCCAAGACGGCCGGATCAACACCGTGATCAATGGGCGCGACGTCGACCTGCGGGTCGCCACGCTACCGACCGTCCACGGCGAAAAAGTGGTCATGCGGGTGCTGGACAAGTCGACCGCTTTATTGCGACTCACCGACTTGGGCTTTCTCCCTGAGAACATGGTCGCCTACGAGCGATCCTTCCGGAAGGCCTATGGCACCATCCTCGTCACCGGCCCCACCGGTTCGGGAAAGTCCACGACCCTTTATTCGACGCTCAACATCCTCAACGACGAGAGCAAGAACGTCATCACCGTGGAGGATCCCGTCGAGTATCAGCTGCCCGGGATCAACCAGATTCAGGTCAACGCCAAGGCCGGATTGACTTTCGCAGCGGCCCTGCGGAGCATCTTGCGGGCCGACCCCGACATCGTTCTCGTGGGCGAGATCCGCGACCGGGAGACGGCGACCATCGCCATCGAAGCCGCCCTGACCGGCCACCTGGTGCTCACCACCCTCCACACCAACGACGCGGCGTCCACGCCCAGTCGCTTGATCGAGATGGGCGTCGAGCCATTTCTGGTGGGTAGCGCCATCGACTGCGTGGTCGCCCAACGCCTGGCCAGAAAGCTGTGCACCCGGTGCAAGGAGGCCTACAGGCCGGAGCACTTGGAGCTGACCACCGTAGGGTGGGATTTCGAGCGCCTGGGTGGTCTCGACGCCGACTTCCACATGTATCGCGCCAAAGGGTGTGGTTCCTGTGGCGGCACCGGCTACTTCGGCCGCTTCGCCATCCACGAAGTGCTCGAAGTGACCGAAGAGGTCGAGCGCCTGATCGTCGAGCGAGGCCACTCCGACGAGCTGCGCAAGATGGCCATCGGCCAGGGAATGCTCAGCCTCCGCAACGCCGGAATGATCGAAGTGGCTAGGGGCGTGACCTCACTCGAAGAGATCCTTCGAGTGATCGCCTGAACTACTACAGCCACGCCCACTTTCTTCCGAAAGCACACTCATGGTCCCGACGTCCCGATCTGTAGGGGAGTTCCTCGTCTCGCGCAGGGTTCTGTCGAGGGATGTTCTGGAGGAAGCTCTCGTAAAGGAAGCGGAAACGGGTGTTCCGCTGGCGAAGCTCCTGTCGTCGGAAGGCATGGTGGCGGAGCGGGATCTGGTGGCGGCCGTCGCCGATCAGCTCGGCTTGCGCATGTGGGATCCCGACGCAGAGCCGATCCCGGCCATCCTCGGCGGGATGCTTCCCGTGGCCCTGTGCCAAGCGACGCGTGCCGTCGCAGTGGGAATGAACGGCAACGAGTTGATCGTCGCCATGGAGAACCCCACGGACCAACCGGCGGTCGACCAGATAACACAGGAGACCGGATGGAAGGTGCTGCCCGTCCTGGCAGCTGCTTCCGACATATCTCTCGCCATCGAGGTCCTATACGGCGTGGACGACCTGCCGAAAGCGGCCCAGCCGGTCCGCGAAGGCGAAGCTCCCGACGCTGCCGAGGTCCACCTCAACTCCCTACTCGTAGAAATGGTCGGGCTGGGCGCGTCCGACTTGCATTTGAGCGCCGGCCTGCCTCCCTGCGTCCGGGTCGACGGCGTCATCCGACAGATGGAGGGATACGAACCACTGACTCCCTCGGAGCTGCGCCGAATGGTCTTCGCCATCCTCACTCAACGCCAGCGGGAGAAGTTCGAAGGCGAGCTGGAGCTCGACACTTCGCACTCCGTCCCCAACATCGGTCGCTTCCGGCTCAACGTCTTCGTCCAGCGCGACTCCGTCGGCGCCGTGCTCCGGGCCATACCGTTCAAGATCATGCCATTGGACAAGCTGGGCATTCCCGCGGTGGTCGGTGAGCTGGCCAACTTGCCGCGCGGGCTCGTTCTCGTAACCGGCCCGACCGGCTCGGGCAAGTCGACGACGCTCGCGTCGATCGTCGACATCGTCAATGCCACGCACGCCTCTCACATCATGACCGTCGAAGACCCGATCGAGTTCCTGCACACTCACAAGCGTTGTGTCGTCAACCAGCGCGAGGTGGGAGAGGACACCAAGTCCTTCGCGGACGCCCTGAAGCACGTGCTGCGCCAGGATCCCGACGTCATCCTGGTCGGTGAAATGCGCGACCTCGAGACCATCTCAACCGCCCTGACTGCAGCCGAGACCGGACACCTGGTGTTCGGGACGCTGCACACCCAGGACGCGCCTCAGTCGATCGACCGGGTGATCGACGTGTTCCCGGCCCACCAGCAACAACAGATTCGAGTCCAGCTGGCGTCGGCGCTTCAAGCGGTAGTGACCCAGCAGCTCCTTCCCAAGGTCGGCGGCAGAGGCCGAGCCGTGGCTTGCGAGGTCTTGATGGCCACCCCAGCCGTTCGCAACTTGATTCGGGAAGGCAAGACCCACCAAATCTATAGCGCCATGCAGGGCGGAGGTAAGTACGGGATGCAAACCATGGACCAGTCGCTAGCCCATCTCGTGAAGACAAACGAGATCTCAATGGAGGTAGCGCTGGAGCGTTGCCACCACGAGGACGACGTCCGTCGTCTCGTCTCCGGTGGGAGTTTCTGATGCCCACTACCTACGCCTACAAGGTCCGGGACCGCTCGGGGAAGGTACTTTCGGGCTCGCTCGACGCCGACAACACCGCACTCGTCGCCAACAAACTCCGCCAGATGGGCTACGTGCCCATCAGCATCGACAAGAAGGCTGGACCGGGAGTCAAGACAGAGATCGCGATCCCGTTCCTGACCAACCGCGTCAAGCTCAACGAGATCTCGGTGTTCAGCCGGCAGTTTGCGACCATGATCGGCTCCGGTCTGACCCTGATGCGAAGCCTCTCGATCCTGTCCGTGCAGACCACCAACAAGTACTTCGCCACTGTCATCGACCAGATACGAAACGACATCGAATCCGGATCGTCGTTGTCGCAAGCGCTGGGCCGCCACCCCAAGCAGTTCAACCGGCTGTACGTAGCCATGATCCGAGCGGGAGAATCCAGCGGAAACCTGGACCGGACCCTGTCGGACCTGGCCGGCACCATCGAAAAGCAGGTCGAGTTGCGGGGCAAGATCCGCTCGGCCATGACCTACCCGATCGTCGTCCTTTCGCTCGTCGTGTGCATCCTGGCCGCCATGCTTCTGTTTATCGTGCCCATCTTCAAGAACATGTACACCGAGCTCGGAGGCAAGCTTCCCCCGGCCACCCAACTTCTGATCGAAATCTCCAACATCGCCGTGCACGGCTTCCCGTTCGTCATCGTGGGCGTGATCGCCACCGTCTTCTTCTACCGTCGGTGGGTCCGCACGGCGGCCGGGAAGGCGACCCGGGACCGCATCATGTTGCGGCTACCCGTCGTCGGAGGCCTGGTGCGCAAGACGGCGATGGCCCGCTTCGCTTCGACCCTGTCGACCCTGCTCGCCTCCGGGGTGCCGGTGCTCGAATCGTTGGAGATCACCTCTGACGCCGTCCAGAATGCCGTGGTCGCCGACGGTGTGCGCGCCATCAGCGAGGGCGCCAAGCAAGGCGAGCCCCTGACCCGGCCCCTCCAGAACCACCCCGTCTTCCCGCCCATGGTCACCCAGATGATGGCGGTCGGCGAGGAAACCGGGGCCATCGACACGCTCTTGCGGAAGGTTGCAGACTTCTTTGAACAGGAGGTGCAGCGCACCGTCGACTCCCTGACTTCCCTGCTGGAGCCTCTCTTGATCGTGGTGCTCGGCGGGGCCGTGGGATCCATGGTCATCTCGCTGTACCTGCCCATGTTCGACATCATCAAGCTGGTAGGGAACAACAACTAACCGATCCCATGGAGGGGCTCCGCGTCGGGCCCCGCAACCCGTGGCAGGATGGCGAACCGGTGGCTTCCCTGTGCGTCCTACGAGAGCTTGGTGATCGAGAGCGGCGCGTAGCGGTTGTTCCCTCCGAGGTAGCGAAGCTGCAGGCCCTCGGTCTCAGTGTCGTGGTGCAGTCGGGGGCTGGTGACGCAGCCGGGTTCCCCGACTCTGCCTATAGCGCGGCCGGTACGACCGTCGCGGCCACCCGTGCTGACGCCATCGCCACCGCTGACCTGGTCGTCATGGTCGGGCCGCCCAACGTAGAGGCGGTCAGCGACATCCGGATCGGATGTGCCCTCCTCACCCTGTTGCCCCCGGCTTGGTCTGTCGACGTCATCGAGGTGCTGCGAGATCGCGGCGTCACGTCCTTTTCCTTCAACCTGGTTCCGAGAACGAGCCGGGCTCAGGTCATGGACGCCTTGAGCTCCCAAGCAGGGGTGTCGGGCTACCGTGCGGCTGTCGTGGTCGCCGGGCGGCTGGGGCGAGTCATGCCGATGATGATGACGGCCGCCGGTACGGTTCCTCCAGCCCGAGTCCTGGTCGTCGGCACAGGGGTGGCGGGCCTTCAGGCCATCGCAACGGCCAGGCGGCTGGGTGCGTCTGTAAGCGGCTACGACGTTCGGCCCGAGGCTGCCGAGGAGATTCGAAGCCTCGGAGCCGTGGCCATCGAGCTTCCGTTGATGGCCGAATCGGGTGCGGGCGGCTATGCCGCCGAGCAGACCGAAGAGTTCACCGTCCGTCAGCAGGAACTCCTGTCCAATGCCGTCGCCGCGTCCGACGCGGTCATTACCACCGCGGCCGTTCCCGGCCGACCCGCGCCGCAGCTCATATCGGCGTCGATGGTCGAAGCCATGCGCCCGGGCTCGGTGATCGTCGACCTGGCGGCGCCGTCCGGAGGAAACTGCGAGCTGACCGTCGAGGGGTCCGACATTTGCTTCGGAGGGGTGACGATCGTGGGAGCCGGCGACCTGGCCTCTGATGTCGCCACTTCGGCGAGCTCCCTCTATGCCCGCAATGTGAGCAATTTCGTGAAGCTGCTGGTGCACGATGGCGAGGTGAGCCCGGACATCGAGGATGAAATCGTCGTCGCCACCTGCGTGACCTCGGCCGGCGAGGTACGCCACGAGCCGACCCGCCGACTGATGGAAGGAGCAGCCAAGTGATCAGCGGCGACCTCAACATCCTCGTGGTGTTCGTCCTGGCCGCCTTCCTCGGATACGAAGTCATCTCGAAGGTGCCGAGCATCCTCCACACTCCACTCATGTCCGGGAGCAACGCCATCCACGGGGTGATCCTGGTGGGGACGATGGTCATCGCCGACCTGGCCCACGGGCCCCTCCAAATCGGATTGGCTCTGGCCGCCATCGTCCTGGCCACCCTCAACATCGTCGGAGGGGTGGTCGTGACCGATCGGATGTTGGAGATGTTCAAGGGTCGGGACCGTGACCACCACCGCGACAGGGCGGAACGGCCGCCGGATGGGTCGAGTTGACGGCGGCCACACTGTCCAACAATGCGCTGGTCGGAGGCTACCTGGTCTCCGCCGTCTGCTTCATCGTCGCCCTCAAGGCCTTGAGCTCGCCCCGGCGGGCCCGTTGGGGCAATTTGATCGGAGTCGGCGGCATGGTGATAGCCGTCGGTCTCACCGTCGTCGATGGACATGCCGGCCCGGACGGCATCATTCCGATCGGGATGATCGTGGGTACCGCCATCGGAGCGCCGGCAGCCCGCCTGGTCCGAATGACCGCCGTGCCCCAACTCGTCGCCGTGTTCAACGGGGTGGGCGGCGGGGCGGCTGCGCTGGTGTCGGTGGTCGACTTCCTGCACGTGCAATCCGCTCACCCGGCGACGGCGCACGTGGCCGAGATCATGCTCGGAGTTGCCATAGGCGGGGCTTCGTTCGCGGGCAGCCTGGTCGCGTTCGCCAAGCTCCAGGAGTTGATGACCGGCAAGCCGATCACCTTTTCGGGCCAGCGCGCCATCAACGGGCTCATCGTGGTGGGGATCCTCGGGGCGGCCGGCTGGGGGGTGGCGGCTCCACACATCGTCGCCCTGCTGATCGTGGCCGGGCTCGCTCTTGCCTTGGGGGCCGGGATCTGCCTTCCGGTCGGTGGGGCTGACACACCAGTTCTGATCTCTCTGCTCAACTCTCTGACCGGTCTGGCCGTCGCGGCCGACGGGTTCGCTCTCGGAAACCTGATCCTGGTGGTGGCCGGCACGCTGGTCGGAACGTCGGGGGCCCTGCTCACAAAGATGATGAGCGACGCCATGGGCCGCTCGCTGCCCAACATCATTTTCGGGGGGTTGGCCACGGCCGGATCGACCGAGCTACTTGCCGGCGGATCCGGGGCTCGGAGCGTGCGCTCCGCCGACGCGACCGATATCGGGATCCTTCTGGCCTACTCGCACCGGGTGATCATCGTCCCTGGTTACGGCTTGGCGGTGGCTCAAGCGCAGCACGCCGTCGTGGAGCTGGCCCGGCTCTTGGAGGAACGGGGGGTCGAAGTCGCCTACGCCATCCATCCCGTGGCCGGCCGCATGCCCGGCCACATGAACGTCCTCCTCGCCGAAGCCGACGTTCCCTACGAGGCGCTCGACGAGATGGACGAGGCCAACGCCAAGTTCCCGTCCGCGGATGTATCGCTCGTGGTGGGTGCGAACGACGTCGTCAATCCGGCGGCCCGGGACAACCCGGCCAGCCCTCTGTACGGAATGCCGATCCTGGACGTCGACCGATCGGCCCACGTGATCTTCTTGAAACGAAGCATGCGACCAGGCTTCTCGGGCGTGGACAACGAACTCCTGTACGACCCCCGCACCGTCCTCCTCTTCGGTGATGCCAAGGAGTCGCTGACGAAGCTGGTCGTGGCGGTCCGGGGGGCATAAGGACCTCACACGGGTGCTGCGGCGCGCCGATAAGGGGATATCTGTATGCGAGACTCTGCGACGATGGGGACCAGGGGCACCGGGCCGAGGACGCGGCACGCTTTGTTGGTCGCCTGCACCCTGGTCGCGGTCGGGGCCGTTTCGGGTCAGGCATTCGCGGGAACGGGGCCCTCCCAGCCCGGCGCAGGTGCCACGACCACCACCACGACGTTGCCGCCCATCCCGAAGGTGAGTCCGGCCATCACCGATGGTCAGAGCCCTCAAGCGTTGCTGGCCAACGCCATCGAGCTCAGCTCGGTCGGGATAGACACCTCCGCTTTGGCCACGGCCATTGCGGCCACCCAGGCGAAAATGGACTCCGACGCCTCCGTAGCTCAAAAAGCCGGCGCGGCGGCAACAGCGGCCAACGCCGAGGCAGACGCCGCCTTGCAGACTGCGGCCGAGGCCACGGCGGCCTTCGACAGCACCGACTCGGCGATCAAAGCCGCCGTCATGTTTCTCTACACCCAAGGACCTACCTCGCTGACCGTCAACGCCAACGCCGGCCCCGCCCTGCTGTATGCCAGCGACTACGCCGAATCGGCCCTCGGTCCCTACGGCGTCCTAGCCTCGCGGTTCCAGGACCAGCGAGACCTCACCCAGGCCCTCGGGCAGGCCAAGTCCGCTCAGAAGCAGGCCGACAAGGCCGCCAAGAAAGCCGCCTCGGCCTTGGCCGCCGAGCAATCCGAGGCTGGACGCCTTCAGTCCGAGCTGTCGTCGATATCCAAGGCGTCGGCGGCGCAAGTCGAAGCCGACCACGTGGCCCTGGCGTCCCAGGCGGGACGAGAGCTGCTGTCGGCGTCGGCATTGCAGTTCACCCCCAAGCAGCCCGTGCCGCCGCCGGTTTCGACCACTCCGGTGGCGCTGACGTGGGCCTTTGCCGAGCTGGGCAAGCCCTATGTTTGGGGCGCCACCGGTCCCGACTCCTTCGACTGCTCCGGGCTCACCCAGTACGTCTGGCGCGCCGCAGGCGTGTCGATCCCCAGGGTGGCCGCTGATCAGGACGCCTGGACCATCCCGGTCCCGCTGTCGCAGCTGCTGCCCGGTGACCTCGTGTTTTACGGCACCACCGATATCCACCACGTGGGCATATACATCGGTGACGGGCTGATGATCAACGCCCCCCACACCGGGACGGTTGTGCAGGTCAGCTCGATCTGGTGGTCCGATCTGGCCGGGTTCGGCCGCGTTCACGCGCCCGGAACCCCGGTCCCACCCCACCAGCCGCCTTCGGAGGCCCAGCCGGCCCAACCGGTCGTGGTGCCCACACCCGGACCGGTGCCGTCGCAGCCCAAACCGCCCCCAGGTTGGAAACCGCAACCCGGCTCCACCACACCGATAGCGATCGGCGGCAACGGGACGACCACGACC
>PMHU01000041.1 GCA_003156795.1 Acidimicrobiaceae bacterium
GCCGGCTCGCAAGAAGGTGGCCACGTCGGCCCGGCGGAACCGGTAGATCGATTGCTTCGGGTCCCCGACCATAAAAAGTCGCCCCGGCGCCACCTCCACGTCCTCCCATTCGGAGCGGGCATCGGCCAGGGGATCGGCCGCCGCGATCCGCACGGCCAGTTCGATCTGGATGGGGTCGGTGTCCTGGAATTCGTCCAAGAGGAGCCGGTCGTACCGCTTGGCCAGGGCAGATCTCACCGACGGCCCGTGCGCCGGATCGCACATCAGGGCGCGGGCCACTACCAAGAGATCATGAAAGACGAGCCGGCCGTCGCACTTTCTCTCCCACGCCGATTTCAGGGTGAAACCCCGGATCGCCGTGCCGAGCCGGTGGGCGCACGCCTGAAGTACTTCGGACCGGACTCCGGTGAACTGCTCGCCGATGCGCCGGACTCGCGCTCGCACTTCGTCAACGGGACAGCTCCAAGACCCCTGCCTTCCTGCGTTACCCGGTCGGTAGGCCCCGGGGACTTGTCCCAACTTCTCGAGCAGATCGACTTCGCCGGTGGACGCTCGCAGGCCGTCGACGTGACGGGCGATCTCATCCAATTTGACGACCAATAGATCGTCGCTTTTGGTGCAGTACCGGCTCAGGGCCCAGACCTCGGCGGCTTCGGCCAGCACGGGGGCGATCAGACGGCGCGGGTCCGGAGGCTGTGGCCAATGCGCGGGGACGTTGTCTTCGACTCGGTCCCAGTTGTCCTCGAAGGCCCGGGCCAGGGCGCGTGCTACCGCTTCGTCGACGCCGCCGGCCAACAACAGCAGGATGGTCCGCTCCATGTCTGGATCAGCGAGCAGCTTCTCGTAGAACGTGCCCCACCTCTGCTCGAACTCGATTCCGGAGCTGACTTCGTCAAGGACCTCTACCCGGGGCGGCAATCCGGCCTCGATCGGGTGCTCCGACAAAATGCGTTGGGCGAACGAGTGCAGCGTGCCGATGGGGGAGCGGTCCAGTTGATCGAGCGCATGCCGGCACCTCTCGGCCGCCACCGGCTCGTCTTCGTCTCGGAGAGCGACGCTTTCGAGCACCTCTCGCACGCGATCCCGTAGCTCGCTGGCGGCCTTGTCGGTGAAGGTCACGGCGGCCACCCGCTCCAGCTCGGCCGTGCCGGTCACCACCAGGGCTACGACCCTGTCCACGAGCGTCGACGTCTTGCCCGACCCGGCCCCGGCGCTCACGAACAGCGTGCTCGCCAGGTCCGAACGGATCCGATCGCGCTCAACCTGGTCGGGGGCCTGCCGACCTTCAGGCACCGACGGGATCCGCCAGATTGGCGTACGGGCCCATGGCCGGGTCGGAACGTTTGCGTTCCCACGCCCGCTGGAGGTCGGCCTCGCCCAGGCCGTCCGTGTTGCAATAGGGACACTTGATCCACGGATCAGATGCAGACCCGGTGGGATGAGACGGGAAGACCCCGCGCTCGATCCCTTCCACCATTTGTCCGACCGTGGCGCCGACCAGCTCCAGGACCTCGTCTGTTACCAGGTATCCGTGGCGACCCCATCCGCCCTTGTCTGAGACCATCCAATACTCAGCGTCAACCGGGTAGGAGCTGGCGCTCTCGGCTCCTCGCAACAGGCGGGCCGCGAGGGCGTAGACGACCAGTTGCAGATGCTTGCCACGACCGCCTGGGTCGGCTCCGAGGTTCGTGTACGACTGGGCCCGTCCGGTCTTGTAGTCGACCACGCTCAGGCGACCATCCTGGTCGACGTCGATCCGATCGACGCGTCCCCGGAAACGGACCGCACGACCGTCCGGCAACCTCAGCACAGCCGGCGGGTCGACGAAGGAGAACTCCACGGCGACCGGACGACGCCCGGTCGTCTCGCGGTGGAGGGCGTCCTCGAGTACGAACCTTTCGAGCCCGGCCAGGATGATTCGGCGGTCGTGGCGCCAGAAGAGGGGGTGGCCGGTCAAACCCTGCTCCTCATACTCCTGGCACACCTGCTCGCCGATGCTGCGCATCCGCTCCCGGTCTCGCTCCGTGCCGTCGCCGAGATCGAAGCTTTCGGTCACGAACCGCTCCAACGCGTCGTGCACCAGCTTGCCCTTCTCGGCTGCATCGATTCGCAGGTCGACTTTCTTGTCCTCCAACTCCCGGATCCCCAACACGCGATTGAGCAGATACCGCATGGGGCAGTCGGCCCACTCCTCGAGCCCGGTGGCGGACGTGATCGTCTCGGTGGGGGAGCCGAGATCGAGCCCATCGAGATTGCCGTCGAACCGGGTGAACTTCCAGCCTCTCCTGGCGTCGATCATTACCGTCCCCGCCTCGTAGACCGCATCTTCGGCCGGGCTCGAACCGGCGAGGATCTCGGCGAGGCGGTACTCCTGGTCAGTGGCGGGGAATTCCAGCCCGCGGATTCCGGCCGCAAAGGAAGCGACGTGCGAAAGCTCTCCCGCATTTGCGTCGAGGAGCTCGCGGGAGTTGACCCGACGGCCGGCCACGACGGAAGCGGCGTCGAGGACCCAGCGTGACGGCATCCTTGCCGTGCTCCGGCGGAGGTCACCGCGCGGGACGACCAGGATCTGGTGACGGGCCCCGGCCACCGTCGCCAGCAGCTGGCGGTGCTGGCGCCCAACCGACTGGCGGCGCAAGGGCAGGCCTTCGTCCCCGCACGCGGCGCGCTCGCGGTCTGGCAGCAGCGAGTCTTCCCGGACCAGGGTGGGGAAGGAGCCCTCGGCCAGGCCGAGGACGACCACCAGATCCAGGTCGAGCCCCAACCCAAGTGCGACAGAGCCGACCAGGATGCCATCGCCGAGGCGGCCCGCCCGCCCCAGGTCGGCGTCGAACTCCAACGATAGGGTGCGGGTGAAAGTGTCCAAGTCCACTGGCCCTTCGACGGCGTCCAACGAGCCCAGGCGGTCGAGCGCTCGCTGGACCCGGACGGCTGCTCGGACTTCATCGGGTCGGGCGACGCCACCCGCCCTGACGCCGGCGATGTGCTCAGGCGGCCCGAACAGCTCGGCCAGGAGACCTCGGGCCCACGACGCTCGCTCCGACCAGGCCCGAGGTGTCGACGCCGCTTCGGTGAGGTCGTCGATCAGGGAAAGGACGAGCTCGCGCAGACTCCGCACGAGCTCGGCATTGCGCCGATCCGACTTCGCTTTCCAGTCGGGCTCTTCCGGGTCGCTCTCCGCTCGCGCCGCGCTGTCATCGAGGCGCGCCGCGAGAGACTCGAGGCGGCCGTCCCAGTCGGCCCTACCCTTGACGACGCCGGCTTGGCGGGATAGGCGGTCCCAAGCGGTGACCGGGAAGTGCCGGGCCCCGATGATCATCGGCGCGCCGGTCATCCAGGCCAGGACCTCCGGGCGGGAGAAGCCGCGTTGCGGGAGGGCCAGCATCTGCAGGAAGGATCGCGGCACCACCCTTTCGCGCAGAGGCACGACCGCCACCCCGTTGGCCTTGATCCCGGCCGCAGCCAGATGCTCGTGCACCAGCCGCCCGTATGGCTGCGAGCTGGCGTGCAGGATCGCCATCCGGTCCAGGCGGGTCCCGGACCGGGCCGCAGCCACGACCGCACGCACGGCCTGGCGCACCTCTTCGTCGGCGTCGGAAGTGGTGACGATTCGGGTCCGGGCCACGGCGAAGGGACCGCCATCGGTTACCTGGAGCTCAGGACGAAGTCCGAGTCGAGCGAGGGACTCGACGACTTCGTCGTCAGCCGCCCGGTTCCCCGTGGTGCCGGCCAGGACGGCCACGTCGTGCCGGCCGGCTACTGCTTCCAACAGCCCGGCCATGTGGAGCGACAGGCGTTGGGGGAGGTACACGATCACGGTGCCGAGGTCTGGCCTCGGTCCGCCGTCGATTAGCGCCAGCTCGGCCGCCGAGGCCAAGTCCTCCTCGTCGTACCAGCCGGCCGCCAGCTTGACCCGCGCTTCGCGGTGCAGCCGCACGACGTCGGCGGCCCGGAGGCTTTCTCTGGCCAAGGCGTCGAGCGAGCCGGCGGGCAAATCCCGTAGCTCGCGGTAGGCGTCGACCAAGGCCTCTTCGGTGGCCGCGTGACTGGCGACCGGTGCGAAAACTCCCGGCCACTCCGCCAGCGCGGCCCGGATGGCCGCCGCTATAACCGGCGTGGAGACAGGACGCCGGCCCGTCCCGGCCAGGCCGGGCGAGCCGAGCAGCTCGGCTAGCCGGTAGACGGTGAGGAAGTCGACTGCGATGAGGCCTCGGCCCCGCTCGCACACGGGGCCCAGGTCCCCTGACGCGAGCAGCCTTCTCGTGGCCACACCCACGTGATTGGACGGGATCACGACCGTAACCGGTACCAGAGGATCGCCGCCCTTGGCCGAAGCGATCAAATCCCGCAACGACTCCGCTGCGGCCGGGCCATAGCGAACCCAGTCAGCTCGCATCCCCATGGCTGTCAAGGGTAGGCATTCGGTGTGACGGCGAGTTGCCGTGGGTCGAATCCCGACGGGCAATTGGGTGCAGCCAGAAGCGTGCCGCGTTCAGATCTTGGACTGGTAACGGACCTGGATCTCGGTGAAGCTGCTCAGGCCCCAAGGTCCGTTCTCGACGCCCAGGCCGCTCCACTTGAAGCCACCGAACGGCTGGTGTGGTGCCAGGGCCAGGTGGGCGTTGACCCACGAGGTCCCGCACTCCAGCTGGTCGGCGACGGCATTGGCGCGCTCGACATCGACGCCCCACACGGAGCCCGAGAGTCCGAAGTGGGTGGCGTTGGCGCGCTCTATCACCTCGTCGACGTGACGGTAGGAAATCACTGGCACGGCCGGTCCGAACTGCTCCTCGTCCACGATTCGGGTCCCGTCGGTGAGCCCGGCCAAGATGGTCGGCTGGAAGAAGTAGCCGGGTCCGTCGATGGGCCCTCCGCCTGCAGCCGCCCGGGCGCCTCCGGAGATGGCGTCGGCGACCAGTTCCTTGACCCGCTCGAACTGCGGGGCGTTGTTGATCGGTCCGAGCTCCACCCCATCCTCCAGTCCGTGGCCGACCTTTACCGACGCCGCCTTGGCCGCCAGCGCATCGACGACGTCGTCGTAAATGGACTCCGGGGCGTAGATCCGCTTTATCGCCGAGCACACCTGACCGCTGTTCATGAAGGCGCCCCAGAACACCTTCTCGGCCACTTCGGCCGGGTTCACGTCGTCGAGGAGGACGGCGGGGTCGTTGCCGCCGAGCTCCAGTGTGACCCGCTTGAGATCGGGCGCGGCCGAGACGGCCACGTGCTTGCCCGCGCTCACCGACCCGGTGAAGCTGACCTTCCGCGGGGTCCGGTGGGCGGTCATCCACTTGCCCAGCTCGTCACCGCCGCTCACTCCGTTGAGAACTCCCGGCGGCAGGACCTCGTTGAGAAGTTCGATCATGCGAAGCGTCGACAGGGGCGTGTACGGCGAGGGCTTCAGCACCATGGTGTTGCCCGCTCGCAGCGCAGGGCCTATCTTCCACGACGCGAGGATGAGGGGGAAGTTCCACGGAGTGATGGCAGCCACCACGCCGATGGGCCTGCGGACGACCTCGGCCCGAGCGAAGTCATCGTCCTGGATGACTTCCGGCGCAACTTCCAGATCGGCGTAGTACTGAAGCCAGACGCCCACGCCGAGCACCTCTTCCTGGGCTCGGGCCAGAGGCTTCCCCTGTTCGCGTGTCAGTATGCCGCCCAGCTCGTCGGCGCTGGCGAACATCTTGTTGGCGGCCTCGCGTAGGGCGGACCGCCGGATCTCCTCGTCGCGCTTCCAGTCGATCTGGGCCTTGGCGGCGGCGCCGAACGCTTCGTCGAGAAGCGCTTGCGAACATTCCGGCGCCTGTCCGAAGACCTCGCCGGTAGCGGGATCCAAGACGTCGAACGTGGAGCTTGCCGCCCGGCGCTCCCCACCGATGATCAAGTTGAACTCGGACATTTGCTCTCCCCTCGTCGCCGATCTCCTACGACAGTACAGGTCGCAGAAGCGGCTTCGGCAAGCGAGCCGACCCGACCCCTAGAAGTGACCGAGCACCGGGTGGGGTACGTACGGATCCTCGAGGAGCTTGATCTCGTCGTCGCTTAGGTGCAGGTGCTCTGCTGCCAACGCGTCCTCGATGTGGCCTGGCTTGGTCACGCCGACGATAGGAGCGGTGACGCCCGGCTTGTGCAGCAGCCAGGCGAGGGAGATCTGGGCCGTCGGGATGGCGCGTTCGCCTGCGACCTCGACGGCTCTTTCGACCACATCGAAGTCAGTCGGCTGGTTGTACAGGTAATCGGAGAACGCGTCCGTCTCGGAGCGAGTCGCCCGGCGCGATCCGTCGCGGCCGCGGGTGCCTGCCAGCATCCCTCGAGCCAGCGGACTC